>JAOHKZ010000033.1 GCA_028101545.1 Opitutales bacterium | reverse complement strand
TAAAGACTCCTCATATTGATTCCCTGGCTCGGGACGGAATTCGATTTGCTCATTGCTACATGAGTTCGTGGTGTATGGCGGCTCGGGCAACCCTGTTAACTGGACATCA
The DNA here is from genome assembly GCA_028101545.1 of Opitutales bacterium. GTDB lineage: Bacteria > Verrucomicrobiota > Verrucomicrobiia > Opitutales > Seribacteraceae > Seribacter. The sequence continues at coordinate 21,998 of JAOHKZ010000033.1, read as the reverse complement.
ATCATATGGAGTAAAATCAATGCGGATGGAGGGGAAATATCCAGGTAGCGTTTACAATTCAGAAGATTGTCCTTTCTGGCCCTCAGTCTTTCGGGAAGATGGATATCAAACCGTACAAATTGGCAAATGGCATACTGGGATTGATAATGGATTTGGAAGGGACTGGGATTTTCAAAAAGTGTGGAACCGCCCCGCATTCCCCGAAAACTCAGGAAACTATTTCAAAGAACAATTAATTCAAACAAATGGTAAAAAAGCGGTTATGACCCAAGGCTACTCTACTGATAATTACACAAAATGGGCTGAAGAATATATTCGTGGAGGGCATGGAAAAGAAAAAAATAAACCATTCTATTTATGGCTTTGTTATGGTGCAGTGCACGGACCATTCACTCCGGCAAAGCGACATTTTGACCATTACCCAAATGCAAAGGTAGATATTCCAAAAGATATTTACCCACCGCGGAACGGAAAACCTGAATATTCCCGGACAAAAGAACAATGGATTCCTGGACCTGATGGTATCCCGATGCTTAAGTCAGGAAAGTTCTCCGGTCGAACAGTCAGCGGAAAATTTATCCATGGCACAGATATCCATTCTTTGGAAAGACAGTATCACCAGGGTGTGCTCGCGATTGATGAAGGAGTGGGAAAACTAATAAAGGCACTTAAGGAAACGGGGCAATACGACAACACTCTTATCGTTTACGGGTCGGACCAGGGAATAGCCTGGGGACAAAAAGGATTCCAAATGAAACTTGCTCCCTACGATGGAACCATTCGGGGCCCCTTGATTATAAGTATGCCCAAAAAGTTCCCCTCGGGAAAAGTTTGTACAAAACCGGTGGGTGGAGCGGATTTAGTTCCCACTTTCTTTAAAACTGCCGGACTCGAACTTCCTTGGAAAATGCATGGGCGAGACCTGACTCCATTACTCACTAAACCGGAAAGAAAAGATTGGAAATCTCACCTTCTCCTCGCGCATACAGGAATGAGTTTTGGCGAAGATTGCAACGTGGTTATAGATATGAAAGACGATCCGATCTATCAGAAACAAAGAGTACCGTGGTGGGTCTCCCTGCGTACGGATCGATATAAATATATTCGAAACTTATTACCCGGTGAAACCGAGGAACTGTATGACATGAAAAATGACCCCGATGAAATCAAGAACCTGGCCATCGGGAAAAATCACTTGTTACTCCTGCGAAAACTACGCAAAAAAACTATTAGCGAACTTCAGCAAACAGATTGTTCGTTTGCACAGAAAATGCCCCCCGTACAAAATCGGTAAGATCCTCTTAGTTTCAAAATATCATAAAATAGAGTTATGTAAACCTGTTCCTCGAACAGAAAAATTAGTTTAAAAAAGATACCCAGGAGTACCGTAGTCTTCTCTTTAGTTTATAAAAACTGACTCTTTTCTAATTTTTACAACTCAAGCGACTGAAAAATATTTTTTTATTTAATTCTTGCATATCTACATATTTAAGTATTTAGTGTATTTACATATTAAACACACAAGCATCCTATGAAAAAAATTATCGCATCATTCTTACTCTTCTTAATCTTGATTGGGTTTTCTTTGCTCAAAGAAAGTAATAAGGAAATCAAATCATCCAACGAGGTCTCAGTAAAGCTGACCCAAATACAAAAAAATAAAGTTTTAGAATCTAAAGTCTCGGATTCTAATCCAAAACAAATTACTTCTAAAAACAATTTAGCGGTTCAAACTTATAATCAGCCTGATGAACAAGAACCAGAAAGTAAAAACCCACTAATTAATCGAATTAAAGAAGTTGTTGAAGAAAATGCTTTGGCCGTTGAGGAAACAAAAATAATTCCTCAGGAAAAAGCATCGGAAAGACAGACTCGCTTATCTCTTATCCGAACAACTTTTAAATACCCACTCCTTATCCTGGAAGAAATAGGAGATTTCAGTAATCCAAAGGAAGAAATAGTCGAATCAGCACAAGCTCAAGTTGCCGGCCACTTTATTGTCCGGTTTTTACCTTTTCTACCAAAAGAAATCCTCCAACAAAGACTTAATGAAATGGGATGTGAATTAAGTTCATCCGTTGGAGATAATGCGTATTTAGTAAAAATTAAAGAAGAACCAACGATTGAATTACACTTCAGCAAAAAAGAAGCGGTTCAAAGCCTTACAGATCTTATTGAAGAAGTAGAACCTGATTATTTTCTTACTACCGTGAAGCTTTCAAACGACACTAGACTCCATGACCTCTGGGGAATGAATAATGAAGGACAAACTGGCGGAACTAAGGATAAAGATATTGACGCTCCAGAAGCATGGGAAATCACCACTGGTAGTAAAGATATTCTTGTCGGTGTTATTGATACAGGAATTGATCGTGACCATGAAGATTTAAAAGCCAACATGTGGACTAACCCAAATGAAATTGCGGGTAATGGAAAAGATGATGACAACAACGGTTATATAGACGATGTCCATGGCTGGGACTTTTACAACAATGACAACAATCCGGATGACGATGACTCACATGGCACACATTGTGCCGGCACGATTGGCGGAGTTGGAAATAACGGGAAAGGCGTTGCTGGTGTCTGCTGGAATGTATCGATGGTAGGTATTAAATTTCTTGGTAATGACGGAGGTTATCTTTCAGACGCGATTAAATCAGTAACATATGCAACCAAGATTGGAGTAAATTTAACATCCAACTCATGGGGAGGCGGAGGCTATTCAAGCACCTTGAAACGGGCCATTGATGAAGCAGATCAAAAAGGGATTGGTTTTGTGGCTGCCGCAGGGAATCATAATGGAAATAATGATTCCAGTCCAAGCTATCCTGCATCCTACAAGTCTGAAAATGTAATCTCGGTAGGTGCTTCTGACCATTTTGGTAAGAAAGCTTATTTTTCCTGTTACGGAAAATCAAGTGTCGATCTTTTTGCCCCCGGCGTGAAGATTTTAAGCACGATTCCCGATAATAAATATGCAAGTTTTCAGGGTACATCCATGGCTGCACCTCATGTATCCGGGGCTTATGCCCTCCTTTTATCGGCAAACCCAACATGGAGTGTCGCTCAGGTAAAAAATGCATTAATGAATGCAACCGATAACGAAGCACTTCTTAAAGAAAAATGCGTAACAGGAGGAATCCTAAATATCAATAAAGCCCTTTCAACAAAGCCACCAACAGAAAAAAATCTTTCGGTAAACCCTAGTATGTTGGACTTTGGTAAAAACTCTAAGGGAGATCCCAAAGTACTCTCTTTTACAATAAGTAATTTCGGAACTGACTCTGTAACTATTTTTGGAGCTACTGTTGGATTAAAAAATTATTCTGTTAATCTGAGCCTTCCTAAAACAATAAAAAAGGGAGAACAGCTCAAGGGAAGTATTCAGTTTACAGGTAATGAAGCGGGAAACTATTTGAGTGATCTAAATATTTCATGTGATGCCAAAAACCAGCCCAGCTTACTAATTCCTTTAGTTGCAGAAGTTATTACGACACCTAAATTATTGGTCACCCCCGATGAATTAAATTTTAAACTTCAAGATGATGAGGTTAAAACGAAGGCTTTTTCACTAACTAATAGCGGCAATGGTGCTTTAGAATATGAAGTAAAGTTCCCTAAAGGAGAAAATTGGATTTATTCTCAAGAGCAAATTTCCAAAAAAGAATTAAAGACAACATTTGCCGGCGGTAATGGACAAAATGGTAATTTCCTCCAACTGAATGTAGATGCAACCGGTGGGATTAATATTACTTCATTAACTGGACATTTTAAAGGAGCTGGAGAAGTCAAAGTTTGGAAAAGAAGCGGAAAAATAGAAGAGGCTATTATAGCAAAAAGTGGATGGAAACTCGTTGCAACAGGTAATGTTTCGCCCAATGGCACAAAACTTTATAGACTAACAACTGATGTTGATATATCAGATAAAATTAAAGCAACTACGGGATCTTTCCAAAAGACTTTCAAAACCGACTTCACCCTAGCACAAGGAGAGCACACCCTTTTATTTTCTCATGAAAAACATGGAGTAAAATACAGCGAGGAAACTTTTGGAGCTATAGCTGGAAAAGATGAAAATCTTTCGATTCTAGTTGGTTATGGAACAAGTCGTACCTCCCCATCGTCAAGCGGTTCGATTTTTAAAGGGAGGAAATGGAATGGTATCATTTATTATTCAACTAATAACACGCAACCCAAAGGTACTCTTCAAGCGGGCAAAACAATAGAAATTAAAGCAATCGGAAATGAAAAAGAAATGTCATCTGAGTACGAGGAATCAAATATTCTTATTAGCTCAAATGATCCAGAAACACCTGAAAAGAAAATAAGAGTAACCGCCCAAAAACTGAGTGAAAAAGGTGGTCTTGTTTTCCGTCCATCCACTCTTAATTTTGGAAATACATTTATTGGACAGGCAAATAAAAGAACTATTTCAATCAGTAATGCAGACACCAGTCCAATTACTATCAGAAAATTCGCCTTTGATAATTCTGTATTCACGCACGGTTTGAAACTTCCCCTAGTCTTAAATAGTGGCGAAAAATTAGAGGAACAATTTTTCTTCACTCCTACAAAATCAGGCAAACTTTCCAGCTCTGCAACCATACTTACTGACGAGAACGGATTGAAAGTAAGAAATTATTCAGTTAATGGATCCGGAATGATTGCTCCTTCCATGGTCGTAACCCCTAACTCTTTTTCAACCAATCTGTTAATGAACAAGGAGAAAAACCTTTCGCTCTATATTTCCAATAAAGGTGGAAGCCCACTCAACTGGAATCTTGAAGGTGCTACTCAAAAGGGAGGCAAATCACTCACTGAAGAAAGAATTTTTGACCTTTCCCACTTCACTCCTTTGAGCAAGGGACAGGTTGATGAAAGAAAAGGAATACCCGTTTCCAAAATGGGTGGCGGTCCTGACCGGCAGGGATATTCATGGCAGGACAACTTGGATGCCACTGGTCCAAAGCACCAGTGGATTGATATTTCCAAGACTGGTAAACGCCTGGATACATTATCAAAAACTGATGACGGATATGCACGGGTTGCCATGCCTTTCAGTATCGAATTGTATGGTGAAAAATTCAACTCAGCCTACATAAGTTCAAATGGATATCTGACCTTTGATAAAGGTTCGAACATGCATGGGCACTTCCCCCTTCCCTCTTCTATGATGCCCGGTAATTTAGTTTCCCCTTTCGCCATGGATCTTGCTCCAAACCGAGGAGGAGATATTTACTACAAAACAAGCCAAGATGAACTTCTCATCCAGTGGAACAAGGTAAAGGATTTTGCCGGACTGGGTGAGTTCACCTTTCAGGCATCCCTCAATAAAAATGGAACCATTTACTTTCATTATGAAAAAATGAATGGCCTTGTTGATCGAGCAACTACGGGAATACAGAACAAAACAGCAGATACCGGGCTCTTGGTTGCCTATAATAATAAACAGGTTGTTTCGGATTCAACCATCCGAGTTTCAACCTCTCCAAGATGGTTAACTTCATCTGTTCACAACGGAGTCGTTGCGGCTGGTAAAACAAGTGTGGTTCCTTTCACTGTAATGTCTTCTAAAATGCCTGCCGGCAAATACATGGCAACCCTTTCAATTAGTGGTAATGATCCATTAAACCCAGAAGATGAGGTGCCTGTAACCCTTGTTGTTACTCCAACTAAAAAGATCATTCTTGAACCCGCTACTTTAAACTTTGGGAGTATCCCAGTCGGAGAAAAAGTTTCAAAAATCGTTAAAGTCAGAAATCTGGGGAATACAAAAATCGATGTATCAAAGCTTGAATCGGCTATGAATGTATTTACTGGAACTCTTTCATACCAGAAAATTGAAGCCGGCAAATCAATGGATTTGAAAGTGGAATTTACCCCTAAAAATGCTGGCTCCCTACGGGTCAATGCCAAGCTCTTATCAAATGCTGACAATTCCCCCACCCCTTTAACACTTATTGGAAGTGGACTGGCGAGTCCTGCTCTAACTCTTAATCCTGAAAAGCTAACGGTTACGGTAGCAGCAGGACAAAAAACAACCAAGGTTGTACAAATGAGTAATGTGAAAGGAAAAGCAGCAGGAACTTATGAATACAATGGAATTAGAACAAAATCTTTTGCCTCGAGAATAAACCCTGCTGAATCAACCGAAAAAGCTGTGGATCCATTCCTCGCGAACCACCAAGCCGATCGATTAATTGTTGGTTTTAAAGATGGACATACCACTTTTGCAAATCTTGCAGGATTGAATACTAGTGTTACTCTTGAAAGAACTCTTGGAAAAGCCCGCACACCAGGTAGTGGAAAGTTGGCTTTAGATGGAATGAATATTTCACTCGTAAAAACCAATGGCAATGAAAGTTTAAAAAGCGTTGCCGAAAAGCTCTCAAGAGATCCTGCAGTCGCCTATGTCGAACCTGATTATATTGTCAATCGAACAGCTAACACGAATGATCCGCTTATTTCCCAGCAATGGGCACTTCCAAAAATCAAAGCTGCAGAGGCTTGGAAGATGACCAAAGGTTCACACGCAGTATCCGTGGCAATTATTGATACGGGAATAGACTACAGACATCCCGATTTACAGGGAAATATTTGGATAAACCCGGGTGAAATTGCAGATAATGGAAAAGATGATGATGGCAATGGCTACATTGATGACATCTACGGTTGGGATTTTAGTAATAATGATAATGATCCTATGGACGGAAACGGTCATGGTACTCATGTTGCCGGGTCCATTGCCGCAGCAACCAACAATGGAAAATTAATCGCCGGTGTTGCCTGGCACACTAAGATGGCAGGACTAAAATTCCTATCTGACAAAGGATCCGGCAGTACATCCGATGCGATTGATGCGGTTGCCTACTCCTCGGCCATGGGATTCAAAGTCAGCAACAACAGCTGGGGAGGAGGAGGAAAAAGCCGCGCACTCAAAACAGCCATTGAAAAAGCGGGACAGAAAGGACAGGTTTTTTGTGCCGCTGCTGGAAATTCAAGAAAAGATAATGACCGCTCTCCTCATTACCCATCAAGCTATGATTGTAAAAATATTATTTCAGTAGCCGCATCCGATAGCTCGGACCGTCTTGCCAGTTTCTCATGCTATGGAAAAAATAGCGTAGATTTGGCAGCTCCTGGCGTTCGAATCTTAAGTCTTTTACCAAACAACAAAACTGCCAGTTGGAGTGGGACTTCCATGGCAACTCCTCATGTTGCCGGTGCAGCCGCCCTTATTTTTGCGGTTAATCCGAATGCAGGATATGCAGAAGTTAAAGAAGCAATCATGTCTTCTGTTGATCCGGTTAAGGCATTCGAAGGAAAAATGATGGCTGCAGGCAGACTCAATGTTGCCAAGTCACTCGGCGGTGTGAGCTCAACCTGGATCACAGTCTCTCCAAATAAAGGAACCGTACCTGCCGGAAGAACAGCTAACTTAAATGTTACAGTTGACGCGACTGAACTAAAAGCTGGGGAAAAAGAAGTAATCGCTTCATTCACAACCAACGACCCAAAGGCAAAAAGCCTAGAATTACCTGTTCATGTGAAGATCATTGGAGAGCCCAAAATCAACCTAAGTCAGAAAAGTATTAACTTCGGCAAAGTATGGATTGGAAATGAGAAAACCATGGCATTTGAAATTTCCAACCAAGGAACTGATCTCCTAAAGGTAACTAAGATCGGTGCCAACAACAGGCAATTCTCAGCCACACCATCCAGTCTTAATCTGGAACCAGGCACGAAATCAATCGTACAAATCAAAACAAAGCCCTTATCCAAGGGAATATTAAAAGATAATATAATTATCTCTTCAAATGATCCGAAGACTCCAAGTGCTCAGGTAACGATTTCAGTCGAGGCAATCCTACCTCCAGTTCTTACTTTCAATCCTGTTGAAATCTCCAAAACGATGGAACAGAATAAAAATGATACTGATACCATTATTATTCGTAACCTTGGAGATGCTACCGCAGTGTGGAAAGCAACCATTGTGGAGACTAATCGTAATCGCTCTAGAACCCATGACTTCGCCAGCCTAGTTGAAGGTTTCAATAAGGAAGGACGTGCTCCTGAATTCATAGATCCAGGCCTACCGGCCGATGGTGAAGCATCTTCGCCAATTAACCTGAACAAAAGACCAGCTTTCCGTATGGAATCACAAAGCAAAAATAATGGACTTGAGGTAGCGATTATCGGAGCAAATACCATTTCGAAAAATAAGGATATTGCAAATGGATTATTGGACACAAAGCATTTCAGCGGAGTCACGATCATTGACGCTCGTGTTGTAACTCCAAGTGTAAATGAATTAAAGAAATTTGATTCGGTTCTTGTATATAATAATTTCAAATATCGAGATAGTAAAAAAATGGGAGATAATCTAGCTGGCTATGCGGAACAAGGGGGTGGAGTAGTAACTATGGTGTTCGAGTCATCCACAAGAGTTAGTTCTACAAGACCCTTACAAGGTCGCTGGATAACAAAGAAATACGGAGTATTTAGCTCAAGTTCTACAGATAGAAGAAACTGGAATTATCTGGGTGATGTATTACAAAAAAATCATCCTATTCTCAAAGACTTCAATACTTTCAAAGGATACTTCAGGCTTAATAAAAAAGCGGTTACAAATGGTTCTTCTCTAATTGCCAAATGGCAGGATGGAATCCCTCTTGTTGCATGCCGTAATGATGTTGTCACGGTCGTAGGTTTGAACTTCTATCCGGTCTCTAATAACATCTCTTCTAAAGGTTGGGATAAAAATACAGACGGTTGGAAACTTATGGCAAACTCGCTAAAATGGGTAGCAGAAGGAGGTTCATCTACTTGGATAACAGGAACTCCACTGCAAGGCTCAGTACTTGCAGCCAGGACAGAAAACTTAAAACTTACTATTGATACAGAAAACTTAGCTGAGGGGAATTACACAGCTGAAGTTCGCTTCGAGAGTAATGATCCCAAAACTCCTTACTTCCCTGTTAAAGTTAATCTTCTTGTTCGTAATAATCAGGCACCTATTGCTCACTCATCCACAGTTCAACTGAAGGAAGACACTCAAAAAAGTTTCACCCTCAATGCAGTTGATCCGGACGGAGATTCAATCCGTTACATCATTACAAATTCTCCCAAAAACGGAAAAGTAACAGGTAATGGAAAGACATTCACCTATATTCCAAATACAAATTACTTTGGAAAAGATGAATTATCATTCAAAGCTACAGACGGAAAGGAAGAAGGTAACACTGCTAAAGTCACATTTATCATTGATGGAGTAAACGATGCACCCTGGATCAAATCTGAGACTATCTCCGGAAAAGAAGACGAACTCATTGTTATCACCCCAAAATATGGAGATCCGGAAGGAGACAGAGTTCAAGTTCAGTTGGTTCAAAAACCAAAAAATGGATATGTTCATAATCAGGGAAATAAATGGATCTTTTTTCCTGATACCAACTACAATGGAAAAGATACTCTACGCTTTTCAGTCAGTGACGGAAAACTAGAATCCGAAGCATTAATTACTTTTCAAATTGAAGCAGTAAACGATACGCCCATTGCCTTTGATTCGATAATTAAAACGGAAGAAGGAACCTATGTTCAATTTGAATTAAACGCTACAGACCCAGACTATGATGCCATTACATACCGCTTGGTTTCAGCTCCAAAACATGGCAATTTAGTAATAAGCAAAGATGGTAAATGTAAGTACACCCCTTTTGAGAACTACTACGGGAAAGACTCATTTTCTTACCGAGCATCCGATAAAATGGCAGAAGGAAACCTTGGTTTAGTAAACATTGAAGTGAGTCCTGTAAATGAAGCGCCCCAATTAATGGACGCTACTTTCGCCCTAGAAGAAGATGGCAAGTTACCAATCAAATTAATTGCTTCTGACCCAGATGGAGATTCAATCACCTTCTCGATTGTAGCCCAGCCTGAAAATGGTTCAATCTCAGGATCCGGACCTTCTTACAAGTACACTCCAAAAACTAATTATCATGGTTCCGATTTCTTCCTTGTTACTGCAACGGATGGTAAATTGACAAGCAAAGCTGCAAAAATCACCTTGAATATCACTGGAAAAAACGATGCACCCAGTTTTGTTTCGACCCTAAAAGCATTATCTGCAGGTTACAGAGAAACTCCTTACAGAATGGAAATTAAAGTAACTGATCCAGATAATGACAACCTAACCATCAAGGTAGAAGATCAACCCAAACAAGGAAAATGTTTCATTAACGGTAATGAATTGCTCTATCTCCCAGATCCAGGATTTACTGGAATGGAAAATATCAAACTTGAAGTTAGTGACGGAGACCTATCTGCACAGACAGTTCTAAACCTACCCATACAGGAGCATGTAAACCCAATTGGCATAGTAGTCGACCTTGACAACGCTGGAAAAAATGAACAAGCGTTCGTGAACATGGTCTATGAAGTTAACGAACAGCTTAAAAAGTCAGCCAATTACATCCTTAGAATGGATAATGAGAAAACTTCCAAAAATTTCCAAGGGTCCATCACCGAAAAATTAAATAGTGCTGCTATCATGACACTAGAACAATGGAAAGGTCAACTGCCACACCTGAATCCGAATACCAACTTTTCCTTTCACCCAAAAATGGGGAACGGAACTACCTCATGGACAGTAAGTTCTTTTTTGGATGAGCAATCTGGTACAGATACAGAATTAGGTAATGAAAGTTCTTACACCGAAAATAATAATGAATCCCAAGAAGGTGCTACTGAAAATAAAATACCAGTAAATACTTCCATAGACATAACTAAAGTATCTACAGTTAAAGCACTTGAATCTGCTCCGAATTGGTACTCAATGCCAGGTTTAGGAAGTTTCTTCTCCGCCGGGAACGGATGGATCTACCAACCAGAGATGGGATGGTGCTTCACTCAGGTTTGCCCAGACGGTTGCTCTACATGGATATTTAATGAGACACTTGGTTGGATTTGGATGAGCAATCAATTAGAAAATATGACTTACTCATTTGGCCAACTCGGAACCGGCTGGGTTTTCTTTCCAGAAACATCCCTTGGATTAAGCAAGATTGTTTATAACTATGCAAATAATACATGGATCAAATTAATATAAACTAAGAATTTCAACTCTTGAAAAGTGGGTTCGCCTTATGCGAACCCACTTTTTTTGGAGGGAGCAAAATAATAATCTGTAAAAAAAAGATTCCCACAAATTTATTAGAAATTGTGCACCTCATAAAATCTTTTTTATAATGTTGGAAGTTTTGGCTGTAAAAATCTCTTAGAGTTGTTTTGATAAAATACTTTGTTCCTGCCTGAACATTTTATTAATGATATAACACATGAAGAAAGTATCCTTCCTATTCTCCTCTATCTTAATCCTTATTGGATTTTCTAATGCCCTTCTAGGGAATTCAGTCAAATATTCCGCATCCGGAAAAGACAAAAAAGGAAAGCACATCGTTCTGATTGCCAGTGATCATGAGTACCGTGCAGAGGAAACCATTCCTGCCCTTGCTCGTATTCTCGCAGTACATCACGGCTTTGACTGCACCGTACTTTTTGGAGTGGATCAAAATGGAGAAATTCAGGGTGGTATATCAAATATTCCTGGTCTTGAAGTTCTTAAAAAAGCAGACGGCATGGTTATCTTCACCCGATTCCTTGCCCTACCTCCGGCTCAAATGAAACATATTGATGAATATCTAAACCGTGCTGGTCCCGTGTTAGGTCTTCGGACATCCACGCACGGATTTAATTACAAGGACGAGAAAGACCCTTATTATAAATACCATTTTCGCTACACCGGTAAAGATTATGAGGCTGGATTTGGTCACCAGGTTCTAGGGCAAAGCTGGGTTGGACATTACGGCAAAAACCATATGCAAAGTACTCGAATTTCGATTATACCTAAGCAAAAGAAAAACCCGATTCTTCGTGGAGTGAAGGATGTACATGTACAGGCTGGTGGCTATAATGCGGAGGCACAGAAAGACTGGAACATTCTTACTATGGCCCAACCACTCATGACCATGAAAGCAGACGGGGCACCCGATAAAACAAAACCCCCTATGGCAAGTGAATGGACACGTCATTACAAAGGGAAAAACGGAAAAAAAGGCCGGGTTTTCACATCGCTCTATGGTGCATCGGAAGATATTTTAAATCCCGGTTACCGTCGGTTAATCATTAATGGAGTGTACTGGACATTAGGTTTGGAAAATCAAATCAAGGCTGATTCAAAAATCGACTTTGTTGGACCCTACAATCCAACCACATTTAAGAATAAAGGTGAGGTTAAAGGAGTAAAGCCTTCCATGTACGCTAAATTGGACAGCCCCATACCTGCTAAACCAAAAGCTCAGAAAAGCCCTGCGAAAGAAGAAGCACCCAAGGGAACCCGATTTTTAAGAATTGAAATTCCAGGCGACAACAAAATTCTCACATTAAATGAAGTTGAAATCTTCAGTGGAGGAAAAAATATTGCCCGCCAGGGTAAAGCCAAGCAATCAAGCGTCGGGGCAGGTGGTGTTCCGGAACGTGGAATTGACGGCAATAAAAACCCAGACTGGGGAGGCTCTGGTCAGACACATACCGATGGCTTCGGTACCACAAACCCATGGTGGGAAGTTGACCTTGGAAAAGAATTTACTGTCGACACTGTTGAAGTTTGGAACCGGAAAGACTTTGAAAAACGTCTCGATGGATTCACCGTTCAATTGCTGGATTCAAATCGAAAACAAATTTATAAAAGTGGAAAAACTAGAGGTGCACAACGCACAAAATTCACCCTCAAGAAACGCTTACTAATTGAGTATTTGCTATACAACGGAAAACCAGAGCCCAAAACTGCTGACTCTGCTCCTGCACATGCAGTTGTCCCGGAGGGATACAAAGACGAACTGCCCTTCTCTTTTAAAAAAGGCGACACTGTAGCGATCCTAGGAAGCGGATTGGCCGACAGGATGCAACATGATGCATGGATGGAAACCGTCTTACAAAGTGCTCTGCAAGGACAAAATGTTTCCTTTCGTAATATGTCCCTTTCCGGTGATCGTCCAAACAAATACCCAAGGAGTAGAGGTTTCAAACCTATGGATCAATACCTTCAGCATGTTAAAGCAGATGTTGTATTTGCCATGTTTGGATATAATGAATCCTTTGACGGTTCTAAAAATGCTGATAATCACAAAAACCTCCTGATTGATTTCGTTGGCAAAATTCGTAGTTACAAGCCAAACGGAAAAAGTTTTCCTAGAATTGTTTTATTCAGCCCGATTGCCTTTCAAAATTTACAAAATCGTAACCTGCCGAATGGGAAAGCTCATAACCGAAACCTTGCCGCTTATGCAAATGCTACTAAAAATGCTGCCCAGGAAGCCGGCGTTCAATATGTTGATCTCTTCAACCCGACTCTAAAACTATTTGAACAGAATAAAATCGCGCTAACCATTAATGGTGCTCACCTCAATGAGGAAGGAAATCGCCTACTTGCAGATATTATCGCTCAAGAATTGCTTAGTAAAAAAATACCCTCATCGCCCTCCCTGCTTAAACTTAAAAAAGCCATACACAAAAAGAACTGGACCTGGCATAACCGATACCGGGCCACCGACGGAAATGATATTTGGGGAGGACGCTCAAACTTGCGTTTCGTGGATGACCAATCTAACGCAGAAGTACTTCAGCATGAGCTCGTTATGCTTGATGTAATGACTGCAAATCGGGACAAATTAATTTGGGCAGTCGCTCAGGGTAAGACCTATAAAATAGATGACAGTAATGTACCCAAGCCCATAACCGTTATTTCAAACATCGGAGGTAAAAGCCGGAGTTCAAATGCGGGCAAAGAAGGAAACCCGAACTATCTTAGTGCAAAAGAAAGTGTTAAAAGATTTGATGTTCGTGATGGGTTCGAGGTCAATATTTTCGCTGACGAAAGCCAGTTCCCTGAAATTATTAATCCGGTACAGATGCAGGTTGATACCAAGGGTCGTCTTTGGGCAGCAGTTTGGCCAACCTATCCGATGTGGGAACCCATGAAAGAAATGAATGATGCACTCGTCATTCTGCCCGATGATAACAAAGACGGTAAAGCCGACCGTGTGATTGAATTCGCAAAAGTGCACAATCCATTAGGTTTTGAATTTTGGAACGGTGGAGTGCTCGTCACATCCGGTCCCGATCTTCTATTTTTACGTGATACTGACGGAGATGATAAAGCAGACGAGCGTTATGTAATTCTTCAGGGACTGGGAACCTCAGATACTCACCATGCAGCTAACAACTTAATTTTCGGGCCGGACGGAGGCATTTATTGGCAATCAGGTGTCTTCCTTCAACACAACCACGAACACCCATGGGGACCATCCCTTAATACCGGCAGTTCTGCAATGTACCGCTTCGATCCTCGTCGACATACGATTGCATTCCATGGCAGCAACAGCCCTAATCCTCATGGTACGGCATTTGATAATTGGGGATACCAATATGCCACGGACGGAACCGGTGGCCGGTCCTATCAGGTTCGACCTGATGGAAAAAGCTGGAAGATGCATATGCTACTGACTAAAGAAGTCCGCCCTGTACCGGCCTGTGAAATTCTATCCAGTTCTAATTTCCCTGATGACATGCAGGGGGATTTCTTGATTTGTAATTCTATTGGTTTCCTCGGAATCAAGCAGTACAAGCTTCATCGAGATGGAGGTTATGAACTGACTAAAACTATTGGACGCGGTCAAGACGCAAAGAAAGTAACAGAAGAAACTAAGCTGGGACAAGTTTGGGGAACACCAAACGGTGAGAAGTTAAAGGTTACCAAATTACTAGCAGATGGCTCCAAGCAGGACGAGGAATCAGATGGTTTTATGCTTAGTGGAGATAAAAACTTCCGTCCAACCGATGCCATATTTGGGGAAGATGGTGCACTTTACATTTCGGACTGGCAGAATGTAATCATTGGGCATATGCAGCACAATGTTCGTGATCCCAACCGCGATCATAAACACGGTCGTATCTTCCGGGTCAGTTACACCAAAAAACCTGCCCAAAAAGCGGTCAAAATTGATGGACAATCCATTGGGAAACTTTTGGACAATCTGAAACACCCGGTTGACGGTGTCCGCCATCGCACCCGTGTGGAATTAAGTGAACGTGACACAAATGAAGTTATTAAAGCCACTCAGGAATGGATGAAGCAATTCAACCCAAAGAAAAAAGAGGATGCCCACCATCTTATGGAAGCTCTATGGGTTCACCAACAGCATAACCGCAGGAATGGAAGACTTCTCAATGATCTACTCAAATCTCCCCACCCTCATGCACGTATGGCTGCTCTCACTGTACAGCACCACTGGTATAATGCAGATCCTGCAAAAGGTTCTTTGGTTGTAGAGGAAGAAGAAATCGAAGTTGCTCAAAAATCGGGAATTATATCAGACACCGATCAATTAACCACCATTCGGATTGCAACAGTTGTGGAGAAAATGAAGTACGACACTCCTAACCTGACTGTAAAAGCAGGCAAAAAGATTAAACTAATCTTCACCAATCCAGATTTCATGCCTCACAACATTGTTCTGGTCAATCCCGGCAAAGCAGACGCCGTGGCAATGGAGGCGTTAAAACTTGGTGCAACCGGATTCTCGGTTGGATTCGTTCCAGCTAGCGAAGATGTCATTTGGGCAAGTAAACTAATTGACCACGGTGCCGAACAGGTGATTGAATTTAACGCACCATCCAACCCGGGCGATTATCCTTATGTTTGCACATTTCCCGGGCATCACATCATCATGCGCGGGAACATGAAAGTAAGTAAGTAAAAATAGTTATATTTTATTAAAACTGGCATCCTTCGGAATTCCGAAGGATGCTTTTTTTTGAAAAATTATTCCAACTCAATCCGCCAGTATTAATGCTGCAACTACTCCACCTAAAAGTATTAAAACAAAACCAAGAAAAACCCATTTTTTCCAGGGTGCCGGTTTTTTACCCCTGTTACCTCCACCAGTCCTGCGCAACTGCATTTGCAGATTTAACATACGGTCTGCAACATCGCGTTCCTCATCCCGTAATTCATCCAATCCGGGATCATTTAAACCGGCTGATAAAATAGCTTGGCCAAGCGATGCAAATGCCTTTTCCTCACTCTTTCCTGACTCCAATGCTTTTTCCACAACCAGCCAGGCATCCTCGATTTCCTCATCCCTAAAGTTAATCTCATGAGCACGGCGTCCAATAGCTTCAGGGAAACCTGATCTCTTCGCACGCAATTCAATCATTTGCTCTTCCATTTCCTCAAATGAGGGTGGTTTAAAATCCTCTTCCGTATAAGCTGCAAAAGATGAAACGGCAGTTTTCTCCTCGACAACTTGTTTAGGTTCACTGGATTCCTCAACAGGAATTTCGTCTAAGGTATTCGCTTCATCTGAAACCGGATCTTCTTCTTTCGTATCCTTAACCGGAACGCTTTCTTGAACTTGGTCCTCTTCTTTGGGCGGTGGTGCCACAATTCCAAGAGCCTGCCATTTTTCATGATTCAACGGATACCAATTATCCAACCCTTCATGCCAGGCAAGCGTTGCGGAATCCAAATCGCCCGAAACCAAACGAGCTGAAACTCGGGGCAATGTAAAAGGCCCTTCCTGCTGGTTATTTTGATGAAGATAAATTTGCATAGAAATAAAAAATTAAGGCAACCAAGGATATTTAGAAAAGTTTGGCGGTCTTTTTTCAAGAAAAGATTTCTTCCCCTCCGAACCTTCTTCGGAGAGATAGTATAAAAGAGTGGCATTCCCTGCCAATTCCTGAATCCCGGCTTGGCCATCGCATTCCGCGTTAAAAGCTGACTTCAAACACCTGATAGCAAGAGGGCTTTTTTCCATCACCTCGCTGGCCCATTGCAGGCCTTCTTTTTCTAATTCATCAACCGGTACAACTTTATTAACCAAGCCCATATCCAATGCTTCCTTCGCATTGTACTGCCTACAAAGATACCAGATCTCACGTGCCTTTTTATGCCCAACAATCCGGGCAAGGTAACCCGATCCAAATCCGCCGTCAAAACTACCGACCTTGGGTCCTGTTTGGCCAAAAATTGCATTATCCGCCGCAATCGTCAAATCGCACACCACATGCAACACATGCCCTCCTCCAATCGCATAGCCAGAAACCAGGGCAATCACAACCTTGGGCATAGAACGAATTAATTTCTGTAAATCCAATACATTGAGGCGTGGTACCCCATCCTCCCCCACATACCCCGCATCTCCTCGCACGCTTTGATCACCTCCTGAACAGAAAGCATACTTGCCATCCGTATGCGGACCAGCTCCCGTTAAAAGAACCACTCCGATAGTGGAATCCTCTCTTGCATCAAGAAAGGCCTGATACATTTCACTTACAGTTTTGGGCCGGAAGGCATTTCTTTTTTCCGGACGGTTAATCGTGACTTTAGCGACACCCGGCCTTTTTTCGTAAATAATATCCTCAAAATCTCCAGCACTTTCCCAGCTCATTAATTTAATTCTCCCGTTTATTTTTTTCCCCGTTTGTCTCTCTCACATTCTGTTTTTCAACATCAACTTGCCTGCCCTGCACCCCCCATTTATCACGTAAATACTTCCTTTCTTCCTTCCAATCGGCAAATGGCTTGCCTCTCAATGAAAGTAAATCATCCAATGGTTTTTCAATACTTTTTTCTTTCTTCATGGATAATAGCGTTTAAGTGACCATTTCTGCTCGGCTACTAATTTATAAATAAATCGATCATGCAATCGATTGGGCCCCCCCTGCCAAAACTCAATCGATTTAGGGTTCAATGCAAAGCCACCCCAGTGTGACGGCTTAGCAGGCTCTTCACCTAATTTTGTTCGTGCCTCCAGGAATGCTTTTTCTAAAGTTTCACGTGATTCAAGCAACTCGCTTTGTTGTGATGCCCATGCACCTAATTTACTCATCAACGGACGGGAATTGAAATACTCTTCAGACTGATCAACCGAGACTTTCTCTACCGAGCCAGAAACGATTACCTGTCTTTCCAGCGAGAACCAAGGAAAATGCATCGTGGCCATTGGATTAATTTCAAGATGTTTTGCCTTTCGACTTTTGTAATTTGTGTAAAAAGAAAATTTCCCAAATTCCAATCCTTTAAGTAAAACTGCCCGGGCCATGGGAGCACCTGACTCATCCACCGTGGATAAACTACAAGCATTCGGATCGGCAACCTTCGCTCGTCGGGCATCCAATAACCAATTCGAGAATTGAGCCAATGGGCATTCACTTAGGTCAGACTTACGCAATGGTACTCCATCGTATTCCTCACGCATGTCCTGTAATTGTTGAGTCAAGTCAGTCACTATTAAATATTCTTCTGTATGCTGTTTATTGGCAATTGAAAAGAGCTCAACCTTATGCTTCAAATGCCTTACGAAGTGATTCACTTGCTTTCGTGGGCTGTGCCCGCAAAAGAATTTTTTTTCTTACCTTCATATTCCACTTGATCAAACGACAGGCCAGAAATCCACGAAAAGACTTTTTAAACAAATGTAATTCACGAACAGGTTCCACTTTTGTAGCAACTTTTTCTTTGTAATCCAAATTTCCTGGTAAAAAATCCACAATTCTTTTTTCTTCCCAAGCTTGGCGAAGGTTTATTTCAAGTAATTGTTTCCCGGGTGAAAATTTTTTCCATCTCTGATCAAAAGATATATTATGAACTCCTAAGAAACCGTGATCTAACAAATCAACTTCCCATGCTATCGGTTCTTCGTCTACTCGAATCATAGTCACTCGAACCCTCCCCTTTTGGGCCAACTTGGGGAGCAGGTCAAAAAAGAAAGCCCGTTTTCCACGGATGGAATACAAACCTGTAATTTCCTCTGATTTCCATGAATTCACTTCTACCAGACAGGAACCTGGTAAAAGTGCTTGCACATCCTTTTCTGTCGTGGCCACCTCAACCTCAACCTTTCCTTGATCACGAAGAGATTTTTGATCGTACCGTAATGACTTCCTACTCTTTGCACCCATTTTCCCAGTCCAAAAGTCTTCAAATGTATCTTTACCCCATTCAATAATTGATGTCTTTCGAGGTGTTCTTGAGAGATGAAAATTACCTTTGTTTTCACATTCCCGCTCCATGTATTTCTTCCAAAATGAATCATTCATCAGAGGAATCCAAAAGAATTGAAACTCCTTTAATTGTGCCTTTAATCCAACACAAAGGGATTTTATTCCTCGTTGCGTAGAAATGGGCACAAAATAGTTTGCTTCGTCGTATACCATGGGCCATAGCCCCCTGGACCATAAAACAGCGGGTTTCTCCACAAATGGCCAGAAACCCTCTAACTCCTTCGCCTCATTTCGTGCAATAATGATTAAGGGTTTTGTACCCTGCTCTACTCTTTTCCACCAACATTCAATCCACTCGGGAAAAAAATAAGGATTGCGAATACATGCCCTAGGGAGCAATTTCTCAATCTCTTCGAATAAAGCGGGAAATTCTTTCGAGTCTCTACAAAGGGAGAAATTTACAATTTCCGAATCCGCGGATTCATCGCGAACTGGAACATCAGACATTAGAAATAATTAGCTGTTTAAGTTGGAAAAATCTTCAAACTCAGCCCGAAATCCGCCATCAACTCCACGACAAAGAACTGCGACAGCATCATGGGAATGTAGAGATTCAAAATGAGAGCAGACTACACGAAAATCAATAATCTTAGGCTCCTCATTCAACTGAGAATAAAGCAGACGGGCGGCGTCCTCCACAAACTTGACATTAGCACCATTTAATTCGGCAAATGCCTGTTCATCTTCACGCCGAACCATAACCTGGGTTTCAGTCTGCAAACCGTTGATACAAAGATCACGCAACTCAAGCAGAGAGATTTCTTTATCCGGGTGGACCTCCACACTGATCCTGGCTTTACTTCTTTGAGAATGAGGGATTGCAAGCAGGTTTCGTTTTTCCCGGGCATGTTCGGAAAGTTCGGAAGCACAGGGACAGGCAGAGGAATAAACAAAGTCAAAATGGATAATTTTTCGAATCCGATCAGCCCGATCTATGATTCCCTCAAAGCAACAATCATAAAACTGAAATCCCTGGAGTCCACTTCGTAAGCTTTCCTGCATCATTGGGTATGAAAACTGAGCTTTCAAACGTGCTTCCCTCGAATCTAACCTGTTTTTATATTCCCGTAATATGCGAGCAAAAATCTCCGGTGAAAAAGTCTCATTTTTATATTCGTAAAAGATACGGATAATTCGGGACATATTAATTCCTTTCTTATCCGCATCTAAGCTAACCGTTCCTGTAACCGCAGTCTCAATGTTTAGGTTTTCACCATCCGGCCCGACATAACTTAGGGGTAAACGAAAGCCCGAAATCCCAACTTGTAAAATGGGTACACGTGCCCCATCCAATTCCGCACAACCTGAATTCTGTACATCGGGGAGAGAATCCCGATATTCAGGGGTAACCTGAAAATTCGGATCATATTTACGGATTAACTTATCAGATGAATTGGGGCTCGTTTCCATATTAGAAATTTTGTTCAAGTTTTAAGAAGACGCAAATCGACTTAGTAAAATACTAACAATTATTTAGACTTTCCCTGGTTGGCAACAGCCTCCATCGCCTTGGCTACTTTTTCTGGATCTCCTAAATATTGTCGGGAAATAGGCTTGAGATTTTCATCAAGTTCATAAACCAAAGGCATGCCGGTAGGAACATTCATGCCGAGAATATCCTCATCCGTCACCCCATCTAAATACTTAATCAATGCACGCAGAGAATTTCCATGAGCCGCAATCATAACCTGCTTACCGGACTTAATCTGAGGAGCAATCGTATTTTCCCAAAGGGGAAGAAAACGATCAACTGTATCCTTCAAACACTCGGATAGTGGTAAATCATCCTCACTCAAATGTGCATAACGGCGATCCTTCCCAGCATAGCCTTCGTCATCCTTAGACATAGGTGGAGGTGGAATATCGTAACTTCTACGCCAGACTAGAACCTGTTCGTCACCGTATTTTTTTGCCGTCTCCGCTTTGTTTAATCCTTGAAGTGATCCATAGTGGCGTTCATTCAAACGCCATTCCCTATGAACTGGAATCCAAACCTGATCCATTTCTGTAAGAGCCAGCCAAAGAGTGCGAATGGCACGGGTCAGGACGGAACAGTACGCCATATCGAACTCAAATCCCTCGGCCTTGAGCAGACGGCCAGCTTCCCTGCCCTCGCGTTCCCCCTGTTCTGTCAGGTTGACATCATGCCAACCTGTAAACCGATTTTCCAAATTCCACTGACTCTCGCCGTGTCGAAGTAATACTAATTTATGCATAATAAAAAAAGTGAAACTGCAACTTACAGAAAATTCATACCTTCGTCACCCTCAAAGTACGACCAATGAAATCTAATATGACAAAGTAAATTCCAGTATTCCTCTTGGATGAATTTGGGATTTTCAGAATTATCAACATTGAGTATACATTATTCACAGCACCCCTGAGTTTAGTTGGTTTCTTGTCATGGTCGCACTTTTCGCAACCATGGTACTTTCTTACTTCTCTGAAGTTTTGTAGAATTCGTACTCTCGCTTTTCTCCTCCTAATTTGTACTATAAATTGTATTTATCCCATGATTCGCTCACTATGATACGCCAAAATGGTGGTAGGCTTTCGGGGTATACTTTCGATTATTTAAAACCATTGGATAGCCACGGGCTTTCAGCCTAGGGATGACAAAAGTGAGGCAGTGTTGTTTTTTGTGCATATCGTTAACCACACACTGTTTGTCATTGCGAGGAGTGAGCGGAGCGAGAGACGCGGCAATCCATCGTGTCTCGCGTGACGCGGATGGGTTTGTCTGTTCGCTTACTGGTTCACAGTGGATCGCCACGGGCTTTCAGCCCTCGCGATGACAAGATGGGGAGTGGTTTTTTGTGCATATCGTTAACCACACACTGTTTGTCATTGCGAGGAGAGAGCGTAAGTGA
>JAOHKZ010000032.1 GCA_028101545.1 Opitutales bacterium | reverse complement strand
TTTTTTAAACCATTTCCACAGAATTTGCTTTCTATTTCTCTATCTTTGCCCAAAGTGAGCAACAGTTGTGATGTAGTTTGTGATTTGCGTATTGAAAATAACGCTTTTTTTTATAAAAAATCTCAAATTTTTCCTTGCCTATCACGCAACAAAATATGAAATTATTTGTATTATGACAAAACTGCCATTCTTTATCTCTTTTATTTTATATTTCCTTGTGGCACAACTCAGTTTTGGTGCAGCTCGGGATTTTCATTCCAATAATGGACAAAAAATAAATGGTTCAGTCATCAAATACTTTGAAAATGGCGATGTTTTGCTTAAACGTACCAAAGATCAACAACTCTTTCGCATCAACTTAGATATCTTCACCGAAGACGATCAAGCATTTGTAAAAAATAATTTCCCGCCCAATCATGATGCCCTGCCTACATTCAATCGTCCCTTATCTGATCGGGATCTAGCAATTAATGCTCAGTTTATTGATCGCATTGTTGAAGCTAAATTACGCTCTTACAACCAACGGCCAAATAAAGAAATTTCCAACGAGACTTTTCTGCGTCGTGCATACCTAAAGATTATTGGAAGAATTCCGACACTTGAAGAGACCCAGGAGTTCCTTTCTCAGCGAGACCGAAAAGCAAGAGGACAACTTATTGACAAGTTGCTTGCTTCCGAGGGATACAACAAAAATTGGTATATTTATTGGGCAGACATTCTACGGGCCAAGACCCGCGTTGGTAACCAAGGTTCTGATGGCTACCCATTTGTACGCTACTTGAAGGATTCCATTGCTGCGAACAAACCCTATGATGTGTGGGTAAAAGAGATGTTATCTTCCACAGGTCCAATGTGGGAGAGAGGTAATGGAGCAGTAGGTTACTTTTATCGGGATCAGGGCATGGGATTGGATAATATGGCTAATACCGTTCGCGTCTTTCTGGGAACAAGTTTGGAATGTGCTCAGTGTCATGACCACCCTTTTGACCGCTGGACTCAGAAACAATTTTATGAAATGGCCGCGTTCACTCATGGAATTGGCAGTGTAAGCCGTAGAAACGACCAGCTTAATGCTTTAAATAAATTGGTTCGTGCCGAGATGAAGGAAAATGAAGAGGAAAGAAATCAGATCAATAGAGCTTTTGATTATGTTAAGGATATACTTAGTCCAGGTTTAGATGATTTAGGCAAAGGAGAAATCAAACTTCCCAATGACTATCAGTACGACAATGCAAAACCAGGTGAAAAACTTGAGGCCAAAACAATTTTTGGACTGGTTGTTGAATTGGATGAAAATCTGGAAGAAAAAGGATCCCGTGCTTCGTACGCGAGTTGGCTCGCATCTCCAGATAACCCACGATTTTCAACAGTCATTGCAAACCGTCTATGGAAAACTGCTTTTGGATATGGTCTCATTGAACCTGTCGACAACATGTACGATGACACTCTTCCAACTCATCCAAAGTTGATGTTACACTTAGAAAAACTAATGGTTGCTTTGGATTACGATATGAAAGAATTTTTGCGTATCATTTACAACACCAAGACCTTCCAGCGAGAAGCCCCTGTACGCGAGATTAATTCCAAGGACTCCAAAGACGAAACCATGCCCCCCGAGGTTAAATGGGTAATTGTTGGTCCTAACCCTGACTTTCCAAAACGAGGTGCAGCACCTTACTTCTACCAAGGGCCTGTTATGGAAAGAATGTCAGGCGAACAACTTTGGGATTCCCTAGTCGGGTTAAACTTCCCTGATTTAGATACTAGAATCAATTCCAGAACTCCCGAAGACGGCTTTGATCGATTTGTTAAATTTTCTCAAATGGAAGCGGAGGATATTTTTAAGGAGGTAATGGAAAGGTATAATTCCAAGAAGTCTAACCAAAATATGGACATGGCTTCCAAACCAATGGCACCTATTAATGAAAAATGTCCTATAAAAACAACTCGAGATGCTAATCCGAATATAACCGCAAAGAATGAAAAAGGTGAAACGGTTGCTTTCTGCTGTAATGGTTGCAAAAATAAATTCATGGCTTCCTTACCCGCTTCTGCGAAGAAACCAGAGATGGCTTCCATGAAGGCTGCTCCGTTAAATGAAATGTGCCCAATCAAGCCTGACCGTAGAGCAGATCCTGACATCACCGCAAAAGATGCAAAAGGGGAAACGGTAGCTTTCTGCTGTAATGGTTGTAAAAATAAGTTCTCTGCGGCTCAACCTGCTATGGATAGTAACATGATGATGGCTGATGCTGGTATGAACTCCAATAAACCATCTACATCAGAAGGGTATCAAAGAAAAGGCACACCCACCCGAGATACGAAATCTTTACGTGCCGCTGAAGTTGGAGATCCAGCACCAAGAGGACACCTTATTCTTCAATTTGGTGGATCCCCAAGAGATCAAATACAAGTTTCACATAAAGAAGCTGCAGTTAACCAAGTTCTGGCCATGATCAATGGCTATGTCGAAAAATACTTAGTCAACAATAAGAAATCCGTTACTTTAAATGAAATTGCAAAGGGTTCCTCAATGGAAGACAAAATTAATTTATCCTTTCTTGCTATCCTCCAAAGAAAACCAAATACAAGGGAACTCACAGATTTTAAAGACATGATCAAAAAATTGGATGTCGAAGATTACCACAAAGACATTGTTTGGGCTCTTCTTAACAGCCATGAATTCATGTTTGTCCAATAAGAATTAACAGTATATAAAAGGGAAATATAATTATGAAATCAGACATTACCAAACTAGACGAATTAAACAGAAGAGAGTTTATAACTAGTGCTGCAAAAGCATGCTTGGGTGTTGGACTTTTACCTATGGCGGGTTCTTACATCCACAATAATGTAAATGCTCTCGAACCAGGTGCTCGGCCCGCAACTGCTCGTTATGTAATTTATTTGAACATGTCTGGAGCGATGTCTCACTTGGATACTTTTGGAACAAACCCAGATGCACCTGAAATACAAGGTCCTACTAAATCAATTGCAACTTCAGCTGACGGCGTATTTTTATCCGAAAATTTACCGGAGACCGCTAAGCACATGCACAACTCTGCCATTATCAAAACAATGGTTACCAGTCAGGGTGCACATGAACAAGCTAGCTATCTGATGCATACCAGTTACCTTAAAAGAGGTACTATTGCACACCCAACCTTTGGTAGTTGGGTTTCCAAACTCTCCGGTAATATCAACACCACGATTCCGTCAAATGTTCAAATTGGTGCTAATCCTGCCGGTGCAGGTTTCCTTGAGTCCAAGTATGGCCCTCTACCCATTGGTAACCCATCCGCAGGTCTTGCTAATAGTAAGATTGCTGATTACTTAGACGAAACCCGTTTTGGTGGAAGATTAG
Organism: Opitutales bacterium; assembly: GCA_028101545.1. GTDB lineage: Bacteria > Verrucomicrobiota > Verrucomicrobiia > Opitutales > Seribacteraceae > Seribacter. The sequence continues at coordinate 19,610 of JAOHKZ010000032.1, read as the reverse complement.
CTATGGCTCAGAAAATGAATGCCTCTTACCTTAGTCAATATGATCAAAAACAGGTAAGAGCCTATTCAGATCTCTACAAAGACGCAATTAAGCTTATGCGCAGTGAGGATTTAAAGGCATTTGATATTACTCAGGAACCAGAGCAAATGCATGAACTTTATGGAAAATCTAATTTCGGACAGGGTTGCCTACTTGCCCGTAGATTAGTCGAAAATCAAGTACGCTATGTTGAAATTAGTCGTGGTGGCTGGGACACTCACGATAATAACTTTGAGGCTGTTGCTAATAATTGTGCAGATATCGATAAAGCTTTAAGTGCTCTCCTTTTAGACCTAGAGATGAGGGGATTACTTAAGGAAACCATGGTTGTTCTTACTTCTGAATTTGGTAGAACTCCAAAGATTAATCCACGCGATGGGCGAGATCACTGGCCCTATGGTTTTACTGCATTTCTTGCAGGTGGAGGTGTCAAAGGTGGAACAGTTTACGGGAAGATGGACAAAGTTGGAAGAAATCCTGCCGAGGGTAAATTTATTGATCCTGCATCTTTAAACGCCACTATTGCTCACGCAATGGGACTTCCCTTGAATGATGTTCAATACTCCCCTTCAGGCAGACCCTTTACGGTCGCCCACGACGGAACTCCTTTAATGGATGTGTTGGCATAATTGCTTTTTAATTTAAGATGGCGGCACGCTGGTTTTCTATCGTTGCTGTTCTTTCGTTACTGGTACCCCAAACTTGGGCACTGGAACCCCTAAGAACTTTTAAAACTGCTTCGGGGCAAGCCTTTCAAGGTAGACTCGTAAGTTATGAAGGTCAGACTTTTTACATTCAAGGAAAAGACAGTAAATTCTATCCGGTTCCCTTCAAACAACTTTCGGCCGAAGACCAAAAATACTTAATCCAAGTTGCCCAGTTGGGTAAAGTTCCTAAGGGTGACCCGCGTTCGATCGCAAAGGAAACTCCATCCCCCACCCCTTCAGTTGAGGAAACTCCAAAAGATTCAGGTTCACCTAACGAAGGTGTTGTATTAAGGCCGGCTCCAAAACCTAAACCTAAATTACGCCCCGGTTCATTCTTTGCTTACAAACCCATTAATTTGGGACAAGATCCAAGTTTGGCCTCTGCTGCAAAAGAGGTATCCGCAATACCTGGTCCAGACGAACCCATCGATTTCACGAATCACGTGTTACCTATTTTAGAAGATCGTTGCTTTAGTTGCCATAATGCACCGTATGAGAAAAATGGTCGGACCACACACCCTAAGGCAGGACTTCGTCTTGATACTTATGAATGGGTTATGAAGGGTAATTTAGATAATACGGTTGTTGAAGCAGGTAATCTTGAGGATAGTTACCTTTACGAAGTTATCACGATGGATGAAGAGGATGATATGTTCATGCCTCCCAAAGGTGGTGCACTTAGTCCCGAACAAATTGATGTAATTAAACGATGGATTTTAGAAGGAGCCAAGCCTTCAGCAGGTGGAGCAGGTATTGCGAGCGACATGAGTAACGGTATTAGTTTTCATGACCATATCTTCCCGTTAATTGAAGAACGATGCCTCGATTGCCACAGCGAACCTTATGTTAAAAATGGACGAACTATTCACCCAAAAGCAGGCCTTCGGTTGGATACCTATGAGTCTATTATCAAAGGAAATTTAGATGGAACCATAATTGAGAAAGGAAATGCTGAAGAAAGTACTCTTTTTGCAGTCATTACTCTAGATTCAGACGATCCTGAAATTATGCCACCCAAAGGTGCACCCCTCACTGAAGACGAGATCAATATGTTCAAACAGTGGATTACTGAGGGAGCAAAAGAAAACCCATCTGATACTTTTGTACAACCTAAGGAAGTAGAGGCTGAAGTTGTTACCGATGCTGCCAACTCTAACCTGTCATTAATTGATACTTTGGCAAAACGTTTAAAAGCTCCTTCTAGACCACAAATGGAAGCAGCCCAAAAATCTGGAGCCTTGGTCACTTTACTCTCAGCCAGACATTCCATGGTTCGGGCAGAATTCTCTTCCGGACCAAACTTGATCAAAGATGATGCTATCGGTGCCCTATCTGGAATTAAGAATAATGTATCACACCTTGATCTTTCCCGCACCTCAGTAACTGATGGAGTATTGGGAGAAGTGAAGAAATTTAATAATTTAACCTGGCTCAACTTGAAAGACACTTCTGTAACCGATAGGGGTATCCAAAATATTAGTAAGATGCCCTACCTGACCTACTTAAATTTAGTAAGTTCAAAAATTTCGGACAAGAGCGTTGAAACCCTTGCGTCAATTAAAACTCTTCAAGAGGTTTACCTTTGGAATTCGGATGTGACCGAAAATGGAATAAAACGTTTGCGATCTGCTCTTCCTGACGCGAAAATACTTTTCTAAACTAATTTTAATTAATAACTTATTCTCGTGCCCAGTGTAAGAATAAGTTAGATTTTTTTAATAAATTTAGTTACTTTATGATTTTGTATGCCAAGTAATTCAAAAAAAAGAACGCAGGTATCCGTATCCCTTGATGAACAGGAAAAGACAGTATTAACAAAACAGTCCTTCCGGCAAAATCGTTCGGTTTCTCAAATTATGCGGTTTGCCATTAAAAAATACCTAGATGGGGTTGAGAATTCCTACATGAAACCCATTGAACAAGATTCGGTTGAACAAATCTTTCTCAAATTGGGAACTCAATTGGCTAAAAATGCGGATATCCTTTTTGCACTTAAAACAATATTACTTGAGGCAAGAATTCAAAACGAGCAATTATCCATTTCCTATTTTTCTGATAATGCAACTGCAATTACCGGGTATGATAAATATGACTTGCTTGATCCTTCCTTTTTTATCTCACGAATTCATGCGGATCATAATCCAGAAGATATCTTTCTTACAAAACCAGACGAGAATTGCTGGGAACATCATTTTCAATTTAAAAAACCAGATGGAGAATATGTTGAAACAAGAATTTCCTTTCGAAAATCTGAAGGTGAAAGATTTTTAGCGACCTGGCAATTCCTACAATCTTAACTAGAGTTTTTTCTTCTGCTGTTGCGGAAAGCAATAGAATGCAATATATAGGTTGAAGCATTATTATTAGCCACCGTACTCATTCCTCTACTTTCCATGAAGTTTTTCCATCTTGCTCAATTACCAATCATTGAAGTTTATTAAAATGACTTTTAATGTAGACAGAATAAGGCAAGATTTTCCAATTTTATCTAAGAGTAATCGAGGGAAACCTTTAGCTTATTTAGACAATGCGGCCTCTTCACAAAAACCAAATTGTGTAATTGCTTGCTTAGCGAAATATTACAAGGAACAAAATTCAAATGTTCATCGTGGAGTTTACGCATTGGCAGAGGAAGCGGAGATTGAATATCAGCAAGCACGTCAAACTATTGCAGATTGGTTACATGTAAGTACTGAGGAAATCATTTTCGTTCGAGGGGCAACAGAAGCACTCAATCTTACAGCCCATTGCTTTTCTCAATCTAAGTTGAAATCCGGGGATGCGATTATCCTGACCCAAATGGAACATCATGCCAACATTGTGCCTTGGCAAATGGTTGCAAAAGAAAAAAATCTTAAAATAAAAGTGGCTCCGATAATGAATGACGGGACTCTTGACTTGGAATGTTTAAGTAAACTCCTTCGCGAAGAGGATACTAAGCTTTTATCGCTCTGCCATATTTCAAATTCTCTTGGCACGATTAATCCGGTGGAACAAATAATTAAAGAGGCTCACGATAGAAATATTACGGTTGTGGTCGATGGTGCTCAAAGTATTCCACATACACGACTTGATTTAAAAAAGATGGATTGTGACTTTTTCGCTTTTTCCGGTCACAAAGTATTTGGTCCTATGGGTATAGGTGTTTTATATGGAAAAAAAGAACTGCTTCAAGCAATGCCTCCTTATCAAGGTGGTGGTGATATGATTGATCAGGTAAGCTTTGAGGGAACAACTTTTGCTCCCTCTCCCCAAAGATTTGAAGCTGGTACGCCCAATGTAGCCGGAGCTATCGGATTAGCTTCCGCAATTGATTACCTGTCTAATCAGAACATGCTAGAACTCGCCCAACATGAAGACTCCCTCCTGCAATTTGCCCAAACTGAACTGCAAAAAATTAAAGGTTTAAAAATCCATGGTAATGCCGCCAAAAAAGTTGCGGTTATTTCTTTTTCTATCGAGGGTGTACACCCACACGATCTTGCCACACTTTTAGACTCGGAGGGAATCGCTATTCGAACAGGGCACCATTGTTGCCAACCATTGATGGAATCACTCGGGGTTACATCAACAGCCAGAGCTTCCTTTGCCTTTTACAATACAATGGAAGAAGCTGAACGCCTCGTGGATGCAGTTCAAAAATCCGCATCAATCCTTTGTTAAATCATTAAAGGAACAATAATTAAAAAGTGGATCTACTTTTTATACCAAGGAGAACGGGCATTTTTTTCAATTTCGGAATCGAGTAGTACCATCCTTTGTTCAAGCTTTCCTACCATTTTCGGATTTTCGGAGGCCAAGTTATTGGTCTCTCCCATGTCTTCCAGCAGGTCAAAAAGAAAAAGTTCTCTCTTCCCCTGCCCCTGACCTCTTTTTTTCTTTATCAATAATTTCCACCTACCCTGCCGAATTCCCTCAGCTTCACCACGAGATGTGTAGTAGATAAATTCATTCCTCTTCGACTGCCCTTTTCCTGTCAGTAAACCACTTGCATCTATTCCATCGATCTTGTTTCTCTTGGGTAAAAGACTTCCCGTAATGGAAGCAAAAGTTGGCAACAGATCAATTGTCCCCATCAATTCATCACAAACAGTACCTGCAGGTATACCGGGCCCTCGCATTACACAAGGAACTCGCTGACCTCCTTCAAAAGTTGTACCTTTCCCATCCCGTAATGGCCCCGCAGACCCCCCATGATGACGAAAAGACAGCCATGGTCCATTATCTGTGGTATATATGACATATGTACTCTTACTCAGGTTTAACTGCTCAATCGCTTTCAGTAATCTGCCGACTTCGGCATCGATGTGTTCAATCGTGTTTATGTAAGCATTTTTGGGGTTGGGGTCTCGAATCTCATCCGGCACATAAAGCGGGATATGGGGCATTGAATGAGGGAGATAAATAAAAAAGGGTTTATCCTTATTTGCTTTTATAAAATCGATTGATTTTTGAGTATACCGCCTAGTTACTGTTCGTTGGTCAACCGGTAATTCAACAATCTTCTCGTCTTCAAATAAAGGCGTTTTCCATTTTGTAAGAGTGGATTCTGGATCACTCCATAAGATATCCATTCCGTCCGCTCCACTTTTTGGTTTTCCTTTATTATCAGGATGATTCATATCATTTGAGTAGGGAATGCCGAAATATGTATCAAAACCATTTGATGTTGGAAGGACTTCCTTATGATGCCCAAGGTGCCATTTACCAAAGCATGCCGTAGCATACCCAAGCGATTTAAAATGGTCAGCCATTGTGTACTCTTTAGGGTTTAAACCTTTGGTTGAACTGGGAAATAACACATGTTGATGCATACCCACTCTTTTCGGGTAACAACCGGTGAGTAATGCTGCACGGGAGGGAGTACAAACCGGAGAAGCAACCATAAAGTTTGTAAATTTCCTTCCCTCTTTTGCAATGCGGTCAATGTTGGGCGTTTTTATTGTAGTCGATCCAAAACAACTCAAATCGCCATATCCTTGATCATCGGCAAAAATAATAACCAAGTTGGGTCGATTTTTATTCGCGAACAAAGAAATACTTAGTATGGATGTAAAAAGAAACAATAAATGATAAATTTGAGTCATATGATAAAATCCATTGCATGGGTTTTTTATTTAATCAAGGGATAAAATAAAACTTAACAATTTTATTCTTATCAACTTGAAAGCTCCTGTTACTTGGAGATATGGTTAGAATTAACATTCAAAACTTCCTTTATTTCGAATCATTTTACATTTATGAAAAACAGCTTAACTTTATTCATCGTTTTACTTGCCCAAACTTGGCTCTGTGCTGAAAAATCAAATTTTGCAAATCAAACTATTGATATAGGAATAGTCGTTAAAGACATTAACAAATCACTCCACTTCTACAAAAAAGTTGTTGGGTTCGAAGAAAAAGATGGATTCGAAGTGGGGGGCAGTTTCCCAAAACTAGTTGGTCTAACCGATGGTGCCCATTTAAAGATTCATGTCTTAAAATTAGGTGATGATGAAACGGCAACAAAGATAAAATTGATGCAAGTCGATGGTAAAAAAGCAACCCGAGTGGTCAAACAATCATTCATTCATTCTGTTGCTGGTATTTCTTATCTTACTATCTTTGTAAACGATGTTGATAAGGTTCTAGATAATGCAAAGAAAAACGGTTACAAAGCTTATGCTAAAAGTCCTCAAATTCTCCCCAAAGGATTACCCCAAGATGTTTGCCTTTTGATGCTAAAGGATCCAGATGGAAATTTTGTTGAAATTGTGGGACCGCTTACCCAAAATCTTAAAAAGTAAATTTAAAGTAACTACTTTAACTACATAGTCATTTAATAAATTAGCATTTAAAGAAATAAATAGCTTTCCTATTTCATCTGGATGACAAGCTTTATTTTTTAGAAATAAAATACAAAAATTAAGCTTTTCTATTCTTGGCATAATTTATGCAAACTGTTAGGATGAAAGTATTTAATTATTAATCGTATCTCGTTTTACCTAATTAACACATTAAAGTCTAAAATTTGATACTTTTAACTATTATACTATAACTTTATTTATTAATTAACTGTAACTTGGCGGAAACAAAAATGAATAACACAAACAAACCTTGGAAAAGAAGAAAGGCGATTAAAGGGATAAAATCCAAAGAATTTTCATCTAAAGATGTAACTCCTCCCGGTATTTCAAACCAAAACTTCGATCAAGACTCTTACATTAATGACGACTTAACCAAAATATTATTCCTTAGTAAGAGAGGAATGTCACGCTCTCCTTTAGCAAGGGAGATGATGCGTTCCCTACTCGAAGGCACTCAACTATTTGGCCGTGTTCGCTGTGCATCCCGAGGAGTCACCGAAGCTTACGATCAATGCCCAATCGATGCTAGAATGAGTAAATTCTCATCTAGGATTGGGTACTTCTTACAAGGATTTTCGAGGTTTGTTACTATCCCTGATCTAGCCAGTGCTGATATTGTAATTACTCTTGACCATGAAAGTGAAGAGTTCGTGCGAGTCCACAGTACATATACAAGAGGAATATCTCAACCTATTGGAATTTATTTTACCCAAGGCAGTTTTCCCTATGTCCAAGACCCTTACGAAAGAGGCGATGATGAAGATGTAGATGATCATTATGATGAAATTGTTACCTCTATTGAGTATGGGTGTTCGAAATTTTTTGCACAATTACCTAGCTTAATTTCCTATTAAGATTATTGGGACTTAATTATAATTTTCAATTTTGCCCAAATTTTCTTTAGGCATTGCTTACGGCTAGAATTTATATATCATTAATCATGGTGGGTTAATTCCGTGCATCCTCTTAGTTGATGCTCGAGTTTGTCTAATTTCTTTCCCTTTTCAGGGTTTGGGAATCAGCTTTTGTTCGTGTCCGGCGTTCGGGGCTTCAATATGCCGGACCTTATTATGAACTTAAACATCACAGAAAACAGTGCGGAACAAAAAAACAATGACTCTTTATCCGGAGTATTTAGAGAATACAGCGAAGGGATTAAAAAAGCCTTAATAGAACAGTCTTACACAAAACCCACTCCGATTCAGGAACAATGTATGCACCCTATTGCCGAAGGTAAAGATGTCATCGGAATTGCTCAAACTGGCACGGGGAAAACTGCTGCATTTTCTTTGCCTCTCTTAGAGAGAATGATTTCCAATGACAAACAATTCAAAACTAGAAATCCAAAAGTATTAATCCTTGCACCCACTCGGGAATTGGCATCCCAAATTGGAGAAAGTATTGAAAAGTATGGTAAAAACTTACCCTTTCGACACACTGTGATCTTTGGTGGCGTGGGACAAAAACCTCAAGTTAATGCTCTACGAAGAGGCGTTAATATATTGATTGCAACTCCTGGTAGGTTGATTGATCTGATGGATCAGGGCTACATACATTTAGAGGATTTAGCCTGTTTTATTTTGGACGAAGTTGATCGAATGCTAGATATGGGTTTTATTCACGCAATTCGTCGAATACTTAAGGTTGTACCCAAAGATAGGCAAACCCTGTTTTTCTCTGCAACCATGCCACCTTCTATGGAAAAACTCGCACTTTCCATGGTTAGAAAAGACCCTGTTCGGGTTGCGATAGCACCTAAAGAACCAACTGTTGACCGCATCAATCAGTCACTTTTTCATGTCACCAAAAACAGCAAAATTAATCTTTTACTCAAATTATTGGAAAATTCCGCTTTGGAAAAGGTTGTTGTCTTCACTCAAATGAAACATATGGCAAACCGTGTGGCTAAAAAGCTTCAGGCAAGTGGATTTCCGTGTGCCGCAATTCATGGAAATAAAAGCCAATCAGCCCGTACCAAAGCACTGCATGATTTTAAGAGCGGATCTTCTAGAGCACTCATTGCCACAGATGTCGCAGCTAGAGGCTTGGATATCAACAAAGTAACTCATGTGATTAATTTTGATCTTCCCATGGAAGCCGAAACTTATGTTCACCGAATTGGTCGAACGGCACGAGCCGGTGCGGACGGTGAAGCTATCTCTTTCTGTGGAAAAGAAGAAAATGAACTTTTAAAAAGTATTGAGAAATTGCTTAAAAAACCAATTCCTGTTCAAGATACACCAGACCTTCCCAAAGTCGAAAATAATATCCGACAAAATGATGTTTCGAATAAAAACAGACCACCACAGAGAAGATTTTCCCGAAAACAGAATTCGAGTAATTCAACATTCTTCAAAAGTAGACCAAAAAATCGTTCAAGAAACAGAAATTAGCATGGAATAATCAAGCAGGTTCATGCATGGTTAAATTTATTTTTTATTAAATCATCGGCAATTTTAATTAATGGACAGAAATAAAATTTTTAATTCTTACTAAGTACTTTTAATGAGTGCCTTTTAGAAAACTTAAGTTTTGTAATGAGTTCGACTTGTAAATCGATTGTTAATAGCAAAATCTTTCAAAGGCTTATCATAAGCACAATCCTGCTTGCCGGAATTGTGGTAGGCGTGCAAACCTACAAGGAGTTTTCGGCCGAAAATGCTTTTATCCTAAATACTTTGGATACAATAATTTTGGGGATTTTTGTAATTGAGGTAGTCATTAAAATCCTGGCAGAGGGAACCCGACCTCAGAATTATTTTAAAAACCCATGGAACATCTTTGACTTTACTATAGTTGCTGCCTGCTTACTTGAACCTTTTATCCATGTAGGTGCCGACTTCCTTCCCGTTCTTCGCTTAGCCCGTATCTTACGAGTGCTTAGGTTAGTATCAGCAATTCCAAAATTACAACTCCTCGTCAGTTGTCTGCTTAGAAGTCTGCCTTCGATGTGTTATGTCAGTGTTCTACTCTTCCTACTTTTTTATATTTATGGAACCATGGCAGTTTTTCTTTATGCGGAAAATGATCCCATTCACTTCAAGAACCTACAGACTTCTATCCTGTCTCTTTTCCGAGTCGTCACCTTGGAGGATTGGACGGATGTAATGTATATCAATATGTATGGTTCTGAAAATTACGGTTATGGAAAAGAAGACTTAGCCAAGTGGTCTCCAACTTCATCTGCCTCGCCACTTGGTGCGTCTTTATTTTTCGTAAGCTTTGTTCTGATCGGAACTATGATTGTGCTCAACCTCGTTATCGGAGTAATTATGAACAGCATGGACGAATCAAATGCTGAAATGAAGATTAAACAAGAATTAATCCGCCGACAAACAAACCCCGAACCTTTGAGAGATGCTTTACATGACTTACAAATACAAATGGAAAAAATTACCGGAGAAATGTATGTAATTAAGAAATTATTGGAAGATAAAAGATCTAAATAAAATAGCTTTAACCTCGAATTGATTCGATTTTTAATAAACTCAAGTACTTTGTTTTTGTAAAATTCACTTTTCTACTCACTTACCCATGGTGCGGGGATTGCTTTTGCCAAATTCAAACAAAGTCTTCATCCTAAAACTTACTTTTAAAAAAAATGGCAGACGAAGAAAAACAATACGAATTTCTCGCAATCGAGAAAAAATGGCAAAAGTTTTGGGAAGAAGAAAAGACTTTCCGAGCTGAGGATAAATCAGAAAAGCCGAAATTTTATGCCTTGGATATGTTCCCCTATCCTTCGGGTGCTGGCTTGCATATTGGCCACCCGGAAGGTTATGTCGCATCCGATATTCTTGCACGGTACAAGAAGGCATGTGGATTTAATGTTCTACACCCCATGGGATGGGATGCTTTCGGACTGCCCGCGGAACAATATGCCATCAAAACAGGAACGCACCCGTCTGTTACTACTCAGGCAAATGTTGATAATTTTAGACGCCAAATAAAAAGTATTGGATTTGCAATTGATTGGGACAGGGAGATTAATACCACCGATCCAAAATATTACCAATGGACTCAATGGATTTTCTTAAAACTTTTTCAGCGGGGTCTTGCCTATGTTGCTGAAAAACCTGTTTGGTGGTGCCCCAATTTACTTGCCGTTCTAGCCAACGAGGAAGTCGTTGACGGGAAATCCGAAGTCGGCGGGCATCCAGTAGAAAGACGAAACCTGAGGCAAGTTGTACTACGAATAACTGCTTATGCCGAAAAACTTATTTCAGGACTCGACGAACTGGATTGGCCAAACTCAACAAAACGCCAACAAAAGGCTTGGATTGGAAGGTCAGAAGGAGCCGAAGTTCAATTCGGAATCGATGGAATGGATCATAAACTCAAGGTCTATACAACCCGACCGGACACACTGTATGGAGCGACTTACATGGTAGTTGCCCCGGAACACCAACTTCTTGAAAAACTTGTTATTCCTGAAAAAAAAGATGAGGTAAAAGCTTACATTGAATTAGCTGCTAAAAAAAGTGACTTAGACCGGACAGATCTTGCCAAGGATAAATCAGGTGTTTTCACGGGGAGTTATTGTATCAATCCAGTAAGTGGAGAAAAAGTTCCTGTATGGGTTGCCGATTATGTCCTTATTACTTACGGAACAGGTGCAATTATGGCAGTCCCAGCCCATGACGAAAGAGACTTCGAATTTGCAGAAAAATTTGGCATTCCAATCAAACGTGTAATTACACGAACAGATGGGGATGAAGAAAAATCAAAACTACCCTACTCCGGACCAGGAGTGATGATTAACTCCGCAGAATACGACGGGATGGATGCCAATGTATGCAAAGACAAAATTATTACCGATCTCGAAACAAAAAAGATTGGTAAAGGTACGGTTAACTACAAACTTCGCGATTGGATTTTTTCACGGCAACGTTATTGGGGTGAACCCATTCCCCTGGTTTGGGTAACCCTCGATAATTTCGAAAAAGCTATGGATACTCCCGGGGAAGTTCGCGAACTTTTGCCAGAGGAACCAGTTACTTCAGAAAAAGAGGGTGAGACCTTTTATGCTCTCCCTATTCCGCCCACTGAACTACCTTTAGAATTACCTGAGGTTGAAAAATACCATCCATCTGGAACCGGAGAAAGCCCACTTGCAACTATTCCAGAATGGCTCAATATCTGGTTCGATTTAAATACAGGTCGTTCGGTTTCCCAAATTGAACCTAAACCTGAAGGTGATAACTGGGTATCTGCAACTCGCGAGACAAATACGATGCCTCAGTGGGCCGGATCATGTTGGTATCATTTACGCTACATCGACCCGAATAACAACGAGCATCTTGTTGATCCAAAAAAGGAAGCGTATTGGGGTGCTCCTGACTTCTACATTGGGGGTGCAGAGCATGCGGTCCTTCACTTACTGTACGCTCGATTCTGGCACCGATTCCTTCACGACGAAGGGGTATTGGCTCAACCAGAGCCTTACAAAAAACTTTTTCACCAAGGATTAATTCTTGGTGAAGACGGAAATAAAATGTCCAAAAGTGTGGGTAATGTAGTCAGTCCGGATTTGGTGATCAATGCTTACGGAGCCGATTCGCTAAGACTCTTTGAAATGTTCCTTGGGCCATTGGAAGCAGTAAAACCATGGAGTGAGAAAGGAATTGAAGGGGTTCATCGGTTTCTTAAAAAAGTTTTTCGTGAAGCAAATTCTACTGAAAAACATCTGACAACCGAAGAAAAGGATCCAGATACTCTCCGTCTTTTGCACGAGACTATTCTAAAAGTAACTGAATCCATAGAAGACCTACGTTTCAATGTTGCGATTTCACAAATGATGATCCTCGCAAATCACCTGCAAAAAGTTGAAACCTTCTCTGTTGAAACGATCAAAGTTCTGCTACAACTTCTCGCCCCTCTCGCTCCACACCTGTCTGAAGAATTATGGGAAAAAGTCGGAGGCACTCCATCCATTGTCAACCAACCCTGGCCCAAAGCTCGAAAAGAACTTTTAGTAAGCGATGAAATAACCATTGTATTCCAAGTAAACGGGAAGCTTCGTGGAGAAGGCAAGTTTTCTAAAGAAACAACGAAAGAAGAAATTATCGCTACCGCAAAAGAACATGAAAAAGTACTAGCCTTCACAACGGGTAAGGAAATTGTAAAGGAAATCTATGTACCCGGTAAACTTGTAAACCTTGCAGTAAGAGGATAACCCTCGGATGTTGATTTTCTTATTATTCACTCGGGTATCAGGAAAATCGCTTAAAGAATTGGTCTAGAACAATCATCTATTAATGAATAATTGTGAGCAAATTTTTACCAGAACAATTCGACGCTAAAAAAACAATCGTACTCATTGCCGGACAGGGCTCCTACCCCATCCTTCTCGCCCAACGAGCCAAGTCTGCGGGAATGAATCTTCGATTAATCGAATTAGGAGGTGAAACCTCCCAGGAATTAGTTCATTCGTTCTCAATAAAAGATCGATCTTCTGTCAAAGTCGGACAAGTGGGTAAATTGCTTAAAGAGTTAAAGAAATTTAATGCTGGTTATGCCGTAATGGCTGGACAAGTTTCACCCGGAAAACTCTTTCGTGGTCTTCATCCTGATCTAAAAGCGATTCGCATGCTAGCCGGGCTCGATCGGAAAAATGCCGAAACGATTTTTGGTGCAATCGGAAATGAAATTGAAAATATAGGAGTCCACTTGCTCGATGCACGAGTCTTTATGGATCAAGACCTAGCTGATAAAGGCTTTATGGTAAAAGGGAAGGAAAGAATCGATGCACAACACCTAACTCATGGAATCGAGATTGCACGTGAAAATGCTCGTCTTGATGTAGGTCAGGGCGTTGTCGTGAGCCGGGGAACAGTTCTTGCAGTAGAAGCCTTCGAGGGAACGAATGCGATGCTTGAAAGAGCCGGTAAATTTGGAGCAAAAAATTGCTTATTCGTAAAATTAGGAAAACCTAAACAGGACACCCGTTTTGATGTTCCCGTCTTTGGTCTTCAAACTCTAACCGCAATGAAAGATCTTGGTATTAAGAATACTGCTCTTGAATCTGGGGCTGTCTTGATTCTGGACAAAACCACTATTTTATCCTCGGCCAAAAAATGGGGCTTAGGAATAGTGGGAATATAAAATATTTAAAAAATTCTGCGTTCAGTAACTAAAGTACCAACTTTTAAAATTCTCTATTTCTAAAATGGTGACTTCCGTATTCGCCGTGCATCGTAAACTCAGTAACATGACCTTTTTTAGGTCCAAGTGGGTACCCTCGTACCGCCCTTAGTCTTCCGATTTACGGCTTGACTGCAAACGACATTCGATAGATTCCCGATATAATAGGAGTAAGGAAAAGAACCAAGAAAACTTCTCGCACGAAACAGAAGTCATGAATAATCTACCTTTTTGAAACAAAGAGGTCAAGGTGTACTTGAAACTAAACAACTTTTACTATTAATCGATTAAAGTATTTCTAATAATGGTGGTCGCACGGGAGTATAGAACATCATAAAGTTTTGGTCCTCCCCCCTGCCCATCTACAAATTTAGCAATTTTGCTATCCTTGAATGCAACTTGTCGTACCAATAAATATTTGGATGAATAATCTTCCAAAACTCCAGCTTCTTTTACCATACCTTCTGATGTTTTCCTTTCTACGACAATAGCTTGGCCTCGATATTTTTCTAAGATCGGTTCCCATGCATTTGGAACGAGTTCAGTTAAACCACTTCCAATTTCATTCATTCGCTTATCAGCATTTTTAACTTTAGAAACGGAGGAATCTTTACTCATTGCACCAATTATCGTTTGGGCAGCTTGCCCAAAAGCATCTCTCAACATATTGTAGAAATTGAGTATGACTCTAAAAACTTTATCTGTAAAAGAGGGGTTTCGAATCAGAAATAATTCTTTTGACCACATAACGCCAGCGCGAGTATCTTCCTTAGGGGCAGGACGAATTATAAACGGAATTTTCTCTACCTCATGTGGGTGAATAACCAAGGAATTAACCTTACCAAATGGTTGTTTTTGAGGTTCAGTGTAGAGCAACTCAATCCCCTGAGCAAAAATTCGAACTTCACCGCGTTGCCAATCCTCTGACCCATATGGCAAAATAACTTTATTTCTATCTAATTTTTTTAAGCAATGATCCCGAGCACGCCTTTTTAATGCTGTGCCAAACAATGCAGACAAAAACAAAAATACAAGTGGTAACCAAAATGCCAACGACTCCATGATTTTATTGACTTTGTTAAAGTTTGTTCGAAAGACGAGAGAATTTTTACTAATGTCTTGCATGAATGCGTTTCTATTGTTTGCATATAGATTCCCTATTTGCCCTTAGTCTTGAAAATTTTTCCTTACTTCTCTATCTGCACTTTGCTTTTCCTTTTTCTGAACTCTTGTTCAGAGGAAAAACTTGATGCCCCCGAAAACGCCGGTGAGCCCAGCACTCAATCAGAAAAGAAGCCGAAACAAGCGGTAAAAGTTTCTTCTCTGGATTTTCCAAATGTTTACATTGAAGAACTTGATCAGTCTCAGGAATTCTACAAAGAACAGCATGAAACAAGTTTTAGCTTTGTTTCCAAAAAGAATTGGTTCAGCTATACTTCGGGTAAAGATGGCATTCTGACAAAAGTTCTTCTTTTTGGAAAACCAAATTTCAAACCATCAGATCATTACGGGGACTCCATGCATGGTTTCCTAAGAGAAGGAAACCCAGACTCTGGTCCAAAACTCGGTGAGTGGGACTTATCTCGTGATGATATTGTCAACCAGATTGCGGCCCAGGGCTTAGGTTCAAGGGAAGCCGGTTGGATAACCATTCGAATGCGTGGTGAAATTCCTCAAATTGCGGGCAAGACTTACTTTTTGGTTTGTGAAAAAATAACGGGAGAAAAACCTTGGTTTGGAGCTTTTGCATTTGGAGAAGGAAATCCGTATTTGCCAGGAAAATTTTGGTTACATCCTGATCATGATCTAGTATTCAGAACTTATGTTGGAAAAACCCCCGAACAAGTTGCTAAAGAACAAAAAAATGAAGAAGTTTCTAAGCAACTTGGACTGACAAATACACCTCCTCCCCAAAATCCTTCGGACTTGCCTACTCCACTACCAATTTCTCAATCTCCCTCAAAAAATCTTGTTATTCAGAATTTTGAACCGAAAGATGAGCCTAAAATTGAAAGTAAAGAAATCCCAATAGTCCCCCCCACCTCAATCGAAAAGAGTGTTGAACCTAGTGGTGAACAAGTTGAAGAGTTAAATTTAATTCAAATTCCCAATGGGAATATTGAGGATCAAAATAATTCCTCTGAAAAAAAGAGCCTCTTTAACAGACTATTTAAGAAAAAGTAGTTTTTGCTTAAGTTTTCTTTGGTAAAAGAACCTACACCATTATTCTAGTGTGGAGTTATTAAATCTTTTAAGTCAAAGAATAGTAAGAAATGGTACCAAAGGGCGGACTTGAACCGCCGACCTCCGCGTTATGAGTGCGGCGCTCTAACCAGCTGAGCT
Source organism: Opitutales bacterium (assembly GCA_028101545.1). Taxonomy (GTDB): domain Bacteria; phylum Verrucomicrobiota; class Verrucomicrobiia; order Opitutales; family Seribacteraceae; genus Seribacter. The sequence goes on along the minus strand of JAOHKZ010000032.1, from coordinate 3,532 downwards.
ACTCTGGCAAATTTAATTCTTCTAAGATATCCATTTAAACAAAATCGTCAATAATAAGCTTACTTGGAAAGAAAAACTTATCTTTACTCTTTACCATTTTCGACAATCGACAATGATGTAAGATTTACGAACCTTTTTATTAAATCGTGATTTCAAAACAAGCTTCTATTCTTATAATTGATGATGATGCCGAGATAAGGTATTCTTTAGATCGAGTTCTCAGTACGATGGGACATCGAATCATTTCTGCAGATTCCGGTGAAGAGGGTATTAAAACTGCACAAAAAGAAAAGGCAGACCTAATATTTCTTGATAACAGAATGGAGGGAATTTCTGGTATTGAAACTTTACAACACCTTCGAAGTGCCGCTCCAGACTCAATGGTTATTTTAATGACTGCTTATGGCACCACTCAAACTGCAATTGAGGCGATGAAACATGGGGCTTTCGATTATGTCCTTAAGCCATTTGACTTAAAAAAACTCAAGGATTTGGTTACCCGTGCATTGAAAGCAGGGAGAGACTCCGTCAGTTCTGAAGATGCTTACGAACATTTGCTCAACTCATCAGATTATGCCGAAGGGATTGTCGGTAGCGGAGAAAAAATGCAGCAAGTTCTCAAACAGGTCGGTCAGGTAGCCGCCTCGGAGGCCACCATAATGGTAACTGGCGAAAGTGGAACTGGAAAAGAGCTTATTGCCCGCTGTATCCACAGACATAGTTACAGGTCGGATCAAAATTTTCATGCAGTAAATTGTGCAGCGATCCCGGAGAATTTGATAGAGAGTGAATTGTTTGGCCATGAAAAAGGATCGTTCACAGGTGCAACTGATGCCAAAGCTGGACAATTTGAATTGTGCCACAAGGGCACCTTATTTTTAGACGAAATTGGAGACATGGGGTTACCCACTCAGACTAAAATTCTCCGGGCTATACAGGAAGGTGAAATTCAGAGAGTGGGGGCCACAAAAACAAAGAAAGTGGATGTTCGGTTGATTGCTGCCACCCACAAAAACCTTGAGGAAATGGTAAAATTAAAGGAATTCCGTGAAGATCTTTACTACCGACTCAATGTGGTTCGTATTCAAACTCCTCCCCTTCGAGAAAGAATGGAGGATTTACCAGAGTTAATAGATTTTATGTTGCAACGCCTAAATAAGAATCAATCGACAGGCACAACTGAAATCTCAAGAGAGGCTATGGAATTGCTTAAACAGCATAATTGGCCGGGTAATGTTAGGGAATTGGAAAATGTGCTTCATTCTTCTTCAGTACTTTCCAAAGGTAAAAGGATTTTATCCAAGGATCTTCCAAATACAGTTTTAGAAAAAGTTGAAATTACTCAAATTATATCCAAAGACCAGGGATTTATTGAGGAGAGAAAACCCAACCCAATTCCTTCTTCTGATCAGGAAGAAAAAAAACAGGATGGTTTTAGTGATAATGTAATTCCTTCTTTCGGACAGACAAACGAAGCTAAGGGAACTTTATCAGCTCCAAGCTCTATTTCGGCTGATGAAGCCTATGATATTACCTACGCAAGTGCCCGAAAAACCACCGATACAAATCTGCTGGAGGTTGTGGAAAAAGAAATGATTCAAAGATCCTTGAAAGAAAGCGGGGGCAACCAGGTAAAAGCATCTGCAATGCTTGGAATTACTCGAGCAACATTGAGAAAACGCATAGATGCACATAACATTAGATATTAAACAACTTACAATTCTTGCAATTCTCCGAGATCCCTACTAGTCCATTCTTTTTATTATTACACAAATAATTAATTTTTAACCTGCTTATGCTTCAAGAAAGAATAGTTATAACCGGTATCGGTCTCACAAGCCCACTTGGAAATGACTTGGATAGTTTTCGCTCAAAACTCTTAGCAGGTGAAAGTGGCGTCAGTACATTCCCGGTTCGTAATATGGGAGATCTACCTGCTGGAGTATGTGACTTTGAGCAAACTAAATACCAGAAAAGGAAAGAAGTTCGTATTGGAACTAGGGCAGGAGGAATTGGAATTTATTGCGCTCATGAGGCTTTAAAAAACGCCGGTTTGTCTTTAGCCGAAATTAATCCTTCAAAAATTGGCGTTTATCTTGGGATTACTGAACATGGAAATGTGGAAACGGAAACTGAGGTTTGCCAACTTTTTGATCACTACGATGAAGAAGTAAAGTATTGGAGTCATCACCACAACCCTAGAACAGTAGCAAATAATCCCGCAGGAGAGATTACGGTAAACCTTGGATTAACTGGCCCGCATTACACCGTGGGTGCTGCTTGTGCCGCAGGAAATGCTGGCATAATTCAAGGGGTTCAGATGTTAACCCTTGGAGAATGCGACCAAGCACTCGCTGGTGGTGTTAGTGAAAGTATTCGTGCTTATGGAATTTTTGCCGGTTTTAAAAGCCAAGGTGCTTTAGCAACACACGAAGATCCTACTAAGGCAAGCCGTCCATTCGACCGAGGTCGTAATGGTATTGTGGTCAGCGAAGGCGGGTGCATTTATGTCCTGGAAAGATTTAAGGATGCAAAAGCAAGAGGGGCTAATATTATTGCAGAGATTTTAGGGTACCGGATCAATTCCGATGGCACTGATTATGTTCTCCCAAATCCTGAACGACAGGAAGAGTGTATTAGACAAGCACTGAGTCGGGCGGAAATTGAAGCCTCTTCTGTCGACTTGGTTAGCTCCCACGCAACATCAACCCCGCAAGGTGATGAGCAGGAATGCAAAGCATTAAGGAATGTATTTGGTGAAGATACAAAAACTTTAATTAATAACACGAAGAGTTTTATTGGTCACTCAATGGGAGCGGCCGGGGCCTTAGAATTGGCAGGCAATATTCCCTCATTTAAAGATGGCATTGCACATGGTACAATCAATGTTGATGATTTAGATCCATCCTGCACCCTTCCCGGTCTTGTAATAAACGAGGCAAAAGAAAAAGAAGGTGGTATTAATATTATTCTCAATAATTCTTTTGGTATGCTTGGAATCAATTCAGTTCTTATCTTGAAAAAGTTTACAGGGTAGTATAATTAAAATCATATAAATTTTTATGAACAAGGACAAAGTTAAACAAATCGTACTCGACATAATTGCAGAAATCGCTCCAGATGAAGACTTAAGCGATGTTAAGCCAGAAATTCGTTTACGAGACCAACTTGATTTAGACTCAATGGATTTTCTTGATATTGTAATGGAACTTCGTAAACAACACGGAATTGATGTCCCTGAAGCAGAATACAGGCAGTTGGAATCTTTGGAAAGTTGTGGGAATTACCTTTTGCCTAAGTTTGAAGCCGGTGCCGCGGCATAATAAATAGCTTCATTTCTGGTTTTACTTTTAAAAGTTTTACCATTCATCCTAACGAAAATCATTTTGAAATTGCCGTAATTGGTGCGGGTCTGTCTGGTCTTTCTGCTGCCTTAAGATTGGCCATGTTTGGCAAGAAAGTACTCGTCTTAGAAAAACATTATGTGGTTGGAGGACTTAATAGTTTTTACGCAAGAAAAGGCAGAAAATTT
>JAOHKZ010000031.1 GCA_028101545.1 Opitutales bacterium | reverse complement strand
CCCAACTTAGGCAGTGTAATCGACTGGCGGAGGAGGCAAAAAAATCATTTTCGAATGAAGAGATTTCGGATGAGGAGGCAGATGAGGCAACTGCAAAACTTTATCAGGTTAAAAGAGGGATGCCAACACATCGGCAATTCATGCGAATGATGGAGAATGCAAAAATCAGAAAGAAATTTGAGAAATTTGATTTGGAGATGAATTCTGATTACAACAAAGAAAGAGCTCATAAATTAAAGGAGGATCTACACTATGTTATTGATGAGAAGAACCAGCAGGCTGACTTAACTGAAATTGGCAGATCTTTAATAAGCCCTAAAGATCCAGATGGCTTTGTTATTCCTGATCTTGCCACAACCTATGTTGAAATTGATCGAGAGCCTGCTGCCAGTGACGAAGAGAAGCGCAAGAAAAAGACTTTCAGGTTAGGAGTGAACGAATTCATACAGTTTCACAACTTCTTCGGGCATATGGATTGTACGAAAAAGATAAGCAATATGTGGTGCAAGGTGGGAAAGTTATGATTGTCGACGAAAATACGGGTCGCCTGATGCCCGGGCGTCGATGGAGTAATGGGTTGCACCAAGCGGTTGAAGCTAAGGAGGGGGTGACGATAGAAAAAGAAACTAAGACCTACGCTACCATTACTATTCAAAATTACTTCCGCATGTATGAAAAACTTGCCGGTATGACTGGAACTGCTGAAACTGAGGCAGGAGAATTTCACGATATTTACCGACTTGGGGTGATGGTTATACCCACCCACCGTGATTGTGTGCGTAAGGACTTAAACGATCTAATGTTTAAGGGACGTCGCCAAAAATTTAATCAGGTACTTGAGGACTTAAGCGAAGCTCATAAAAAGGGCCAACCTGTACTTGTCGGCACAGCATCTGTTGAGTCATCCGAAGTTTTTAGTCGAATGCTTAAACGAGCTAATGTCAGGCACACCGTTCTAAATGCTAAATTTCATGAAAGGGAAGCGGAAATCGTATCTGAGGCTGGGCAACGAGGAGCCGTAACGATTGCAACGAATATGGCAGGTCGGGGAACAGATATTAAGCTGGGAGAAGGCGTAAAAGAACTTGGTGGTCTGCTTGTTCTTGGAACCGAGAGACACGAGTCAAGAAGGATTGACCGTCAATTGCGTGGACGCTGTGCCCGTCAGGGTGATCCTGGTGCATCCCGTTTTTATGTTTCATTGGAGGACGATTTAATGAGGTTGTTTGCAAACCAAGGAGCACTTTCCAAAATGTTGGAGAAGTCATTTGGAGATGATGAAGTTCTGGAGCATGGAACATTGGACTGGTCTATCCAAAATGCACAAAAAAAAGTTGAACAACAAAACTATTCTATACGAAAAAGACTGCTACAATATGATGATGTCTTAAACAGACAGCGGGAAATTGTTTATTCTATACGAAACGATGTCTTGCTCGAAGATGACCCCGGGAAAATTCTGCTCGAACTAGTTGAAGAAGAAATAGAGGGCAGGATTGGAGGTATTCCATTGACCGAATTCAAGGCTTCTCGCGAGGAGGATATGCCTGAACTTGAGTCACTATTAGCCTCTTGGGTTAACATTACCTTTCCAGTTACCATTCGCCTTGAGGAGTTGATTGAAAAGAGTGAAGAAGAAGTCAAAGCCTTTCTTTTGGAAAAAGTAACTGGTGCATATGAAGCTAAGAGAAAGCTCGAGAACCCAGATCAATTACAGAGCTTGGAAAGATATGTTGTTGTTAATGCTGTTGATGTTCATTGGCAGGATCACTTGACGGAGATGGATGAACTAAGACGCAGTGTTGGGCTTCGTGGGTACGGGCAAAAAGACCCTTTGAGTGAGTATAAAAATGAGGCATTTCGAGCCTTTGAAGAAATGATGGTTTCTATGAGATCTGATGTCTGTTCAGGCATGTTCCGTTCTTCGACTAATTTAGCCGCTTTTGAAAATATGCTTTCCAACCTAAATGATGTTGCTCGGGCTACAGGTCCAGATACTTCGGCTGGCGGAGGTTTTGATCGTTTTTCGGGGGGGATTTCGGGTCAATCTAACGGCGGTCAATCAGAGGCTCCAGAAATCCCCAAGGTGCCAGTTCCTAAAGTTAGAGAAACTCCCAAAGTTGGTCGAAATGACTTGTGTCCATGTGGAAGTGGAAAAAAATATAAGAAATGTTGTGGTGTAGGTGTTTCTGCTTAGGAATTAAATTCAGCTAACGCCCTCCATTGCTCCGGGCTTATTTGCTCGGGGCGCAAGTTTCTGGATAAATTCTGCTCGGAGATCCACATTTCTAACATTTTTTTTGTAGGAGGATCTTCTTTTTTTAACAACGATCCAATTTGTTTCCTTCTTTGCGTGAAAATTTTTCTTATTAGTGTTCTGGTTTTTTGATTAAAATGAAAAGGTGTGGGAAGCCTGTTCATTTGAACCAATACAGAATCAATTCCGGGTACCGGAAAAAAACATTGTCGTGGTACAGGATGGATATGACTATTTTGGAACGCAGCTTGAATAAAAATACTTAGGGCATTGTATTCTTTGGTACCGTGCTTAGCCCCCATTCTTTGAACCGCCTCTTTTTGAAGCATAAGAACCATTGTCATGGGAATTCTTTGGGAGTGGAGGAGGGACTCCATCCAGGGGGAGGAGATGGCATAAGGCAAGTTAGCCACCACGGCAAAGTCCTTTACTTGATCTGGTAATTGAGCAAGAGGTTTTTTGACTGCATCTCCTTTAATCAGGTTTAGTTGTTTATTCTGAATGAATGAGGCCAAGCTTTTCTTAAGGTTTTCAAAAAGATTTTCATCAATTTCAACGGCAAAGACTGGGTGTTCTTTTATGAGTAGTTGTTTGGTTAAGGTTCCTAAACCTGGACCGATTTCGACCACCGGGATACCAGCGGGTAGATCAGCCATCGCAATTGATTTATGAACAATATTTCCATCAGTTAGGAAATTTTGTCCAAGTTTTTTCTTTGGTCGATGGTTAAATTCTCCTAGCAACCTGGAGGTTTCTGAAGGGGAAAGAGGCATCGTTAAAATCGGAGGGTGAAAAGAATCGAATTATTCTCTTTCCTTCATTTCGTGAATGAGAGCATCGACATCCTCTGCTTTCATTAGGGCCTCACCGCAAAGAACAGCATCGGCTCCAGTTGCTCGGACTTGCCATGCATCTTCAGGGGCAAAAATTCCACTTTCACTAACTTTTATGATATGATCTGGAATTTGTGGTATAAGTTCTTCCGAGATTTCAAGATTAGTTACAAAGCGGGTAAGATCTCGGTTATTCACGCCAATAATTTTTGGATCGTGATTAAGAGCTTTTTCTAATTCTTTCAATTCATGAATTTCATAAAGGCAGTCGAGCCCACTTGCATTTGCCGCTTCACGAAGAGATTTAAGTTCGTCATCGGATAATGCCCTAACAATGAGAAGGATGGCCCGTGCACCAGCTTCGAGTGCCTCTAACACTTGGACCGGGTGGATCATGAAATCTTTTCTCAGTGTTGGGATACTTCTTTGATGATTGCTAAGAAAATCATTTACCTCCCAAAGATCTTCAAGTTGACCGCCAAAGTACTTTTTATCGGTTAAAATGGACAATGCGTCTGCATCAGCGTTGAGATAAGTGCGTGCCTGTTCTACGGCCGAGGCTCCCTCAGCAATATCTCCGGCCGATGGCGATTTTCTCTTAATCTCCGCTATTACAGAAAGTTCATCAGTAGCGAGTGACTCGACAAAAGAAAGGTCAGTTTTCATCCGATTGCCGATTTTTTCCAAATCGTTTAAATTAACTGGGCGAATGAGAGAAGAAATCTCTTTTCTTTTCCAGTCCATAATTTCTGCTAATTTATCCATTTAATTGATAAGGTATATAATTAATTACTAAGAGATTGAATTGCCATGTTTTATAACTCCTACAGAATGCGCGAGAGTGAACGAAATTCAACGACTAAGAAACATTGTAACCCAACTTCGTGCCCCAGATGGTTGTCCATGGGATCGTGAACAGACCCACCAAAGCCTTCTACGATGCTTAATTGAAGAAGTTTCCGAGGTTTTGGAAGCTATTGATAATAATGATTTTGAATTAATGGAAGAGGAATTGGGTGATCTTTTATTGCAAGTGGTTATGCATTCTTGTCTTGCTGAAGAGGAAGGACACTTTGACTTTGATGATGTTGCCCGCGGAATTTCAGAGAAACTTATTCGTCGTCATCCACATGTATTTGGAGAGGATAAAGATAAGATTGAATCATCTGGAGCAGTAATTGATCGATGGGAATTAATCAAAGCGGAGGAGAAAAAATTGAAAGGAGAAAAAGAACCAAGCGGTATTTTCAAAAATCTTCCGCCCCAATTACCCTCCTTGCTCTTTGCAAATGATATTTACAAAAGAGTGGTAAAGAATGGACTTTCAGGAAAAGGGGAATGGTCCCAGCAAAAAGTGGATGAACAAAGTGAAACATTGACTGAGGAGCAAGTTGGAAGAAGTTTATTCGAAATAGTAGCCTCTTGTCGTGAAAATGGAATTGATCCAGAATCCGCATTGCGAAAATTCGCATCTTCTCAAGTTGATTATTTGAAAAGTGAAAAAAAGCCTTAATTACTTTTGGTAATTTTCATGAAGGATCGAACCGAAGAAATCATTTTAGATTCAGTTGATCCATGTTTGAAAATTTCCTGTTTAATTCGAAAATCAAACCGAGCTCGTCGAATTAATTTAAGGATTCGATCGAGGGATAAGGTAGTTCTTACACTTCCATCTCGGACCAGTTTACTGGAAGGTTATTCTTTTTTAAAACAACAAAAAAAATGGCTTGATAAAAATATCAGGAAATTTCCATCGACTTGCTCATTAGTTCAATATTTTTCCAATGGTGGTCGCGTTTGGTTGAGTGAAAGTTTTCATCATCTAAATTGTTTAAGCATGAGTGAGCAGACAAAAGCATTTCATGAAATTTTAAATGATGAAATAAGGTTGTACTTACCCATTGATAAAATACCTGAGGTGGGAATATTCAATTTTTTGCGATCACTTGCGAAAACAAATTTAACTGCACGACTATCCTCGCTTTCCTGTAAAAGTGGTTCGGAATGGAAAAAAGTTCGAATTGGTAACCAAAAAAGTCGATGGGGATCTTGTTCTGCAAAAGGGACAATTTCTTTGAATTGGAGGCTTGTCTTATTACCTTTTGAAATTGGAAATTATGTTATTTTACACGAACTTGCTCATTTGCGGCATCTGAATCATTCATCGGAATTTTGGGAGCATCTGAACGATATATGTCCTCATGCAAAATTACTGGATAAAAAATTAAGAAAAGAGGGTAAATTAATTATTTCACTCGGGCACCAACCTTAGTGCCTTTTAATTTTTTATTACTCTTCCCAATTCCCAGGCAGTTTTTCCTCCTAAAGAACGAAGGTAGGGTAGTGCATCTCCAGTCTCCTCAGCAACATCAATCGGAGTGATTCCGTCTGGACCGTATCTAGAGTTAACATCTAAATCAAAAGAGAGTGCTTTTTGAACCAAGCTTTTTTTACCAGAAAAGGCTGCGGCATGTATAAGGGAATATCCATCCTTTGCTGAAATATGCGGATTGGCATTTCGAGAAAGAAGGAAATTAACAATTTCTTCCTTGCCTGAAACCATTGCTACAAGTAGCGGAGTTGCACCAAAATGATCTCTGGAATTGATATTGTTTTTTTGTTTTAGTAGGTTTTTGACTTTTTTTAAATCACCCAAACCCGCAGCCACATGTAATGGGTTTTGGTTTTGAACTCCCATTTGACTCAGCAGATCAACAATGGATTTATGTCCGCCAGCCGCGGCAAGATCCAGCATGTTAGTTCCATGGATATCTTTGGCATGTGGATCGGCTGATAGAGCAAATAGAATTTCAAGCATCTCTTTTTCACCTCGAAGGGCAGCGGTCATTCCAGGTGTTTCTCCTTCATCTGTCCTTGCATTCACATCTGCACCATCTTCCAAAAGTAATTCGAGAACCTGCATATTTTTTCCCCATGCGGCACTGTGGAGTGGAGTCGATTCATGCCTGCCTCGAATATTTGGGTTTCCTCCGTTATTGAGGAGATAATCAACTATTCTGGCATTTCCCTTGTAGGCTGCATAGTGAATTGGCGTATGCCCAAATCGATCGGCAGCATTTATCAGTGCACCTTGTTGGACTGATTGAATTACGGCATTAATGTCGTTTTGAGAAATTGCTTGAAAAATTGTTTGGTTCGCCTGATCAATCAAGCTTTGTCCCAGATGTTCAAAAATAACTGCCAAGGCAGATTTATTGTGATCGACTAACTTCAGGTTAGCGATAACCCTCTTTTGATTCGAATGAATTGAAAGTCTTTTAAAGTCGTCAATAATGCTTAATATTTTCAACTGTGAAAAGTTAAGAGATGAAACCTTTCGAATCGACTGGTTTGCCTTTTCAAAATCCAAATCTAACGCGAAGGCATGTTGATTGAGAATATTTTTCCGATTTTTGGAAAGATGTTTAAGGGTTTTATTTGTTTCTATTTCACGAAGATACTCTGTACTGGTAATCCATAGTTTTTCTTCATTCTCAAGTAGATGAAGCTGGTTCGAATTAAGCAAACCCCTTATAGAATTTGCTGAATTCAGACCTGCTAATAGTTGTTTGAGCTGAAATTTTTTATCGATTCCAACCCCAAGAAGGAATATTGGGCTAAGAGATTGGAAAAATTGACCATTTGGCAGAAAATTATTTTTTTCCTTAAAATGTCCCCCGGCAAAGACAAAGTCTCCGCTTGGAGATGAAAGAAGTTCAGCAGGTGAGGCGTTAAACCCTGGAAGAGGAGTATTTTTGTTAATTTTCCCATCGCTTAGCAATTTTAAGATCTTTTCAACAGCCTGGATTGAATTATTTCGGAATTCCTTGCCCGGCAGACTAAACCGAGCGACCAGGGGAGAATCTCCTGGAATATTGTGTACCATTGTTAACTCTTTTACAGGAGTAACTTTTCTCGTTTCATCCACAGAGTATTCCGATGTTTCAAGTTTAAGAGAACCAATATTGGAAGTAACCTTTAAACCGAACTGCTTTGTGAATAAAGGGTCAAGGAGTGGAAGGAGTTCTTTCCACCTATCCTCAGGCCACTTTTCTTCTAAGATTTTTCCAAACCCACTTCCGTCAATATAAACAGACAAGTCACTTTGGACTGAAAAGTGTTCGGTGAGTGAATTTGGAAAACGATCAACCTTTGTATGCTTTGAAATTAATTGAAAAAATTGATCAAGTTCTTGTTTTGCTGCATTGTGATCACGAATAACTGGGCCAATTCCAAGAATGTGAAAGACTTTTCCCTTTCGACCAAATTCAATTGGCAAATTATTCTTTTGATATCGAATGGTTTTTCCTTTGTTTTTGGTAAAGCCTAGTAATTCGGCAAAATTGGCAAGGCTTGCATCCACTTTTTGTGTGTCTTTAATTGAAGCAAGTAAACCAAAGATCAGGGGATTTCTTTCTGATTTACTTGAGCGGAGGAATAGTTGAATGGGCGACCGGAAATTAAATCCTTTGTGATCAGCATCTAACAAAATGGATTTGAAATTCGTGTTCGTGATATTGAGAGTGTCTATTATCGGTTTCCATACACGACTTTCTTTAATTTGAGACTTATTTAGAATAGATTCTAAATTAAGGGAGAGAATAAGAAACGAATCCTCTGGAATTCGGGTGGTCGAACTTGGCAATGCATTTGATTTACCCGGGTTTAGGAGATAAATACAAATGGTTGTCAGAATAAAAAGTAAGCTTTTCTTTGAAATGGAAATTGTCATAAACATAAGATCAAATTACTTTGCGATACGAAAGGGTCAAATTATCTTTCTATTTTCATAAATGTTATCTCCAATCTTAAAATCACAAAATTTATGTTTTCTGGAATCGTAGAAAATGTCGGTCGAGTCATTTCTCTTGAGGAAAAGAAGGAATCCTGGCTTTTGAAACTCGATATTCCATTTTCAGGTTCGGATGGAATGGAAGCTGGGGCGAGTCTTGCGGTAAACGGCTGTTGCTTAACTTTTAAGGAAGATTTTGCTGATGTCGGATCTTTCGATTTATTGGATGAGACTTTACAAAAAACAAATTTAGGTAATTTGAAAAAAGGTCAATTAGTCAATTTGGAAAGATCGTTACTCGCTAATGGAAGAGTTGGTGGCCATTTTGTTACAGGACATATTGACGCTTGTGGAGAAATAGAAATCTTTGAGGAGCGCGGGAAAAATTTGTACCTTCAAATAAAAGTTCCTTCCAGCCACATGCAGTATCTTGTTGATAAAGGTTGTATTGCAGTGGATGGCTGTTCTTTAACTGTTTGTGATGTAATCGAGGACTCTTTTGCAGTGTGGTTGATTCCTCATACATTAGGAAAGACAAATTTAGAAGGTCGTAAACCGGGGGATTTTCTGAACTTAGAATTTGATTTACTCGCGAAATATGTTGAGAAACTGTCTATCAATTCAATTAAATGAATTTGCCTGAAGCAACTTTTGCTGTTCTTGAGGAACTCAAGCGTATGCGAGAAGAAGGCTTGCGTGAAGTTTACCTAGATGACGATACTATGGAGGGTTTGGAAAAGGCTCTTGGCTGGCCGGATAATATTACTCCTCCTCAGGATGCATTAGTTTCTTCCAAACCAGTTCCCACAGCAGTTCACCAAGAAGTGGATCCCCCGAAGAAGGTTATTTCTGAATTTCAGGCGAAAGAAAAATCAAACAAAACAATAACAGCAATCGGTGTTGATGTTACTCCTGAAAATGCGGTCAAGTTTTCTTCCCCTCCCAATTTTATTATACCGGATGGAGATAAGCGTTCCAAATGGGAATGGTTGGAGCAAGAAGCGAGAAACTGTACGGTTTCTAATTCTGAATTAGATCCTAGTGGGCAAATTATTTTTGGAAGGGGAGACCTTGACTCGGAATTATTTTTTTGTGGCGAAGCACCCAATGAGGAGGATGAAAAATCAGGCTTAGCATTTGGTGGTCCTGCAGGAGAATTACTTGGTAAAATTATTGAAGCAATGGGATTTCCGATTCCCTCAGTTTATATTTCTAATATTCTCCACTGGAAACCTAAGCATGAACTTTCGTTTGGGCATCGTCCCCCGACCCAATCAGAGATCAATTTTGCAATGCCATTTTTAAAGGCTCAAGTTGAAATAGTTAAACCCAAAGTGATTATAGCTTTGGGTAAGAGTGCCACGGATGGTTTTCTTGGGTTTGATTCCAAGCGTAGACTTGGAGATGTTCGAGGCAATTGGAGCGAATATAATGGAACACCTCTCATGGTCACATATCATCCATCCTACCTCCTCCATAATCCAAGCAAGGCAGGTAAACGAAAAGTTTGGGAAGATATGCTTAAAGTAATGGAGCGTGTTGGGGCAAATATAAGCGAAAAACAGTTGGGATTTTTCCAGTAGTAACATAATGCCGCCTTCGGAAATACTTATGGTTCTAGGTGGGGAACCCCCTACTGAGGAAATTCTTAATTGGTATATGGAGGAGTCTGATTTGACAATTGCAGTGGATAAAGGATGGCTTGCATTCCGTAATGCTGGTGTGCTTCCCCATATTTTAATTGGTGATATGGATAGTTGGGAAGGAGTTAAAGCTGATGTTCCCAATAATGTTGAATTAATTGAAGATAACGACCAAAACAGCTCTGATTTTCAAAAAGCTCTTCGGTTGATGGAGTCTAGAGTTAAAGCGAAAAAGTTGGTTGTTTTAGGTGGATTTGGAAATCGTACAGATCATCTACTGGGCAATTTAATTCATATTTGTACTATTCCACAGGCCATTGAAGTCATACTCGATTCAAGCAAGGAATGGATATGCCGTGTGACGGTTGATACTCCTCTGATAATTAAAGGACAGGAGGGAGCTACAATAAGTCTTTTATCAGGGGATTCATGCCAAGGTGTTTCTAGCCAAGGATTAAAATGGGAAATTAATGAGGAGGAATTTTCTTTTGTTGGCAAGTTGAGTCAAAGTAATCTGTGTATTTCCAACGAAGTTAAAATATCTGTTCAGTCTGGAAACCTTTTGGTTTTCTTACAAAAATAGAATTATTGAACTACGCCAACATTATCATTTTATTTTTAATCAAAAAAAAGCCCTCTTGAAGAGGGCTTTGTAAAAAAGATAATGTTGGATTATTTAAATTGAGGAAGGTGCCCTTTGGACATTGCATCCTTGAAATATTTATCTGGATCTTTTTTCCAGCGGCGTTGAGCACTTGAAGACCAGAAATAAACGGTTTTGCCTTTGTACTCAAGAGTCTTGGAATTTGGGTTAACCACTCTCTCAGGGTAGATTGGACATACTCTTTGATCCAACAATTTAACTTTATCCACTCCTAATTTCTTTTGCTCAGCATCGGAGAATTTTTTAGCTAATGCAGGCAGTGCTTTGATGTAGTAAGCTTGGTTTGCGTCGAATGCTTTGACGCATGAACCACAGCAAAAGAAAACTTTTTTACCAAGGATTTCTGAATACTCCTCAGTATCGATTTCATCACCGACCATAATCGCACAAGTTTCATCCTCCGCGAAGAGGGCATTGGTCAAAAGAAAGGCAAAGAATAGAGTGAATATATTTTTCATGATATAATTGTGACCTAAGAATTAGTTTTTATCAAGACTTTCAAATAGATTTTCATGAAATATTTTTATTAATCTATTTGACCTTTTAACGAAAATCATCGTGCCTATATTAATCAACCCGTTAGGGAAATGAGTCCGAACGATTTAAAAAGATATCAAAAAAAACTTGAGGAATTAGTTTCTGATATTGAAAATTACTTAAAGAAAAGCAAGGAATCTGCCGCCGCAGTGGAACCGGATAAAGGCTTGGGCAGGTTGTCCAGAATGGAAGCTATGCAGGATCAACAAATGGTTTTGGAACTCAGGCGACGAAAAAAAAGACAACTCCTTGATGTTAAAAATGCCTTAAAGAGGATTGAGCAGGAAGTCTATGGAAGCTGTCTTTTTTGTGCGAAAACAATTTCAATCGACCGGCTTGATGCTTTTCCAGAAGTTCAAACATGTGTAAATTGCGCATAAAGATTTATCCGAACTGAGCAAAATATTATTTTTGTTCATTCATTTAAACAAAATTCTAATCATCCTGTTAATAGATCTTTCTGTAAAAGGATGCCTCACGGCAAAAAGTAAAAAGGTGAGTTATTACAACAGCTTAGATATTTAAAAATTTGTTTCGTTTATGTGAATACCTTCAAAAGCAGGTGCAATTTTATTTCGGGTTAAAGGCTTTTCATATCAATTACAAATCGATATTTAACATCGCTTTTAACCAATCTTTCAAAGGCATGATTGATCTCATTTATTTGAATCATTTCCACATCAGAAACAATTTCTTTTTCCCCGCAGAAGTCTAACATTTCCTGAGTTTCTTTAATTCCACCAATTAACGAACCGACAAGTGTCTTCCTTCCAAAAATCAGTTGGGCGGCATTTACTTTCTCCAAAGGTTCGACGGCTCCGACCACGCACATTGTTCCATCCACTTTGAGTAAATCCAGGTATGGGTCGATGGCATGATTGACAGGAATGGTGTTCAGAATAAAATCAAATTGTCCCATTTCTTTGGCCATGGCATCAGAATCAGTTGATAGCAAAACTTCATCGGCACCTAAGCTTTGTGCATTGTCGCCTTTTTCGGGAGAGGTGGTAATCATGACAGTATGAGCACCCAGTGCATGGGCAAACTTTACCCCCATATGCCCCAATCCTCCAAGTCCAACTACACCTACTTTCATTCCTGGTCCAGCATTCCAGTGTTTCATAGGAGAGTAAGTGGTAATCCCTGCGCAAAGCAAAGGAGCAGTTGCTTTTAAGTCTAGGTTATCCGGCATACTTAATACAAAGCTTTCATCAGCTACAATTGATTTTGAGTATCCACCATATGTAAATGATCCAGGATCTTCGGTCGGGCTATTGTAAGTGGCAGTGAAACCGTTAAGACAATATTGTTCCTGTCCTTTTTTACATGACTCACATTCTCCACATGCTTTAACCATGCAACCGACAGCAGCTGAATCGCCCACTTTGAATTTAGTCACTTCTGCTCCGATTGCTGAAACCCTACCCACAATTTCATGACCGGGAACAATCGGATATTCAGACATGCCCCAGTCGTTATTTACAAAATGTAGATCAGTATGACAGACTCCGCAGTAATCAATCTCAATCTGAATATCGGTAGCTCCTACAGGCCTGCGTTCAATTAAAAATGATTCCAAGGGGGATCTTGCGGTCTTGGCTGCGAATGCTGAAGTTTGTTTCATATAAAATCGGTTTTTTATGATCTTTTTATTTTTTTTGTCAATCAATTACACCCGGAATTGATTTAGTTTAGCCGAAATCTATTTTCACCAATGTGTTTTCCAGTACTTGACCTTCATCCCTTGGCTCTTTCATAATAAAAAGATGAGAAATTTATCTGTTTTTGTATGTTTATTCCTATGGTTAAGTGGATGTGGGAACGACGAGATGACTGCTCCTCCTTTCCCGGAAATTGATAATCCTTTGAATGAGATTGATTTTTTACAAAGGGCGTTAAAAGAAGCGACAGAGCTTTCCGAACTGATAGTCACCCAGGAAGGAGATCTTCAGACATACAGGATTCAGGATGGATCAGTATATAATGGATGGGTAAAAAATAACCATGTCAGTGGAAAAGTTGGATTTCTTTTTCGTTGTGAAAACGGGAGGCAGCACGGATTACACACTGCTTGGTACGAGAATGGAAAGAAAATGGTAGAGCGTGTGTGGAAAGACGGCATGAGGGAGGGCCCTTTCAAAACCTGGGCTGCCGCAGGGTTTTTAGAATCGAGAGGTTATAATAAAAATAATGTAAGAAACGGTCTGTTTGAAGAGTTTTATTCAGGTGGTGAAAAGAAATCAGAGGTAATGTATGCAGCTGGAAAAATGCAAACTTTTTCAAGATGGAAACCAGATGGCACGAAATGTCCACATACTTCGTTACAAGACGGAACGGGTATTGTTGTTCATTACGGAATGGATGGAACGATTGAGTCAAATGAATCTTTCTATATGGGAGACATTGATTATGGAAGACCCAGTGAATTGAACGAAACGAATACTTTTGAAACAATAAATATCGCAGAATCTTTGGAAAATAACTCATCCTCCGATTCAACGATTATAGAAGAATAGTTTGATCCAGTTTTTTTAAACTTCTTTTTTTTCCAAAGCGGGATCAAACCAACCTAGCACAAAGTTTAAGTCTGTTTTTCTACCAATACAATAAACGATGTCGCCGGCTTCCAAAACGGTCTCAGCGAGTCGATGCAAAAGCAGTTTTTCCCCTCTTCCAATTGCAATAACAAGTACTCCCGTTTTTTCGGCTATTTCGAGTTGCTTAGGAGATTTCCCAATGGTTTTGGCTCCCTTGATGACAAGAATATTTTCGACCATTAATTTTTTTAGTTCCTGGTGTGCATGCAGGGGGAGGGGCTCTTCCTGAAAATCACGGTCGGATTGCATCGTTTGGGAACGGGCATGATCGATTTCACGGATAATTAAATTTCTTGGGATTTCTAATTTACGTAAAACCCTGGAGAGAACTTCCAGTCCACCCTCGACTTCGCATGCGACTACCCCCGCCGGTTTGAATTTATTAAAATCTTCCACGCCATTCATGTATTGAGTCCGCACAAAGATTGGAACATTTACCTTCAATCTGTCTATTGTCGCAAGTACACGTTCCGTTGCAGAATGGTCATTAATCATAACCACCACCGCACGGGAAGATTCGAGGTGTGCGTGCCCCAACGCCTCTTCACTGGTTGCATCCGCGTAGTAAACCGGATCTCCCCGTTCCCGCCCTATGTTTACATTATCTGAGTTCATTTCAAGAACAACGGTTTCAATGGATAAAGAACGTAAACTTGATGTCAGGAGTTGTCCTGATATGCCATATCCAATGATGATTACATGATCATTATGACCAATCGTTTTTTGCTCCAGATCTTCCGCACTTTTAGCCCGTAGTAGCTTAGCCAGTGGGTCAAGTGCCCGTTCGCCTGCAGTAAAATGTGGAGCCTTGTACACGATTAAAGGAGTTAAAAACATGCTTAATATCCCTGCATTTAAAAGTGGCGCAATCGCTTCGTTGGTAACCACATTTTCTTTGGTGGCTAATTGTAGCAGGACAAATCCAAACTCGCCAAATTGAGCCAATCCCACACCTGCCAACCAGGCGGCACGGGGAGGGAATCGCATAAACATAGCAGCAATAGATGCGATAAGCCCTTTGCCAAATAGGAATGCCAATAACAAAAGAATAACAGTCCCGGTTTGATTTATGAGAACTTCAAAATTAAAAAACATTCCGAGAGATACAAAAAAGAAACTTACAAAAACATCTTTAAGGGGCAATATATCACCCATTGCCCGATGCCTGAAATCAGTGTCAGCCACAATCATGCCGGCAAGAAAGGCTCCGAGTGCTAAGGATAAACCAGTGAGAGAAGTTAGGTATGCGGTTCCAATGCAAAGGCAAAGCACAGTTAGAATAAAAACCTCGCTACTGCGACTGGCGTCGACCCATTTAAAGAGGAGGGGAACCAGCTTTCGGGAACATACAAAAAGACCAATAACCATTAGGCAGGCTTGCCCCATTGCCAACCCCACCTCTTTCCACACGGATAAATTTTCCAACCCCTGGGAAAGTAATGGAATGATTAAGACCATGGGAACGATACAGAGGTCTTGAAAAATGAGCGTTCCGACAATAAACCTTCCGTGAGGAGCGTCTAATTCGTTCCTTTCGTTTAGTGTCCGGAGGACCA
Organism: Opitutales bacterium; assembly: GCA_028101545.1. Lineage (GTDB taxonomy): Bacteria > Verrucomicrobiota > Verrucomicrobiia > Opitutales > Seribacteraceae > Seribacter. The sequence continues at coordinate 8,726 of JAOHKZ010000031.1, read as the reverse complement.
ATGCAGTGCTTGATAAGGCAAATACAAAACCATAAACCATTGCCTCAGGTAAAGAACAATCAAGTGCCAATGCCACTCCGGTTGTTATACCCGCGGTTGCACTTACTTGAAGCAGACCACCCAATGCAACCTGTTTGAAAATATGTTTCAACCGACCAAGTGAAAATTCTAAACCAATGGTAAAAAGAAGAAAAACAACTCCTACTTCAGCAATTACTTCAATGGTCTCCAGATCTTTTGCCAAAGAGAATGCATGCGGTCCGACCAACGCTCCTGATAACACCAACCCCGCAACCACAGGCAATTTAAATCGACCGAGAACAATGGTCACAATTACACTAACGATTGCAATGATAGTAATTTCCTCTAAGAAATGCATAAATGTTTTTTGTTTGTTTTAATCAGTAAATGATTCGACAGTTCTATCTTGTTGCCTTTTTCTGGCCTAATCTCAATCAATATTGAAAATTTCTTGATGCTGTTAGATTGACTCTATCTAATTTTGCATCCTAGCATGTTCTTATGACTTCATTCCTCCTTCGTATTTTTACCCTTCTATCTACATTGGGTATGAATACTATTGCAGAAGAAAAGTATCCTGATTTCAACAATCCAATTGAGATTGCAAAAATTAGGAGAGAGGCAGTTGTGGGGGCATGGACTGAACTCACCAATAAAACACTCCCTTTTGATGAGTTTCGCCAAAAAAATGGCCTTCAGTATTTAAGAACGGATGAATATCCATACAGCGGATATTACATACAGGAGGATGAAAATAAAAAAATTCGGAACCTCCGGTATTTTAAAGAAGGTCTTTTAGATGGTCCTGTAGTGAGTTGGCGAGAAAACGGATTGAGGTTTCACCAAGGATCGTATGTTAAAGGAAAAAAACATGGATTGTTTGAATTTTGGTCTGAGACAAATGTGAAAAATTTAGAGCAAAACTTTAACGATGGAAATTTAGACGGATTATCCATTCGTTGGTATAAAAACGGCTCAAAAAGATCGGAGCAAATTTTTCAAAATGGCAAAATTCTCACTGCAATCGGATGGAAGCCGAATGGTGAAAGGTGCACCTCTACCCGAGTTATAGATGGGGTTGGTGTATTAGTTGTTTACGATGACCTAGGTGAGGAAAAGAATCGCCAGGAGTTTGAAAATGAAGGCAAAAATCGTACCGTTGAACGATATGAGAATGGAAATATTCGGGAGGAAGGGTACTACAAAAATGGTAAAAAAGACGGTCTTTGGATTTTTTACAGTATTGATGGATCAGAACATTTCCGGCTCACTTTTCGTGAAGGTATTCGGATAAAAACAGAATTTTCCTCCAATCCAAGAAAAAGATAGTTTTCACAGTGGTCTATGGGATAGGGGTAATAAATCAAATTATTCCGCAACATATCAATCGATCTTGATTGGAGGTCTTGGACTCAAAATTTTTAAGTATAGGCTTTAATAATATACTGACCTAGACCAATAATTTTCGATGGTTTTGAGTTTTTGAATTCTTTTAAAATTGAGCAAAGTCAGTTTTGCCTAAGGACGGTTAATTTTTCCGATAGTAATGTTATTTCCAAACTGGTCAAAAGTCTGCCTACTATTCATTACATTCCCACCGGAGGATACATTTTTAATAAAGTTTACTCGCCCAACCTGTTGAGCGGCTGAAATATTAGTACCAAAGTTAGGATACTTACCATCGATTGGGCCTTTCAAACTATTCAAGCGAACCGAAGATGCTGCGGGAAAGTTGACATTACTTAGACGCATGGTTGTGGCCTCCATCAGAATACTTGGAACACTCCTGCTAAAGGTAAGGCCGTCGACATTTAAGCTCCTTCTTGCTTTAATGGTAGCCTGTGCAGAAGAGCCAAGAGTTACACTGTTCAACTCAACATCTTCCAGTCCACGAATTGCAATATCCTGATCAACATCGAGAGTAACTTGTTCAAGGTTCATACTTACCTTACTGGCGAGTAGTAAGTCACTGGTGGCAGACTTCATGGACATTCCCTTGGCCAATCCCATATTTCCACCACTCATGATAACCAATCGAGTATCGGTCTGTTCCGGGGTTTCCCAGGTAAAAGAATCACTCATACTCATTGTCTCAAGGGCACTGATAACAACTGTTTTTGTTCCACCAGTAAAATAAGGAGACAAAGACTGAGTATTTTCAGGAATTATCTGATTTCTTCCGCCAATGAACTGAGCGTCTCCAAAGATCAGATAGTCATTTTCCAATTCCCTAAATAGACTGGAAATAGGAGAATAGAATGGATTTCCTAAAACCTCTTTACCCGATACTGTGACCGGTAATGTTGCCGCGGACCAATCATAATCCTGTAATAAAATATTGGCAACTTCTCCGGTACGAATCCATTCCTGTGTTAGTTCGCCCTCAGACAACTCCAATAGTTCTTCCATCACTCCGATATGGCCTGCATCCTTGAGCTTTTCACTCAGAGTCCGGATTTCATCATCGGTTGCCTGTGGGCTGGAAAGGGTGGGGGTGTTTTTCTTGGTGGAGCGTTTTAAATCCTCCGGGGAAAGTGTTCCGGCAAGAAGGGCTTCTTCAATTCGTTGGTTCAAACCTGGTACGATAGCCGAATCATCGAGGCCCAGGATCTGGGCCCGGGTATCGGCCGAGTACATAAAAAATGCATCCGCTTGTTCCATAAAAAATCCATCCATGGACAGGAGTCGTTGTACGACGCCAATTTCTTCAAGTAGGAGACTGGTCTGGGCTTTGGGCGATAGCATATAAAAACGATTGGTTTGAGCTTCATTAAGAGCAAACTTGGCAAGTTCACGACTCATGGCACTAACCTTCCCCGTTTTTCTGGCCTGTATGGCATCGGAGTTATTTTCAAGGGCGGCCGCTTTAATATCTCCAGTCTCACCTCCCTGGACTTCTTCCGTGCTTCCAGCGTCTTCGCTTTCACCCTCTGAACTCTCCGAATCCTCACTTCCACCATCTCCATCTCCATCCTCGCCACCGGACCCTGCTTCATCCATGGCACCGCTAACGGATTCGAGGGATATATTTTCAGATAACTGAGTAGCTGCCTGATTGGTTGTGGAAATGGTCTGAGCTGCCACTGGATTAACAGGGCGTGGAGTGGGGATACCTTCTTTGGACACGCTTAATCCACCACCCTGGCTTACGGGCACGGGTTGTCCACCCCCTGGGGGAGTAAAAGCAACGGTGGACTCGGTTACATCGAGCTGCATATCTGCCCCCGGATTACTTTGTAATTGAAATTCGGTTCCTCGGATACCTGCGGTTCCATTGGGGGAATGAATATCAAAACTCGACAACCGGTTTAATTTTTTTGTTTTGACTACCAATGAGCCCATATCCAAGTCAATTTCCACTTTCGACTGACTGGGTTCCCCGGTTAGATCCTTAATCTTTTTTCCTGCCGGATCAAAGGGTTGCTGTTCAAAAGTGCGTACCTTCATTTTGGTATTCTCTGTCAGCGTCAACAATGTACCATTGCTGAGCAGGAAAATTATTTTTCCACCCTGACCTGTAACTGCAGTATGATCGACGGGCAGAATTTTACCCACGCCGATGGTTCCTTGAACAGCAGGATTTCCCTGTCCGTCGAGGAATTGAACGGTTCCTTGTTGGTCCACCAGAATCAGGGCACCGGATGGTTTTTCCTGAGCGATAGTTTGGCTTACCAGTCCGGTTGCCAATGCGTAAGTAAAAAAGAGAATAGAAGTGGTAAAGTGCATAGTAAGATTCCTCATTATTCTACTCCGTCTGGATTAGTAACCCCTTGGATGGATTCAGTGGGTTGATCAGTATCGTCTGTCGAGAGCGTTGAATTTACATTCTGTTCAATAACGCCATTATTCACAACGATCCATTTCTTCGCACGATAGGAATAGAAGAGTCTTTTTTCCTCCATATTTCCGTAGAAGTAGAGCCAGGAGTCCTCCTCAATTGAATGGAGAAACGGAAAGCGTTCCGAATCTGTCCACAACCATTTTAAACCATCTTTCCATAACCATACCCCACCTTCCATACTCGGGCTCGGATAGACCCAGCCCAATTCACTATGCATGATCCATTGGTTATCCTGGGGTGAATAATAAGAGCCAAACCACGAACTGACCCACCAGTCGGGAGCTCCTTCCATGGGTATCCCATCCGACCAGAACCCAGCAGTTGCAATTGCGGGGGTTCTAAAAGTGGACTCCGTCCCCAGATAATCACTCTCCGCAGTAATCGCATAAGCCCGGTAATAAAAAGTTCGTCCCGGTCGGTTGGTTGTGTATTGGGCAGAAAAATTATTATCCTGATCGGTGGAAATGATTCGAGCAGCTCCCTCATCACTTAGCCCCATAATTGGTTTTTCTGACACCATGAATCCACGTTCCAAAATACCTGAGATTCCTCCCTCATCAATTACTGCCCCATAAAGGGAATAAGAGCCAAAGGAATCTCGATTGGCCGAACCCGTTTCGACATAGGGTGGAAAAGCATCCACCACATAAATGATAAAGTTTTCATTATAACTTCCACCAAACTGATCGGTTGTGCGTACCGTAATGGTATAGTTCTCAACTTGTTCAAAATCAAGAATGGCGGTGGTTACCAATGTGCCATTTAAGTCGAGTGAGAGGGGGAGATTCGCTGGCTGGTTGATCAAGTCGTAAGCATAAGTTTTATTATTATCCGGATCATCCGGATCTGTCGTGGAGAAATTTCCAATATAAGTGCCCACGGGGAGGTTCTCCTCAACTAAAGCATTGGTCAGGTTTAAATCGATCGGGTTTTGATTTATCACAGTTAAGGTGTAAGTCAGTCGGGTTGCATTGTTACCCGCCACATCGGTTACATCATGGTGTAAAAGATATGTGCCCGGTTGCTGCGTGGTCAGGTTATCATCCAGTACAACGAGGTGGGTGATATTACCGTCCACATTATCAGAAGCATCATATTCCGGATAAATCACCGGAGTCCATACCGTCTGGGTACCCGTTTGACTACCTGCAAAAGTAATCACCGGTATGGTATCGTCCCGATCGAGGGAGGCTATTAATACAGTCTCCTCATAACTTGCACCCACACTGTCTGACGTACGCACCCGGATGGTCCAGGTGGGGTATTGTACCTGAGGTGTGAGGTGTAAATTTGCGGAATAATTCGCGTCCAGAAAACTCGCATTTAATTCAGTGTGGAGTAGGGGAGTACGGTTCGAATCAATTAATCTTTGCTCATAATCTGTCGTAGCTAAAATGGTAAGGGTTCCATTGGAGTCCAGGTTGAATAATCCATTATCCCAATCCCCCGCACCTGGAACTAATGCATATGTGAATGCTTCCGTTCCATTGGTATCATCTGGATCTGTCGTGGAAAATATACCCACAATTGAATTGGCGGGTAAATTCTCCGGTAAGCTATGATTGGACAATGAAATATCAGATGGTGGTGTATTGAGTGCGGAAATAATCACCTTACCATGACCTTCATTTACTCCTGCTTGACTAAACGGACTGGTGCCCGAGTTGTAGGAACCACCACCACCACCGGAAATACTGCCGCAACTCGAACTTCCTCCACCTGAATAGCCGCCACCTCCACCAGATGCATGGTTATTTCCACCACCGCCTCCACCAAAACCACCAGTACCCATTCCGGTAAAGATATTTCCATTCCACCCCCTTCCGGCATAACTGGTATGGGTGCCTCCAAGGTTACCGTCCGCTCCGTTTGTTCCACCTGCTCCAACTGAATTTCCACCCGTCTCAGTAGTCATACCATAAATTTGCGTATTTGCATTGTATCCATCAGCCCCGCCACCTCCGCCCCCGGCAGCGATTAAGAGTTCGCGTGTGCCATTCCCGAGGAGACGCCAGACAAAACTACCCCCCCCACCTGAGCCACCCCGTGAACTATCAGTTCCCATTTGGCCAACTACTACATAAATTTTTTCGCCTGCAGTTAGAGTAAATGCCCCTGACATTTTAGCGCCTAACCCTCCCTGTGACCCACCACTTCTACCTTTACCTCCAGATGCACCCAGGGCTTCGATCGAGAATTCACCACCAAAGGGAATGATTACTTCCTGAATTCCCTGTGTTGCAACTGTAACCATAGCTTCCAAATCTGTTCCTTGGTACGCATTATTAACAGCTGGTTGCTGGGGGCCGTTAGGTCCGACACTTCCGGCGTTACTAAATATGAAAGTGGATAAATCGATCATATTTTGCACCGCGATAGAAATGGCCTGTTGGTCTTGGTTTCCACTGGCATCGGTTACACGCACCGTTACTTCGTAGCTAAGGTCACTATTTGAATCCCCGGGGGATTCATAGTCAGGTGAAGTAATAAAGGATAATTCTCCGGTATTAGGATCTATAGTAAATTGAGCAGAATCGACTCCACCAATGATTTGATAGGTGTAAGCTTCACCATCTGATTCAGTCACACCAATTGTTCCTACCGTTCGTTGGTTTTCCGGTATGGTGACATTGGCGGTGGTTCCTCCGCCAGCGTAGACGATTATGGGTGCATCATCCACTGCTGCCACATTTAAAGTTACATTACATTCTGCAAAAAGACCCGCAGCATCAGTTACACGAACCACCAGATTTTCAATTCCGTTGAAATTTGGAATAGGTTGATACAGGAAATTCGGGGATGTGCCTGTTCCATTTAATGTGATCGTTTCATTTCGGTCACCATAAAAAATAGATGACCAAGTGAGGGTGTCACCAAGGTCCGGATCATTGGCAACGAGAGTGGAGTCAGTCACATTTCCATCCTCCTGTAAATTGATTGTAATGGTTGCCCCATTTGTAATCACTGGTGCTTCATTTTCATTGCCTATTTGTATAGTAAAACTCTGTTCCGTACTGGCTATTTGATCATCCTGTACTTTTACACGGATGGACAAGTTACCATCCACTTCGCGGTCAAAAGTAGCGGCAGATTTTAGGGTGCCATTAGATTCGAGGGTGAAGAGTGAATTATTCCCATCACCGGCACCGGAAACTAGCGAATAGGAGAGGGTGGCTCCAGCATCGGGATCGGTGGCATTGAATGCACCCACAATTGATCCAATTGGCTGGTTTTCCAAAATGCTTAGAGCAGTGGTTGAATTTAAATCACTGGGAGGCGTATTCGCACTGGCATAAGCAGAAATATCAAAAGTATAAGCTGCCCCGGAATTAATCATACCTCCTGATTTTGTGCCGTAAGCTCCTACTGCGAGAATGTTCCCCGACTGTGAAACCGAGCATCCAAAAATTGCAAGAGAACTAATATTTGGAGCAGTAAACTTAGTAAGATAGGAAGCGGAACCATTTGCCTCAAGTTGGAATAAATATGCGGCACCTGCGCTATTAATTCCACCAGGAGTTGCTTGTCTAGCTCCAATAGCGAGAATATTACCAGACTGAGAAACTGAGTTTGCAAATAAATTAATACTACCAGGATCTGGAGCCGTAATTTTAGTGAGATAGGAAGCGGAACCATTTGCCTCGAGTTGGAATATGTAAGCGGCGCCTGCGTCATTAATTCCGCCCAGATCTGCATTAGTTGCCCCAACTGCGAGAATATTACCCGACTGCGAAACCGAGACACCGAACTGATCGCCCGCTGCTTTATCCGGAGCGATAATCTTGGTTAAGTATGAAGCCGAGCCATTGGCTTCGAGCCTAAACAGGTAAGAGGCACCTGCGTTTAAATTGCCCGCTGGATCAGCCCCGTTAGCGCCCACGGCGAGAATATTGCCGGATTGCGAAACGGAGACACCGAACTGATCGCCCGCTGCCTTATCGGGAGCGATAACCTTGTTTAAGTAAGTAGCAGAGCCATTGGCCTCGAGCCTATACATATAAGCGGCCCCCGCGCCATTTAGACCATCGGGATCCGCAAAGTTAGCGCCCACAGCGAGAATATTGCCAGACTGCGAAACGGAGCGTCCGAAATTATCGCCTGTGGCGGTATCGGGAGCAGAGACCTTGGTTAAGTAGGTAGCGGATCCATTGGTCTCGATTTGGAACAGATAAGCGGCACCTGCACCAGAATTTCCTCCAGGAGCCCCGATAGATAAAATATTGCCCGATTGAGAAACGGAGTATCCGAAATTATCGTTTCCGGAGGCATCTGGAGCGGTGAGCTTGGTTAAGTGTGAAGCGGATCCATTGGCCTCGAGTCGGAACAGATAAGAAGCACCTGACATTGTAGATGTGTATGGAGTGTATGGAGTTCCGACCGCGAGAATATTACCCGACTGAGAAACGGAGAATCCAAATTGATCGCCAGCGGCGGCATCGGGGGCGACAACTTCCTCCCAAGAGTAATCAAACCAGTCGGTCAGAGAAATGGTAAAGATACCTTCATTACTGGCATTATTTTCATCCTGTACTTTTACACGGATGGATAAATTTGCACCGGATTCATAGTCCAGAATAGCAGCGGTTTTTAGAGTGCCATTGGTTTCGAGGGTGAAGAGAGAATTATTCCCATCGCCTGCGCCGGCGACTAGGGAGTAGGTAAGAACGGCCCCGGGATCGGGATCGGAAGCGGTAAAGGAACCCACGATGGTACCGGTTGGCTGGTTTTCCTGAACGGCGAGTGCCCCGTTTGCATTTAAATTACTGGGAGGTGTATTCGCACTGGCATAGGCAGAAATATCAAAAGTATAAGCTGCCCCCGCGTCATTTATACCGTCTGGATCCGCTCCGTAAGCGCCGACGGC
>JAOHKZ010000030.1 GCA_028101545.1 Opitutales bacterium | reverse complement strand
AAATTAATTTATTTGGTAAGGGTACGGATTGCTAAATCCTTTAAAATGTTAGGTTGTTCTTCTTTTGGCTGAGATAAAAGCTTTTCAAAGGCTCCGGTTAAATCGGCTTGTAGATCAATTAAGCGACGAGTGTTGAATTTTTTGGTTATAGGGAGAAGTCGCCCTAAAAACCAGGGGTTTTGAGAAAATAGATTGAGGGTTGTTTTATGCCCCGAATCGGAGAAATGATGAGCGTGTTTTTGTCCGATTCTTTCGAGTTGATCTTTTCCTAGTCGACTGCCTGGATCGAGTTCGCCTCCGTCGACCAGTACGCGAAGTTGGATCAGGAGCCGGTTTCTATTTTGTAAGTTACTGAGAAGTGGCCGGCCATCCTTGGCATGAAAAAAATGTCGATCAATCGCTTCCAAAGTCCATTTTAAATTTCCTGAGAAAAAAGCTTCGGTAGCTTCAAAAAAGTCACCTTCTCCGAAGTCGGGAACGAGTTCCATAATTAATTTTTCAGTAACCGTACCTCCATCCTCACCAAGGTAGGATGCCAATTTTTTTGTCTCTTCCACGCCAAGTCTTGGATGGGCTCCTATTTTACCGGCCAGGAACTCGAGGGCTCCATTTGCAAAAGAAATACCGCAGGCTAGTGCAGTCTCTTCTACCAGTCGTTTAAAAGCTACATCCTCTTTTTCATTCTTGGCCACATCTTCGTAAGTGGCATTTTTTTGTAACCATTTTACAAAACTATGGCCCCGATGGACGGGGCAGGCAGATAATATAACCTTGGTCTCTCCCAAATTGCCTAAAAATGATTTAATTCCTTCCAAAGCTTCTTTGGAGCCTTGGGCTGCTCCCACCCGGGTCTGGTTAATAAAATTGGCTTCGTTAATCCAAACTAGTTTTCCTCCCCCAAATAAGGAGAGAGTTTGTCCAGCGGTTTTGGCTTCATTCAAAATTTGTTCCACATCTTCCACCCGGTCTGCCCTTCCATCAATTTGTTCGCGGGAAAGATCATCAGGAAATTGATCTATTTGTTCGTCAAAAATTTCCTTGGCCCGTTTGCGAACGAGATAGTCATCATCGCCTACGATCGCATAGAGTGCGTCATTAGCCATATTTTTAAGAATTAGAAAGGATTAGGTGCGGGAAAATTTTGAAAATTATATATCAAAACTATCAGAATCAGCTGCAGCAAAAACTTCCTCGAGTTTATATTTCCTAAGTTTTCTTCTCATCCAATCAAGAGCACCGGTTGCCGCACGCCTACGGTTGGATGCTCGGTCTCCACGAAGGTTTAATTTCTTTGCCCAAACCCCTACAGGAGAAGAATATCCAAGATAAATTGTACCTACTGGGAGTACTTGAGTTCCCCCGGTTGGACCGGCAAAACCAGTTACGCTTAGTCCATAGTCTGCTCCATATTTTTCGCATGCACCCGTGGCCATGGCAATCGCGACTTCTTCGCTAACCGCACCATGTTGTTCGAGCATACTTTCAGGTACATCGAGCATCTGTACTTTTGCATCGTTATGATAGCACACTGCACCGCCATGAAATACTTTTGAGATTCCGGAAATTTCAGTGAAGGAAGATGAAAGCAAACCCCCGGTGCAGGATTCGGCGACCGCCAAAGTTTTGTCTAAATTGCGCAATTCGCGGAAAATGACTTCTGCAATAGTCCGATCGCCGAGGCATACAAAATCTTCTCCCAACGCATCCCGGCAAGCGTCCGCAAGAGAATGTAAGGCTTCTTCATTAAGGACATCGGAGTCAAGGGAACTTAAGCGTATATCCACCATTCCCGCGTGGGCACAATATCCAACAAGCAGAGCATCTTTTCCTTCGAATAAATGTTCCACTTTTTCTGCCACTGTGGACTCACCAATTCCTGCAGTCCGGATTTGTAAATAGCAGTCAATTTCTGGAAAAATTCCCTCTTTTTGGAGACGGGGAACGACTTGTTCTTCAAACATCGGATGCATTTCCCGGGCGGGACCAGGAAGCATGACTAAAATTTTATTATCTTTTTTGAGCCATAATCCAGGGGCAGTACCATAGGGATTTTTAAGAATTTCTGCATTTCCGGGGCGGTAACATTGCCTAAGGTTAATTTCAGGCATGGGCCGGTTCAATTGGCTAAACCTTTCCTTGAGAGAAATTTCGACCAATGGATCAAATACCAATTGTTCGCCCAATGCCTGGGCAATGTTCTCGCGAGTAATATCGTCAGTTGTGGGTCCTAAACCACCGGTGGTGATAATTAGATCCGATCTTTTCCATGCGTCGGAAAAAAACAGTCGAATATCCTCAGGATTGTCTCGGATTACAAGGTTAGCGGCAGGTTCAAGCCCATGATGGGCGAGTTGATTACCAAGGTAGGTGAGGTGGGCGTTCTCACGAATACCGAGAAGAAGTTCATCTCCTAAGGTAATCGTTTCGACGCGGATGGTCGAACTCATAGTCAGTTGTGTTTAAGGATCAAAGGTTATAATTTGTATTCTTGCCAACTTCTAAAATACTCAAGATTTTAAAGATTGCCAATGCAAAATCAGAAAGTCGAAATTCGTAAGTTTATTCGGGCCTTACCTCAGGGCTCGGGAGTGTATTTAATGAAGGATCGATTGGGGCATGTAATTTATGTGGGAAAAGCAAAGAATTTGAAGAGACGAGTAAGCAGCTACTTTCAAGGTTCCCAAAGATTTATTCGAGCACAGCCCAAGATTGCTGCCATGGTGGAAATGGTTTGTGAGATCTCCATTCATGAAACCAAAAACGAGACCGAGGCTTTGTTATTGGAGGGCAAATTAATTAAGGAGTACAAACCGAGGTACAATACGGATTTTACGGATGACAAACAATTTCTTTTGGTTCGGGTAGATTTACAGAATGAATTGCCTCGTTTTAGGCTATGTAGAAATAAAAAAGAGGATGGATCTCATTATTATGGTCCTTTTGCCCAGGCTGGTTTTTTACGTTCCACTTTATCAGAAATGAGGAAAAAATTCGGTATTCTTCTATCCGATGCAAATCCCGTAAAATTGAAGGATGGAAGGTTTCAGTTATACGATGATGTAAGAGCAGAGATTTTTTCCGGTCATAACGAAACAACGAAAGAAGAATATCGTGAAAGGGTAGAAAATGCCTGTTCCTTTTTGGAAGGAAAGGCAAAAAGTTGGCTAGCTGAACTTAGGGAAAAAATGCAAAAGCATGCAGAAGCAATGGAATTTGAACGGGCTGCTGAATTTAGAGATTTGGCCACTGCACTTTCCAAGACAATTAAGAAAACCCGTAGATTTACCAAGGCATGGTCAACATCGGATGGCGGGAATTGGCAAGGTTTGGAGAGACTGGGCGAAGTTTTGAAATTAGAACGGCCACCGGCTGTAATTGAATGTTTTGATATTTCTCATGTGTCGGGAACTTTTGTAGTCGCCTCGATGGTTCGCTTTGTGTCGGGTAAATCAGATAAAAGATCTTATCGAAGATATAAAATAAAAAGTTTTGAAGGAAATGATGATTTTCGATCCATGGAGGAGGTTGTTGGACGCCGATACGGTCGATTGTTTAAAGCGGGGCAGGAATTTCCAGATTTAGTTGTAATTGACGGGGGGGCAGGGCAGGTAAGTTCGGCAATGAAGGCATTTCTTGATTTAGAAATTGATCCTCCCAATTTAATTGGGTTAGCCAAGCGCGAGGAAACCATTGTATTTCCTGATGAACGTGATGAACTTGTCCTTGACCCCAGAGACGCTGGTTTGCGGATGTTGCAACAGGTAAGGGATGAGGCCCATCGATTCGCTAACCAATACAATGCTGATTTGAGGAGCAAGCGAATAAAAGAATCAATTTTAGATGACTTTAAAGGGCTGGGAAAAGTCCGAAGGTTTGCGTTATTAAATCATTTTGGGTCATTAGAAAAACTTCGTAAAGCAAGCCTCCGGGAAATTCAAAAAATCGATGGAATTGGCCCCAAGTTAGCTCAAAGTTTGCACGATTTCTTGAGCCTTCCTAAAAAATAATGGAATGAAGTTTTTTGTATTTCTTTTTTCCTTCGGTTTCATTTCATCATTATTGGCAGATGATTGGCCCCAGTGGCGTGGACCAAGGGGAGATGGTAGCTGGAATGGGCCAAATATAGCTAAATCCCTACCAAACGATGGTTTAAAAAGAATTTGGAGAACAAAAGTTTTTCCCGGTTATTCGGGAGTCACGGTAAAAGATGGTCGCGTTTATTTGATGGATCGTCCTTCAGATAAAGGAAGTGAAGGAATTGAACGGGTTGTATGTTTGGATGCCAACACGGGTAATGAAATTTGGAACTTTTCCTATTCTGCGGCTTATTCGGATATGGGATATGGAAAAGGACCCCGGGCATCCATAACCATAAAAAATGGCCGAGCTTTTGGTTTTGGAGCCAGAGGTATGGCTTTTGCCTTGGACGCTGTAAACGGTAAGGAGATTTGGATGCGTGATTTAGTTGAGGAAGAAAATGCAACCCTTCCCATTTGGGGGTTTTCAAGCTCCCCTGAACCGCATGAAGATGTTGTCATTTACCATGCGGGTTGTCAGCCTTCGGGTAGCTTGCTTGCTCTTTCTCAGGAAAACGGCGAGACAAGATGGAAGGCAGGTTCTGACGAGATGGCCGGATATGCGCCTCCATTAATTCTTACTTCCTCAAAATTTACCCAATTAATTTGCTGGGGGCCAAATCAAATTATGTCTTTGCCCGTTGGGGGCGGTAAATTATTTTGGGAAATTCCATACAAGGTTAAATATGGAGTTTCTATTACCAAACCAATTTTTAACCAAGGTATTGTTTTGGTCAGCGGATATTGGCACGGAACGCGTGCTGTAAGGTTGGGAGAAAAAGCCAATGAAGCGAAATTATTGTGGTCCGATGAGAAAAGCCTTCGTGGTTTAATGTCACAGGCACTTTGTCGCAACGGGGTTTGTTATCTGCTTGATCGATCGCATGGATTGACTGCTTTTGAAATAACAACCGGAAGAATTTTGTGGCGTGATGATCACCAAATTACCAGCGAAGATAGAAATCCGCATGCGAGTCTTGTTTGGAGCCAGTCAGGTGGTAAAGCGTTTGCTTTCAATGCTCATGGGGAGCTTGTTTATATGTCTTTAGGAAAAGAAGGTTTGAAGGAATATTGGCGCCAGCAAATAACAGCAAAGACTTGGGCTCATCCTGCATTTGTTAAAGATCGAATCTATGCAAGGGATGATCAATCAGTGGTTTGTTTTCAGTTGCCCACAAACTAGTCCAGGTGTTTTGATGCAGAATTTACTCTTCTCACTTTTTTTTCATGCATTTATATAAAACTACTGAAGGCTTTGTAATTGAGCATAATAATCAGTCCCGTTTACTGGATGAAGTTCTCGACTGGGATCAGGTAATTAACAATAATAACCTGAGAGGTTTTTTAGAGGAAAAGTGGGAAACTTCCGTAAAAATTCCCAATCCCAATTTGTTGCTCACTGAAAATTTGCTTCCACCGATTGGAAATCAGGAGGTTTGGGCTGCAGGAGTGACATATTATTCGAGTCGATTGGCAAGAATGGAGGAATCGCAGGATGCAGGAGGTGGAGATTTTTACAGTCGTGTATACCAGGCGGATCGTCCGGAAATCTTCTTTAAAGCAACTCCCTCTCGGGTGGTCGGGCATAATCAACCCTTCAGGATTCGACAGGACTCCAGTTGGGATGTTCCTGAACCCGAACTTACTTTATTTGCAACCAGTTCGGGGGAAATTGTGGCATATACAATTGGAAACGATGTTTCTTCCAGAAGTATTGAGGGTGAGAATCCACTTTATTTACCACAGGCAAAAACATACGATAAATGTGCATGCTTGGGCCCGGGTTTGTATATTCCAAAAGAACCTCTTTCATTAGAATCTACTATTTCAATTGAAATTCTGCGATCCGATCAGGTTCTTTTCACCGGTCAGACCAGTCTTTCTCAAATGAAGAGAAGTCCGGAAGAACTGATTGGCTTTCTTTTCCGGGAAACAAGCTTTGAAAAAGGGGTATTTTTAATGACTGGGACTGGAATCGTACCAGACAATAATTTTTCATTACAGCAGGGCGACATAGTTTCCATTTCGATTGATTTAGTTGGCAACTTAGTAAATTCAGTGGAATAACAATTTTAAAATATTTTTTATCATGATCGAAACTTCATTAATTGGTTTTTCTCGAGGAGAGGAAACGGGTTCATTCTTTCACGCGGTTAATCCCGTAACTCGCGAAAATTTAGATGCTCGGTACGGCTGTTCCTCTGAAAGCGAAGTTGAGCGAGCTTGTGAACTTGCCCATTCGGCAGCACAACCATTAGCCTCTTTACCTGGATCAGAAAAGGCAAAATTTCTGCGTTCCGTGGCGGATCGAATTGATGCTGCGGTTGAAGAGTTAGTTTCAAACATGACTCTTGAGACGGCCCTTCCCGAAGCTCGGGTAAGGGGAGAGACTGGACGAACAAGTGGGCAATTAAGAATGTTTGCCAAATTGTTGGATGAAGGTTCCTGGGTTGATGCCCGTATTGACCGAGCCATACCTGATCGAGAACCCTTGCCCAAACCCGATTTGCGGGCCATGCTTCGACCCGTTGGTCCGGTGGCTGTTTTTTGTGCGAGTAATTTCCCTTTGGCTTTTTCGGTTGCTGGTGGAGATACAGCTTCCGCATTGGCTGCTGGATGTCCCGTTATTGTGAAGGCCCATCATGCTCACCCGGGAACGGCTTTAATTGTGGGTAAATTAATGGTGGAAGCGGTTCGTGAACATGGATTACCGGAGGGGACATTTTCGCTTATTTTTGGAGGAGGTCGAACAATCGGTCAGGCTATTGTAAAAAACCCAAGATTAAAAGCGGTCGGTTTTACCGGATCCAGGAAAGGAGGACGTGCTCTTTTTGACCTTGCGTCTAATCGAGCCGAACCGATCCCAGTATTTGCAGAAATGAGCAGCATTAATCCTCTTTTTTTGATGCCAGAATTAGAGGAAGAAAGAATGGAAGAAATTGCCCAAGGATTATTTACGTCTGCCACCATGGGTGTCGGTCAATTTTGCACTAATCCCGGTATCGTTTTTTATCCAAATAACGAAATAGGGGCAGTATTTCGGAGTTCTTTTGTAGAGAAAATGAAGACTTTTGGTTCCGCATCAATGCTTCATAAAGGAATTTGTGATTCCTACATTTCTGGAATTACGCAATTAAGCAAACAGGTTGGAGTGGAAGAACTTTTTCAAAGTGAAGTTCACCATGATGGGTCATCTGTTGTGGGTACTTGTGTACTAAATACCGATGTGGAATCTTTTTTGAGTAATCCTGCGTTGAGCGATGAAGTATTTGGACCAGCAACTTTACTGGTTTCTTTTTCAAACACAGATGAATTACTTAAAGTAGCTCAGGGAATGGAAGGTCAATTAACAGCCAGTTTATTTGGAACGGAAGAAAGTTTGAGTAAAAATGAAAATATTCTTGATATTTTGGAGACCAAAGTGGGAAGAATTCTTTTTAATCAATTTCCTACAGGTGTTGAGGTTTGCCCTTCGATTATTCATGGAGGCCCTTATCCTGCAACTACAGACAGTCGTTCAACATCGGTCGGCACGGGGGCAATTTTACGATTTGCCAGACCAGTTTGCTACCAAGGATTTCCCGATGATCTACTTCCTTTCGAATTGAGGGATAGAAATCCTCTTAAAATCAATCGAACGGAATCTTGAGTAATTTATAAACTCTTCCAATTTGTAGTAAAATTGTTTTGCCAAGACTAGAGGAAAGTACATAGCATTGAATGCTTGATTAAATATGCAGTTCTATATTTTAAAATGACTCCTTTTCAAACACTCTAAGTATGCTTGGTAAAAAAAGCTCAATTGGTATCTTTGACTGCCTGGAAGGGCAGTTTCGCATGCTTGATAAATTCCCCTTTATTGTCGGTTGCATGGGCAATGCTGATTGGCAGGTTCCTGGTGGTGAAGATTGGGAAGGTGCCTGCATGATCAAAAAATCTGGTAATGCCTTTCGAATTGTTCCCAACAAGAAAGGTGACGAACGCCTTCTTGTGAATGGTGGGCCTTTTGCAGAACCTTTTAATGTGGAAGATGACGAAGTCTGTACTCTTCAGTTTATAGGCTATCCATTAATTGTTTTTGCGGGAAAAGATCCAAAGTCATGGGCAGATCAAATTCAAAAAGGGCAGTGGGTACTGGCAAATGGACGAACAGGAACAGATTATGTTCAGTGCAGTCGATTTGAAGTGCTTGAGAAAATTCAAGAATTTGGTGCTGATATTTCTGAATGTGCGATCAAACCAGTTGGATTGGATGTTCCCTTTTGGGTCGTTCATTTAGTTGATTTTTTGCAAAAAGAAGAAGATGATGAGGAGGAAGAACAGGCACTGTACGAAGAAGAGATCGTAGTGGACCCGGATCGCGGGGAGTTCACCTGTCCGACCTGCTGGCTTAAATTCGATCGGGCAGATGTTTTGAGTATTGCTGTGCACGAGGATTTAAGGGGTGATCGAAAGCTTGGAGAAGATGCAATGCTTCGTTTTGTTCCGACTGAATTTAATTCTAAGGGACAAGCTATGGATGCTATGGGCTTGCCAACTACTGATGTGGCTTGTCCGCATTGTCATCGTAAACTGCCTCCCGGGTTTATGGATGTAACGCATCATATTTTTTCAATTGTTGGGGCGCCCAGTGCAGGAAAGTCTTACTACCTCAGTGTTTTGGTGCGCCAATTGCAGCGAACATTATTCCGTGAATTTGGCATTGCCTTTCGTGATGCTGATCCAAGTTGTAATGCCATTTTGAATTCGATGAAAAATCGCCTGTTTGCAGGGAGTAGTTCAGCGGATGCAATGCTAATCAAAACCCAGTTGGAAGGTGAAATGTATGAGCGTTTACAAAGACATGACCGCGTAGTTGCATTGCCTCGTCCATTTATATTCAGCCTGTCCGACCCTCGTGGTACGGGTCACGATTGCTCGCTCATTTTTTACGATAATGCTGGAGAGCATTTTGAACCGGGCATTGCTAATGAGGAAAGCCCAGGTACCCTCCATGTCGCTAGTTCTTCAGGAATTTTCTTTCTCTTCGATCCAATTGCCAGTCCAGAATTCCGTCGTGCATTGAGGGGGCATGAAGATCCACAATTTGGAATGGATGGAAGTGGGAAAAGATTAGATCAGCAGGATGTAATAATGGCCGAACTCGAAATAAGGGTTAAACAAAACCAAAATATAAGCATTGCAGATAAAATTGATGTTCCCGTTGCCGTGATGATAGGGAAATGCGATATTTTAAAAGACCAATTGGACTGGGAAAGAATTCTATGGCCCATCAAGGATAAGAAATTGGATTTAGATATTGTTGAGAAGAATTCAGAAATTTTAAGAGAGTTTATGATGGATATGCATCCTTCGATTATTGCTAATTCTGAAGCCTTATCCAAAAATGTCCGCTACTTCCCAGTCAGTCCATTTGGCCACAGCCCAGAACGAGTCGAAATGGATGGTCAAAAATATATTGCTCCTGACCCTGATAAACTTGACCCCGTAATGGTTGAAGTACCCACTTTATGGATGCTGCACCATGTTGAACCAGAATTGTTGCCAGTAGTTTCCGGCACATAATGGAAGCCTTTGTCTTTTTATGGCGCAACAGCTTATCTTTACGAGTACGCCCCAAGGCTTGGAACCCGGTCGGACGGGTTATTGTACGGTAGCAAGGCATAAAGATCTTAGGCATCGTTTAGTTCGGGAGCTTGAGAGATTAAGTGTTTATGATTTTGGTCAACAGGTTGGTGGAAACAAGGTTGATATTTCAATTTACAGGAAGATTGCTCTAGGCTCTGAAGAGTTTTTTGTACTTTCTAAAATTTGTGATGCCGGTCTTGATTATACGAACAGGACGAATTATCTGGCTCATCATCTGGTTTTAGATGGTTTTGAAATTGCGACCAGTCCGTCACCTGCTGAAATATTCCTCAATTGGAATGGATGGAAACGAAAATGGGATGAAGGTCCAAGATACCTGACGCCAGGGGAAGAAGTAACCCTAACCGATTTTAAGTCCAAGGGATTAGTCCCGTGTAAAAATTGGTTAAGCTTTACGAATGATCCCGGAAATGCCGCAACTTTGGTCTCTCCGGGTTTAGTAAAGCCGATTGTATTAGAAAATGCGCCTGCACAAAGTTCACATTTGCTACAATTATTTGCAGAATCTTGTGCCTTGTTGAAAATTTCGCTGGATGCATGGGATTATTCTTTCACCACCTTTCTTCAAGGGAATGATGATGCAAAATCTTTTGCCTGGCTGGGGATTGAAGGTCAACCTGCTGGTGAGCGTTTAAAACAGGGCGGTTTAAGGAATTATATCGATCTTCAAAATTGGACATCGAGCACGATTTCTGATGAGGTTGATATGAGCCTCTCCCACATCGCACGCAAGGGACCAACTGCACCTCCGACTAAGAGGGTTAAAAAGGGTGCATCTTCGGTCACCCGTTCTCCTCTAAGTCAGCAAAAAGTTCAGCAAATTAAGGGAGAAAGTTCGGCATATTTGAGCTCAGCACCGAGTGGTTCAACTGTCCAAGCACAGGAAGGTACTGCAAAAAAAGAAAAGAAGAAACGGCCCTGGTTACTACAATTGGCAGTTATTTCCACTGCACTTTGCTTACTGGGTGCATTGATTGTAGGCTTGGCTTATAATTTAGGTGATTGGTTTAATAAAGAAGACTCTTCTGAAAAAGGTAATCAAGTGGTTAAAGCAGAGGATTCTAAAAGTAAAGATGTTTTAGCTGTCCGACCGGTCGCACAGGGCGCTTATGCTCAATTAGGTCAGGTTGAATACCTCAAAATATCACAAAAGCATCCCTATTTACGGTGGGTAAGTTTGGATGTTGGCGGGAAAGAACCTTTAAAAATTAAAATTAATGATGATCAGTTTGATCGGTTTGAAAAAGCTTTGGATGAAAGCGATGAGGGTGATGAGCTAAAGGTTGTAATTACAGAAGAAGAGGGCGAATTAACTTTTGAAGAATTAGCCAAAGCTCCTCAACCGAAAGATCGTGGCCGAGCCAAAGAAATTACATTTGAAGGAGACGAAACCATTGCAATTACTTCAGATGGGGAAAAAGTCTCCTTTATTTTGGGGGACGATACTTTTTTTTATGACTTGCGACGGGTAAAAGCAGTGGATGGAGAAAGAATTAATAAATTGACTGAACTTCTGCAGTCTGGGGAAGAAATTCCTCTCAATTTAAGGGTCGAAGATTCTCGGGTTGTTTACATCGAACCATTTGAACTACCTGATGATAAAATAGTTAATATGCCCAATGTGAAACCTTCCGAACCGGTCGGTCAATTACTAGCCTTAAAAGTAAAAGGAGCTGGTTCCGCTTATTTTGAACCTCAGCAAATGCGTATTCAACTGCCGGTTGATGGCACAGAAAGAAAGGCATACACATTCAAGGAGAATGAAGCCGAAAAAATGAAGGCTTTGTATGAACTGTTGGAAACAGGGGAAGAGCAAATTGATCTTAATATTCGCCTTAGTGAAGATGGAAATGAAATCACTTTCCTGGATTTTGAATTACCCAAAGAAAAGCCTGAAGAATCTACTCAGGAAAAAAATATTTCTCCTGTTGCTATGGAACCGATAAGAAAAATATTGTTTTGGATTCCCGGCGTACAAAAAAATGGCAATTGGAAAGTGGACGATTCAAAAAAGTCATTAATTTACAAAGACATAGAAGTCGCCAATTTTTTACTTTCTTATTTTCAGGATAATGCAAGAAGGTCAACAAATTCAAAGATTTGGATGACCGACTACCAAAAAGGAGAATTGTTCTCACCTGAACACTTTAAAAATGAAGCTTCGGTCGAAGAATTCACCTATGAGTACAAAATCAGCCAACACCCCTTGGATCCAGTAAAAATTGCATCGATTTCATTCAAGACGGGTAACAGTTATTCATTTGATATTGAAATAACGGAAGGTAAAAGTGTTGAGATTTCTTATGACGCATCACATGCATGGAATTCGCTAAATAGAGGGAAGGTTATACGTTTTCCCTTGTCTGAGGGGAAGAGGGAATGTGTGGATTTATTTTTGCTTTCCAATCAACACGCAAGCCTCGATCGGAAATCTGAAATTGGGCAAAATTATTCTCTGACACAAAAGGAATTTTTTATTAATAATCAGTCCCTCTCAAAGGATGCCTTCACTTTTTTATCCGTTGATGGTCAGAATTTACATCTTTCTCTTTCAGTAATGATGCCATCCCCACATTTATCAAAAGTTTTTTTTAGGCAACCCTTTTGGCGTGATTTTATTGATCTTTCAAATGCAAAGTTATCCGGCTTACCTACAGCTTTAGTTCAGTTGGATGAGAAAATTCCATACAAAGCCAAGGTTTTCCTCGACTTGGATTATTTTCGTTCGATATCTGATGATTTTTTAAAAGAAAAGCAGAAATGTGATGATCGATTAAACCAACTGGGTGCTGGACTTCCGGATCCTGAGGTTTATAAGAATTTAGAGCAGTATGGATATGGTTCTAAGGACATTCTTGTTTACCAACCTGGCACTTCGTTAGGTTCGTTTGCTTATAATTTGCCGCTTCTTTTTATTCAAAAGAATTTTGGTTGGGATGAAGTTCGCTTTAAAAATTTAAGCGGACAATTAGAAGTTTTGTACAATAATCAGGAATTAGTTACCGAGCCAAAACTTCTGTTGTCATTTTGGACCAGATTAGCATCTGAGGTGGAAAAATTTATATCTGATAGCATACAGAAAGATTTTAATTACAAAGAAGATAAAGCAATGAGAGATACAAAGCTTCTTTTTGACTTTTTAACCCTATTGCTCCGCACTGAAAAAGCACTTGGGGTAGGGGAGGAAAACCTTCTTTACGGTTTGCAGGGAATTAGGAATAATCTCGCCTCACCATCACCTGATAAACCTTTTGGGTTGTTAAATAAGGAAATCCTAGGTCTGTCACAGACCAATCCTCAATTGAATAAATTTTTAAAATCATATCTCGATAATTACAGAGAGTTACAACGAGTTTTGGTACCTTCTTCCAAGCTAAATCTAATGTCTTTAACTTTGGCAGTATCCACTATTTCAGATTTAGGGAAAAATTCCATATTCAAACAAAAAGAAAAAGATATTCGACAGAATCAATTCTGGTCACAGGCATATGGTTCAATAAATCAGGAAATTTTAAAAACACAGGATAGTATTATTAAGGGAAATTCGATGCAAACCGCGGAACGTTTAAAAAAAATAATTTCTGAGATTCCATGGTCCTTAGCTGTTTATTCAAAAGACTCAAATGACCTTTGGGAAAAGCAGTCAGATTTTTTACGGCTTGCCCCTCCGGCAAACTTCTAACTTTTATTATTACTTATTTTTAATTTATCATTTTATCCAAAATAAAATTTCAGAATCGTGAATATTGACCGTTTAATTGATCGCATCGAAAAAGCACTTAGGGAAGAAAGTACAACCGATCCCGTTTTTCATGCCTTGGCTAAAGAGTATGCAAAATTTCGTACCCAAATTGATGAAAGGCTTGAACATTGTGTAACCCTGATTCGTTCGGGTAAAGATTTTGCGGCTCGGGAACTTGCCGAACAACCACCTGATGTTCTCACTTTGATGGAAAAACTTTCGTTTGCCAACGATGGCAAATGGAGAAAGTTGTGCGATGATAAAGGACTTTACATTGGTCCCACTTGGGCGGACGAACATGTTGATTTACTTAATGGATTGTATGACAAGGAGATCACTGAAGACAGTCCTTTATTTCGGGAGTACCGCACTGCAGCCCGTAGCCGTGACCAAGAGAAAACCTTTAAGATTTTAAAAATGATTTTAAAGGCTAATCCAGATCATGGAGCAGCGAAAAGACACTTTGGCCAATTAAGCGTTAAAATTCTTGAGGATAAAATTAAAGAATTAACCACATTGATTTCCTCTGGTCGGGAAGCTGAGTTTCTTGACTTGATGGTCGATATCGAGGATACGGACTGGGTCGTTCAACCTAAGGGTGATCAGTGGGAGAATGCTATTGCCGTACGGGAAGGAGTCGAGAGAAGGCATGCAAAAGCCAGGTTGGAGCAAATCCTCGTTGAAATTGCTTCCTTCCGGGCGGCAGATGACTGGAAGGGTTCGCTCGCCTTAATTGGTGAATTTTTTAATTTGGCTCAGGAGCATGCTTTGGAAAGCGAATTAGCTGCCGATGATATTAATGTCTACAACGAATATAAAGAGTGGGCAGAGGAATTGGCTGAAGAGGCAAAATTAGAGCGAGAGTTAGAGGGTATGGTTTCTCGTTTTAAAAACCGTTTGGCAGAAATGCATCAAGGGGAAGTAAAGGGAGGTAAAACCCTTGAAATATATATTGATGAGCAAAATGAACTGAGGAAATTCCGTCAGGATTTTCAAGATCTTGGAAAATCTCTTTCTGCCGAAATTATGATGGATCTGCAAAAAGCGGAAACACATATCAAAAATCGTCTAGTTCGCTTACGCGGGCGTACCAAAAGAATTTGGATGGCTGGGGTATTTGCTTTCGTTGTTGTTGCAATGGGAGCAGTTTCGGGTCTCTGGTGGTTAAAGGGATTTTGGGATGCACGTTCGGCTGCAGAATCGGTATTGGAGGTTCCAAACCCGACTCAGCAATGGGAGAAACTATCTGCTTTTGTGGGTAATTATCCTGATTACATTGATGATGTTGAAGTACGTAAGCACATTGATCAAACCGTTGAAAAGTTATTTCGCGATGCGGGTACAAACTTGGTCTCCGAAAGCCAGGATGAATTTTTGCTCAAAACTCAGGACAAGGCTTTACTTCCTATTCTTAAAAAAGAGGACGTTGAAAGAAGAAGAGCAACAGTAGTGGCAGCAATGTGCAGTAAAATTCTTGAAGACCTTGATAATGATCCAGATTTTCAAATTCGGGATGCCAAAAGATTTTTGGAATTATTTGAGAGTGCACCCCGAGTACGCAAGGACGATAATGGTAATCCAATCCCTTTGGTTGAGGTCGACTATTATCGCTTTCAAGATAATAAAGTTGTTCTGGATAAACTGCAGGAAATTGCAGCATTTATGGCTCGAATCGAAGATACCAACGATCGGAAGTCTGAACGATTTAACAAACTTAAACAAGAAGTGTTAAATTTTGATGCTAAAGTTTTAAAGGCTTGGAAGTCCTTTCGAGATACCGGAAAACCCGATCATGGAATACTCGCGCAGGAAAAATACCTGGATGAACTTGACAGTGAAACCCGTGAGTTTTCTGGTTCTGAATCTATTGACCCAAATGATTATCGGGAAGTTCGTGATGCTATTCGTCAATTGAAACAAACTTGGAAAGGTTATTCCAAGGAAGTTGAAAATAAATCGGGTTCTTCTTATGATGAACTGCTTGATAGGGCAGATAAATTGATTAGCCAAAGCGAGCGCGGGAAAACGCGGGAGGAAAAGCTAGGCTTTCTTCGCGAAATGTCCCAAGCCCTTTCCAAGATAACGGAGTTAAATCGTAGTTCCACGGCACAGGAGAGGATGTCCTCCGCACAGGAAAGGGAATTTAAAGAATTAGTTAAGGCACAGAAAGACTCCATTGCTTCCCTTGGGGAACTTGGGGAAGTAGAGGGAGAATTAGGAAAGGCTCAAGATTTGAATGAATATTTCTTTGCATTAGAAAAACTCCTGCAAAATGACGCATTTGAAAAATCAAAGGCGGCTTTGGTTCGTACCGTTCTTTCCCACCGAAAGAAATTTTCAAACGAAAACGGTGAGATGAGGAGTAAACTTTTTATTAAGGGACCGGTAGAGATTTGGGAGAAAGTAGAAGCAGGTGAAATTACGCTCCAACCTAACGAATCCCGAGAGGAATATGATCATATTATGGCCTTACTTTCCCGTCCTGATCTTCGTAATATATGGAATTACCGCTTGGTTGAATGTTCTCCTCAGCAATCTGGACAACCCGGAGTATACACGACGAACAAGAAGCCAATGATGAACCTTTTCTCTTATGGTCCAGTAAAAGAAGAAGAGGTTGCACAAAAGTTTGATGCCCAAGGCCAACCTATAGCAAACCCGGTTAAAACCAAGGTTCAGGTAGGTGAATTTCATTGGAATGGAAAAGTGGAAGGGCGCGAATTTCAAACCACACTTTTTGGGGGAGGTTCCAAGGGATTAACTGTGGATGAGGGGGAACTCACAGCTGAATCGACTTTTTTACAACAACAAATTGAGAGACGTTTAGACCCGAATACCAAGAGTGTCGCTGGCCCTTTGATGGAAATGTTAGAAGTGGTCATAGCTGAAACATCTATTTCACCTCTTCTAAAAGCATTTCTTCATCGCGAGATTGTTGATTTAATGAAAAAGAAACCAGCTTCGTGGGGGGTTGCCTTGAGCAATCAACTTTTACAGGATTATGATTCTCTAGTTGGTATGGTAAAAATAAGAATCCGACCGACTGATTGGATGGACAAAAAAGCAAATGAAGGACTTTCTTCAAACCTCGCTCAATTTTATCGTCGGATTGGAAAGCGGGATTATTTTCCTGAAGCGAAATTTACTCTGGGTGTTTTAGAGTCTCTGCAAAAAGTTGAATTTTCTTACACTGGACACGCAGATATAGATGGAAAGGCTAGGTTCAATGGAACGAAGCCAAAGGTATTCTGGAGTCTTTCGGATTCAGAGGGTGGAATTCAATTAAGCAATGCATTAAAATCTTCTTCTTTACCATACAGCCCATTGGTCGGGACAACTCCTAAGCTCGAACTTATCCTTTCACAGAATTATTCATCCGCTAATTTAGCTAACGGTAAATTTGGGGGAGTAGAGGAATTTCTTCCGATTGATTTTTCAAATTAATTATGGCGTATCAGGAAAAATATTCAGTTTCAAAAAGAGGCCAAACCTCGGGCCCGTTTACCGCAACCGAAATTATTGATCTTTTGCGGATGAAAGAAATTAGTACCATTCATAAAGTGAAATTAGGCCAGGATTGGCTTACTGTATCTGATTTTATTGACCAGTTTGAAAAAGGTCTTCTTCCCGAGCAAAATTTGGAAAAAGTGTTTGAGGATGAACCCGAAGAAACCAAAGCTGAGCCTGAAGCGGAGCCTGAACCGAAACCCGAACCGGAGCCCGAACCTGAGCCTCAACCCAAGGAAATTGAAGTTCCTGAACCCGGACCTGCCACTGAAATTCATATTAACCGCTCAGGGACTCAATTTGGACCTTACCTCTTGAAGGAGCTGAAAGATTATTTAAAAGCGGGGAACTTGCGTTTTAGTGATTTAGTTTGGTTCGAAGGCGTAGCTGAATGGGTTCCTTTATCTAAGATACCTGGTGTTGCAGATGGACTTAGTTCTCTTGGGTCTGCGGCTCCACCGCCACCCAAACCCCCACCCGCACCTGCTGCACCTTCCGTTCCACCTCTTATTCAGAAGGTTCCAGCAGAACCTACAAAATTAGTAAAAAAAGAAGCACCTGTAGATATTGAGAAATCGGATGAAGCCGATGGAGAGGATATTGAAGAAAATATCAATGTAGATTCCCCCGGTTTTGATACTGAAAACCTGGCCCCTCATGGTGCAAGGCTAGTTGCGGGTTTGGTTGATGGAATCATTCTTCTTTTGGTGGTAGGAGTTTTGCTCGGAATTGCCGGTGCGGTTTCTCAGTTTGACCTTGCACTTGTCGTCGCTGGTATTGTTGCTTATTTTATACTTGGTTGGTTGTATTACAGCCTAGGTGAATCTTCTAAGGCGGGAGGATTTATTGGAAAGAGAATGTCGAAAATTAAAGTAGTTCGATTAGGCGATGATAGTGTTCCCGGTTTCGGAACTTCATCGGTAAGAGCATTGCTTAAAATCCTTTTTTCTTTAACCGTGTTTTTACCCTTTGTGGTTTTTCTGACTCCTCGAAGACAGGGTCTTCATGACTTAGCTTGCGGAACAGTTGTGAAGGGGACAGAAGATGAGAATTAATTTATAATTGAAAGCCCTGTGTTGTACAATCTAGTGAAAGGACAAAAATAAATGGACGGAGGAGTAGGATTTGATGAACCTGAATTAAGCTGGTCGACTCAAGATATTGAGCAGAAGATCGGTTTCAGTGGTGGTCGATATACTGACACGAACGCATTCTTCACTTTTTTAGTGGGGTTAATTTTATCAACGCTTTTCTTCTTAGTGTTGGAATTTGTAATTGGAGATTCTGGTACAGCAGCGGAGTGGAGAGAATCAAATTCTGAGATGGTTACCCTGGAAGATGGTACACAGGAAGAACAAGTTCGTGATATCCCACTTCATATTGCATTGGCTGATAAATTTATAAATCGTGGGTTAGGTGGATACCTGATGGGTGCGGGAATAACCCTGCTTTTCTTCTGGGCTCTTGCTATTCTCTTTGTTAAGGGAAGGAAGGTAAGTTTTCAAAGAAAGATTTTGGCCCTTAATTTAATTCCACAGGATCCAAACTTTTTTCTCAACAATGCAACTGCAAGAGATGCCCTTCTTAGAATTCGTGGACAGGTTGATGATCCTAAACATTTTCTTTTACTAAACCGGATTGATGTTGCCCTTTCCAACTTACAAAACATCGGAGAAATTAGTGAGGTTGCTAGCTTAACAAATGCGCAAGCATCAATTGATGAGGATCAGGTCTCCGCTAGTTACAGTTTGATCAACGGATTTAATTGGGCTATTCCCGTACTTGGTTTCATTGGTACAGTACTTGGTCTTGGGTCTGCGATTGGAGAATTTGGAGTCACTATTCAATTGGCTGATGATGTGGACAAGTTAAAGAATTCATTAACGGATGTTACGGGTGGTTTATCCACTGCTTTTGATACCACATTGTTGGGTTTGGTTGCTTCCATTGTAGTACAAATGGTAATGACTTTTCGCAAAAGGCAGGAATTCCTTCTTCTCGATGAATGCAACGAATATTGCCAAACTTACGTATTAGCGAAGCTCAAGTTGGAGAAATCTGGACGGGGACGATCCTAATTCTCTTTGTGAGATCGATCCTTTATAAATTCCATAAATAAGATAGATGGGGAGAAGCAGTCGAAATAGTGAAGAGAAAGTAAGTTTCTTTGCCTTTCAGGACATCATTACAGCAGTTATTGGGATTCTTGTTCTTATTGCCCTTATCTTGGCCCTCCAAGTTAATCCAAAACGCGAGAAAGAAGGAGACAATCCAGGGAATAACACCGCACCGGTTGAGTTAATTAATGGGCAAAATGATGGGGGTGGAAATGCTACTATTGTTGTTTCAAGTGAATTCAATGCAACCGAAGTGATTGAAGAAATTGCCGAATTACATCAGGAGATTAGCGAGGAGAAAAGAGAATTCATAGTTAAAAGTGAGGCTAAAAATAGTGAAATTGAAATGCTGGCTGAAGAACTTAGAAAACTTAACTTGGAACTTCAGGTTTTTAAAAAGAAACTGGGTATAGAGGATTCAAATGAAAGCAAAGACACCAAGAAGAAAATTGAAAGCCTTGAATTATTGATTGATTTGGCTAAGGTTCAAAAGAACGAATTAATCGAAGAGAAAAAAGGGCTTGAAGACAAAATAAACGCTCGAGTTTTACGTTCTCTAAAAAACCTTTCGGAGCTTGAACTTCAGGAATTGGACTCAAACCTAAATTCACAGGTTGAGCAATTGAAGTCCCAAATTGAAAATGAAGTGCGGGTTATTCCCAAAGAGAATGATGTTGGAGAAAAGCCTGTTTTGGTAATACTTGGAGCAACCGAATTTACGATTGGAGTTTTTAACGGAGAGCAAAGAACGATTCAAGTAAGCCCTAGTAATTATTACCAACAACTTGGATCCGCTCTTACATCTTACAACAAGAGAAGAAACTTCTTTGTGTATTTTTTCCGGCCATCGGCTTGTGAAACAACGGTAACCAATGTTCCGGGAAGAAACGGAAAGATTCAGAAAAACCTTTTTGACTTACTTTGTGACCCTAAAAATAACCTTACACGCATGTTGGGTTTTAAATATGGATTTGAACCAATTCATGAAGAAGCTGCGGTTTTATTTACCGATAAAACTCCTGATCCTTTTGTTGAATTTTTACCCAACCCATGAATTCGAATTTAATGAAGGGCATTTTTAACTACTAAGCTATGGCAAGGGAAGAAGATGAGGGCGGAAGCTTGGATATGTTGCTGGACACTTTATGCAACACATTTGGGGGAATTATTCTAATTGCTCTTCTCCTCGCGTTGAGTGTGAATAAAAAGAGTGTAGAACTTTATGATAAGTTGATTAAGACAGATGATAACCAGTCCGAGCTTATTCGTGAGCGAGAACAATTAAAAAATTCCCTTCTTGACCTAAAGGATGAAAATATCGAAATCCTGGAGGATTTAGAAGATGATGCATACTCTAAAAGAGAAGAAATTGAGGAGATTAAAGATAATCTAGACGATTTGAATAGTGATTCATCCTCCATGGAGAAATTGGCTCAACGAGCACGAGAAAAACTTAAGGATATGGAAGACATGGAAACCACAATCGAAGAGGAGCGTTTGACCATGGAGGAAGAATTGAGTCGATTGGAAGCGATTTTTGAGCATCAGGAATTAAGCAAGGAACTCAAAAAGAAGCCTTACCGAAAAGTTAGCCTTCCTCAACAGAAGGACACTCGAAAAAAGCCTCTACCTGTAATCGTTGCCCATGGAAAGATGTACCCTATGATTTCCCTAAATATCGGATCCGTCGAAAAAAATGAGGATGGATTACTGTGGAACCAAACTCCAGATAAGCGATTTCAGGTGAAGGTTGACCCTCAAAAAGGGGTAGATCCAATGAACAATGATGCACTGGATTTATTTCTTTCCTCGGTTCGCGATGCACCGCGTCTTGTTCGACAGGATTTCTTTTTAAACCTATTCGTATATTCAGACTCTGCAAACTTTGCTATTTTTAATAAAATTAGGGATGAGGCGGTTCTAAGAAAATTAGATTATAATTGGATTCCTATATCTGAACTGCCCCTCATCCTTCGTTCAGATAATGTGCCTTGGAAGGTGCAATGATAAGAAAGTCTTTTGTGTTTGAAATGGGTAGGTTTTTTGAATGATTCTTGTCGGTTTAACATTTTAAATTTTTTTGTCCAAAACCTAAGACTAGATGCAGATGTATATAAATGAGCATTGTTAGTTCAATATCTAGTTTATGTGACATTCTTTATTTCGATTCAATGAGGCACTCGTATTTAGTCGAAAATGATCTAAAAGTATGTTCTTTTAACTTGCACAAACCAGTATTTGGTCAAATTATATAAAAATGTCAAAAGAACTTCTCATTTCTCTTATTTTGTGTGCATTATTAATGGGTTGCGTTCTAATGGGGTTGATAAACTCTAGCCTACTTACAAACCAATTTTTTCTACTTTTTGGCTTAGCAACAATACTCGGTCAGGTTGTCATGGCTCATTTAGCTTTTAATCAATATAAAAACCTTTCAACTCAAACCACAAAAGAAAGTACTGAAAATGAAGAAGGAAGAGACGAACGAGGAAACGACGGATTCGACGATTGAGGAGTCCTCAATTGAGGAGTCGCAGTCAGAGGATTTGCAACTGAACCCAACGCATCGCACTGTAGCAATCTCAAGTTTGGTAGCTGGCTATGCTTTAGCAGTTGGGTTTGCTTTACTTTTGGTAATGGGTGGAGATGAACCTCAATCCATTA
The DNA here is from genome assembly GCA_028101545.1 of Opitutales bacterium. Lineage (GTDB taxonomy): Bacteria > Verrucomicrobiota > Verrucomicrobiia > Opitutales > Seribacteraceae > Seribacter. The sequence continues at coordinate 4,951 of JAOHKZ010000030.1, read as the reverse complement.
CAACAAATGAAGAAATTACCACTGAAGGTGAAATTGTTGCAGGAGTCGAGGGTGCAGATGGAGAATCATCTGTTATCACTTTAACTGGAGGTAACAGTATACCTTGGCCAGTTGGTAAATTATGGGTTGATCCTGGATACTCTGCGATTGTGGGAGATGAAGACCTGACAGCTTTTGTTGAAACCGCTTCTTTTGTGGATGTCAGTACGCCGGGCCAATACAAAGTTATTTATACTATCAAAGATTCCAAAACTGGTAATGTTATGGATTCAGTTGAACGGTTTGTTACGGTTAACCAAGGTGGTTTTATTGCCGGAGCAAATGTCGCTTATAATGACCGCCTTGATGGTGTCGTTTTAAATGATGACAAGATCACCGCAGTAATTGGAGATGATGATGATGAGATTGTTTACGTTGACAATGATGATCGCCATCTTCGGTTGGCCGGAGACAATCGTGGAGGTGCCTTTGGAGGAAACGGTGGAAACGGCAGGGTTCGTGGAGGTCGGGATCGGGTCGTTATTGATGACGATGTGGATGTGGGGTTACTGGATCGTAGGTTAGCGAATCTTGATGATGACGAATTAGTTATTATCGAAGACAATGAAGATGATTTAGTTGCTCGCCTGGACCGTAAGGACATCGGCTTGGATCGTGGTGGAAATGATCGAGTAAATGTTGGTAATTTCGTTCCTGATGCACGTCGCGGAAATTTTGACGATGAAGAATTGGGAGCAGTTGGAGATTTTGACAAAGATGGTGCCGGTTTTGGAAAAGGCTCAATGCCAGGAGTTGGAAAGGGGGCCGAGGTTTATGCTTATAATTTCCCCTCCCAGGGAGTTGGTGCCGGAATTGGCAGTCCTGCGGTGGGAGCTGCTGCAGGTTTCGCAGGATTGGGTGCCGGTATTGGCCAAGCAGTTATGGATGGTCAAGCGGTTCCAGCACTCGGAGGAATTGGAACATATACTCCGCCTGCACCAACACAGCCCGAAGGACCTGATTCAGACAATGATGGAATTTCGGATGCTATGGAGGCTTCCTTTCGGACAAATCCTCAATCTAATGACACGGACAAGGATGGAGTAAGCGATGCAGATGAAGTAAAGGGAATGTCCAATCCCCGTGATCCTAGAAGTAAACCCGGTACACCTGCCCCAGGACCAGACAATGATCAGGATGGTGTTCCTGCTTCCTTGGAATCTCTTTATGGGTTAGACCCATCAAATTCTGACACGGATGGAGATGGTTTTAGCGATGGGGAAGAAATTTCAGCAATGACTAGTCCTACTAACCCGGCCAGCAATCCAGGTGAAATGGGTGGTCCTGCACTTGCAGTAGCACCGGGTGTTGCCGGTGGTGTTGCTGGACTTGTTGGTGGAGCCGGAGCTGGTGCAGCGGCAGGACTTGTTTCGGGCCGTGTTTCTCATCCATTAGGGTTAGGCATTGCATGTAAGGATTGTGGAGACGAAGGATGTGGTGCCTGCGGAGATGGTCATGCAGATGGACATGGACACCACGATGACGAGTGGGATTATGACCACCTTCCAAAAGACGGAAATCTCTTCATTATGATGCATGTAGATGGAAGCGGTTCTATTCTAAGTACAAGAAAAGCCTTGGAAGTTATGAAAGATACCTTGTTGAAAAACGCCCTACTTCCTTATTACAAAAATGATGAAGATCTTTACAATCGAAGGGTTTTGGTAGTTGATGGAGAAGGTGAGAGAACTTTAAAATTCTTTGCAGATGCGGCAAAAAAGGAAAATGTATTAGCTCTTGTATTCCAAGACGAAGCTCAACCAGCATACCATTTACCTAATTTCAATCGTAAACCTGAGGATCACTACATGGATGACCTTAAAGATTTACGCGAAGGGCTTAATGGGTACGGCGGACTTTATCGTGGAATAATGTTTCAAGTTGACCGTGGGAAAACTTTCGCCAAGTCATTCAAAGAATTTGTTGAAAACGCATGGCGTGGAGATGGTTACCTCTCTGGAGCAGGCGAAAATTTAAAACCCTATTATTGGCAGGAAAATAGCGATCATATTAGAAATCGTGATGGAATTGTTTTCAGTGATGAATATCATGTTAATTCGGAAGGTGATCCGGCGTATTACATGAATCTGATTATGACTGCATCCCGCAAAATTGGCTTAGATTTGGGTCGCTATGGCGGAGGTCAAGAAGATGGACGTTACAACGCTAAGATTAGCGAACCGAATTAACTTTCGGATTTTCCAAACAAGGAATTTTGTACTCAAAATTTAAATTTCCTGTTCTTCTAGTTTAAGATGACAGTAAAGTCCTTGCTGTCTCTATTGCTATCAACCACATTAGGACTTGCGGTGGTAGGCAATTTATTTGCTGGTCACTTGATCACGGCTTCAATTTTAGTTTTTATAGGACTTGGAGTTGGCGTCTTATCGCATCTTGCCTTTTTTGAGGAAAAGAAAAAAAAACCAGCTGGAATTGGTCCCATTCCGTGGTTGAATTTGGTAATGTGTTATAGTACGCTTCTATTAGGATTGGGTTCTTTTCTTTTTCTTTTGATTAATCCTTCTGATCCACGGGAGATGACCATTGCCAAGGCAGGTCAATCAGCAGGTCAGGAGACAGAGGGTTCAAAGGTTCCAATTAGTGATGAAACAAATGTGGCTTCGGGTGGAGAAAGAGCACGGCTTGGAAATAGTGGCCGCGGAGAGGGACTAGATGCGATGGGGGGGGCAAACGAAGATAATCAAAATGCAATGCGTGAAGCACAGGTTGCAAATCCTGATATTGCAGGTGCAGAACAGGGCATGGCTGATAAAACCAAAGTATCTTCTCAAAATTTTGAAGAAGTTGTGAACCCTAGTGAACTTGATCAGGGAATAGCAGGTGCAGAAGACTTCCTGTTATCCCGAATTGGTGAAGACCAAGAAAATAAGGATATCGGAGATCCCAATGCCCTTGTCTTTGATGAAAATGAAGATAGTGCTTTGGCATTTGATCCTACCGTTTTTCGAGGAGCGGAGGATCCGAATGATATTTTGTCCAAGGCCAATGGGGATAAAATTACCAATTTAAGAGCGGCAGTTAATTCGTTAGGTGTTTCCGTACCAAAATCAATGAGCGGTCGTTGTGATAAAGTCGGTCGGGTAGCTAGGCTGGCAAGAGGAGGGGTGAGGAACCCGGAACGGGTTGAGAATGCAGTGACAAAAGCCTTGAATTGGTTGAGCCAGGATCAGAATGCAGATGGTTCTTGGGGAAAGAATTCAAAAGGTGCCATGACTGGTTTTGCACTTCTTTGCTATTTGGGGCATTGTGATTTAACAGATTCACCGGAATATGGGGAAACTGTTGCCAAAGGAATTAAGTATCTCGTTGAACTTGGTGATGAAAAAGATGGTTGGCTCTATGTTACCAATCATAAACACGGGTCAGCTTACGCCCATGGAATTGCAAGTTACGCTTTGGCGGAGGCTTATGGTATGACAGAAAAAGCTTTTATTCTTCCTGTTCTTCAAAAAGCAATTCGTCGAATAATTGTTGGTCAACAAGCTGATGGCGGATGGGTTTATATGGTAGAGCGTCCCGGTGCAGACAACCTACGATTAGTAGATTTTGGTAATAAGGGTGCAAGTGATACTTCTGTAAGTGGTTGGCAATTTCAGGCTTTAAAGGCTGCTTATAACACGGGTGCCAATTTCCCGGATATTGAACCTGCTCTTGAATTAGCAGTTAAGAATTTTTATCGTGTTTATTCATCTGAGAATGGAGGCTTTGGATATCGCAATAAATCGGATACTAAAAAAGCTAACCATAAATTAACGGGTGTTGGATCTTTGGGTTTGCAATCATGGAAATTTGGACACCCTTCAGAAGAGGAAAAGAAAGAAACCTTAAAAAAAGCCATGCAGCATATTTTAAAGAATAATTTATCAATGGATTACAATAGTGGGGATGCTAATCTATATTCCTGGTATTATGATGCTCAGGCATTATTTAATTATGGTGGAGCATTTTGGACGGCTTGGAATCGAAAAATGGAACCCATGCTTCTTAATTCACAACTGGCAGATGGTAGTTGGCCTAAAGAGGGTGGGGGCAAAACTTCGAGCCAGGGAGGAAAGGATGCTGAGGTTTACCGCACGACACTTTGTATCCTGATGCTTGAAGTTTATTATCGTTACGTTTATTGACGATTTAGATTATCCTGCCTAAGGTATTCTAAGGTATATGAAGGTCTTCCATTTTGTTTTTTTGTTTTTTTACCTTTCCATGTTTGGGGAAGGTTTCGTTTTAAAAAAAGAGGGGCAATTAAATGGTATACTTTCCTCGAAAGGAGAAGCTTGGGTAGAAATCATTGAAGATAATGGTTTGCTGAATCGATATCTCGCACCTTGGCATGGCGGATCTCCTTCTCGAGGAGGTGGGTTTCATTCAAAAACCATCGATACATTCAATGATCTAGTTGTCGGAAACCGGGTCAAATTAGATTGGTTTTGGGATGGTCATTTAAGAGTTAAAAAGGTAAGCCAAATCAAACCCTTCAAGCGTGCAGGAATATTCAACGGTATACTTATTAAAAAAGGAGATAAGTGGATCGATGTTGCAAACGAAAAAAGCTTAATTCGCTGGCGATTCTACGCTCGTTGGAAGGGGGGGAGACCTGAGTCAGGAGGGGAATACAATCCAGAAACTTTAGAATTTTTTGATAATTTTAAAATCGATGATCAAATAAGCTTCGCATGGAGTTACGATTTTCGTCCTCGTATTGATCGATTTATTTTACAGGAAAAGCAAGAAGTCTTTGTTCCTTTTTACGAAGGGAAATCCATTCCCGGTTCACAATCTATTTTAAATACTTTACCTACTGCGACTAACCCTTTTGATCAAGTCAAGCCCTCTTTGAGCCCTTTCGAACAAGTGCCAACCTTAAATCCATTTGAGCAGGGATCACCTACAA
>JAOHKZ010000003.1 GCA_028101545.1 Opitutales bacterium | reverse complement strand
AAAATGAGCGACCCGATTATAGTACTGACCATGCCCGGCAAATATCCAATTCCAATCATCCGCCGATGCAATAACTCGCTCGCTGTCCGTACCAGAATACCTTGAAACCGCAAACATCGAGAACTGTGCTGCATCATTATACATACTCTTCGCGTTATCTGTCTGCCAAAGCCTGTCATCATTATCGAAATCAATCACACCCTTTCCGTTTAATACGCTGACCTTGAACTGAGGATCACTTGAATACCCGTCCGAATGGCGTGCATTTCCGGACTTATCGATCCAGGTTGTGATGTTAGTAGTGGAAGTATCTGCAGTACCATCTCCATTATGATCATTACCATCCATCCACATCATCATGCCAGTTACTGTGCTTGGTGAGAACGGTGCTCCAACTTGGAAGGACACACCACCACTGGACTCAATTTTAGTGTTAAGGGTAACTGCAGTCGGAGTGACATCGGTTGCACCGGTGACATTAATTGAAGGAGTTCCAACAGTTACAAAGCTACTAGTGTCAGAATATGATGAACCACCATTATTGGCAGCTTTAAATCGGTAGTGGTAAAGTTTTCCAGCTGTCAATCCGGTCAGGTTGTGAGTAAAAGCACCTGTATTCTTCTGACCTAAGCTTGCAGTTGTCTGCGGTGTCTTAATACCAGAAGGAGCAGAAGTTTTGTACAAATGCCCGGTGGGCAGGCTGCCTGCCAGTCCCCATTTATGAGCGAGATATCCCTCCATGATCTGACGGTCAAGACCAGCTACAACTTCATTGTAAACAAGGAATTCGGATATATAGATATTTGCTCCATTTGCACCACCATTGTGTCCACCAATTACCAAAGGAACGCTATTGTGGGCTCGAATAGAACCACTATCTGACGACTCAATCAAAACATCATTATTAAAGTGCAAGGTACGTTTACCGTAACCATAAGTAAGTGCCATAATACCAGCATTATGGAGATTTGCATCTGCTGCTTCCAAAGCATCACCCGCTGATGTTCCGTACATTCTGAAGCCATAGGTATGCAAATCAGCCCGTCTGGCCATAAAGCTCCATGCATTATCAGTAGAGCTGTTAAATGTTTGCGCTTTACTAAACCACCAAGCCCAACTGTTTGAACCCTGTTCATCGACTACGACAAAAACAGTCATCTTATCCCAGTTATCAAATCCACTCGCACTATTGGACACAGACATGTACTTGCCATTGAAGTGAAGGGTAGGGCGACCGCTGAAAGATGTTGCCTTATAAGTTGGTCTCGCAGAAGCAGAGTTATTCCGAGCAATAGCATGGTTATTATTACCTGATTTATCTTTCCAAAATCCAACCAGTCCATTATCTGCTGGTTGCGAACTACCTGCAGCATAAGCGGTATCCATATTTGCGGTATCATTTGCATCCAACCACAACTTCAGGTTTCCAAATGCTCGGGGTATCTCAGTACTGGCATTATCATCAGGGTCGTAGTACAGGGTTACAGTTGGTTGATCATTTCCATCGTATGAGAGTAAGTTACCGGCAGAGGTAACTGATGTAGTGGCCACATTGGAGACTGGTGCAGTCGTAATAGCAGGAGGCAGGGCAACAGTTCCAGTACGGAATGCATAAGCATCCGACCAAGATGTACCACCCGCATTAACAGCACGCATTCTAAAGTAATAGGATGTATTCGTGGTGAGACCAGTCAGACCAGCTGCGATTGATCCAGTAGATTGCAAGGTATCAATGCTAACATTACCATCCCAGGAAACAGGTGGTGGCAAGGTAGTCTTGTATGGATGATTGGATGCTAAGTTTCCGGTTAATCCCCACTTATGAGCAAGGTAACCTTCCAGTTTTTGCCTATCCGCAGTGGAAAGAACTGAATTGGTTACCACAATTTCTGCGATTGGACCATCCCAGGCCTGTGTGCCATTACTATTAATCGCACCGAGTGCAAAACCAGTGGTTCCACTTCCCATATTACCATTTTTTGTGGTCATCGCTGTACCATTGTAATAAGGGGTGGCAGTGGTGTTGTTATTGGTCATACCAATGATGGTTGCGGTTGCAAGGCTGGAACCGGGTGCATTCGTTGCGACATCATTCCATGAACCGCCACCGTAAAAAGTGGCCATATTTGGTGTACCATTTCCGGATCCCATAAAAAAGTAGCCATCTGTAAAACTGTTAAGCAGACGTTTGTATCCGTTACCGGCAGAGTATCCGACTGCGTAGATGGTATTAGTTCCACCCATGGGGTAGGAGTTATTGGTTAAACGATCACCGGCACCATCAAAATCAATGGTATTTAGCCCGTTTATCTGAACAACACCGATTTTCGGCTGATCTGCGAGAGTAGCTTGGGCAAAATGGTAATTCCTTCCACTCTTGTCCTGCCATTCAGGTATGGAGTTTGCCTCACGGTTACTGAATGCATAGAGATGCCAAGTATGACCAGCTACTGGATTGATCTCAAAATCCACTTCGGTTGTTTTTGCTTCATATGTACATTCAAGAAGTAATCCATCCTGACTGGATGCATGATACTGGTCCTGATTTACGGTCATTGATCCGGGCAGGGAAGAACAGGTGAAAACACAGGGGCGATTACTTCCCCAAGCCTGACTATAAAGTGCCAGCGTATAGCGTTTACCCACAGTCAAACCAGTCATGGTAAGAATCTGAGGAATACCGTTGAATCGGAATCCATTACTTAGCATGGCTCCCATTTGACCACCAACCGAAGATGTATTACTGTTGTGAGTATTGGTAAAACCCTGAGTATATTTCCACCCGGTACCAGATGTGCCATTCGAGCCTGTAAAGGTTACTCCATTAATGGTCTTATTGGATCCGTTTACATTAATCTTGGCCGTGTATGTTTCACTAGTCGCAATCTTGGAATCCGCATCTCCGGTAAGGTGTTGAGTTGTCCAACCCAATCCACCAATCGTTGAAGTATCACTCGCATCCAGCCAAAGGTTCATGGGTGCACCTATAGCAGCTGGTGTCCATGGACCACCCAACCCGGCACCCAAATCAGCTGTACCATAAAATATCGTTACATTGGCATCTTCTCCTCCATCATCCACAAGTGGAACACTGGTGGTAACCGAATTTCCACCAATTGTGGAAACATATGGATTCTTCGATGCATCAGAAGGAGAGGGCACAGGGCTTGGCATAATCGAGAGAAGTCCCCACTTTCTTGCTAGGTAAACTTCGACACGCTGACGATCATGGTCAGAAATATTGGCCGGATAGATAATAAGCTCAGCAATATCACCATCCAAATGGCGCTGCTTTGTTGATCCATCATCCCAGTTTCCAATATTGAATGCAGAGAGGCTGAGCAGAGTATTCGCTCCAAGGGAGGCTGTAGCATCTGTGGATCCATTGTGGAAAATAGTTCCCGTTGATCCCCAGTTAGTCACATCTCCACGATGGAATGTGTCAATGGACCAGGCGTTTAAAGTTTTTGTATTGGAGCCAACAATTGACCCACCACCATTAAGTGCCATCTTAGAATTGAGACCATTGCTGTCCGTGGCAAGATGAAGTTTTGTACCTGACCAAGCACCATCCGAGGCTAAGAGTACTCCATTGGCAACCGCGGAATGACGATTAATGACAGCAAATGCAGATATTGAACCAGGCGTACCCAATCCTGTTCCGTCAAAGTAATCATCAGACCCGTCAAACTGAACAACGGATAGTCCATTGAGTGCATTCCACTTGTAAGTAGGACGAGATGCTGCCGTGGACTGAGTAAGATGACGGTTATTCCCACTCTTGTCACTCCATTGAGAGACCGTACTGGTACTCCCTGTAATTGTAGTTACATCAGATGCATCCACCCATAAGCCAGGTGAAAGATCGAGCGGGGAGAATGCATTATCTGTGGAGGCAAAGACTGGCTTGTTTGCAGCAACGCGCAGAGTGATAACCTCAGAATTTGCACTACCGGAAAGATTGGATGCACCAATGGTTACATTATGATCACCCACAGCAGTACTTCTACCTGTAATTCTTCCATTCGCATCAATGCTTAGACCACTGGGTAATCCGGTCGCAGTAAATGCCGTCGGACCGTACAAGGCATTGACTGTACCAGCAATTGGAGAGGCGGTTTCGTTATAGATCGCAGAAACATCAAGTGGAGTTAATTCGCCCACATAAATACGGAAATCATCAAACCTACCTTTCATGTATGCGTCATTAGCCCAGTTCGATCGACCAAGCCATTGATTGGTACGAACCTTACTGATTGGGAGAGATTTATCTGTGCCTGATTGACCAAGGAAAGAACCGTTTAAGTAAAATTTATAACGGGCTGCATTGGTATCACCATTAGTCACAGTCACTGCTAAATGGAACCATTGCTGTAGAAGGGCAGAACCATTTTGGGTATGGCCCTCATTTCCACCCAAAGTATCTTTAACAGCAAACTCGAATTTGCTGTTTGTTCCATTCTGAGCAATTAAAATATTGTCTACATCCGCTCCGTTTCCGATGTCCATAACACGGGCATAATTGGCAAAAATATCCATGTATAACCATGTGGATATACTCATAGAACCACCAATCGTCCAATTGGTTCCCATATCCACATACTGGCCACCGGAATTGGATGAAGCCATGGTACCCGAATCAATCTTTAATCCATTGCCCATTACTCCGGGCACCCAACTGGATCCACCTGCATTTACAGCAGTGCCATCTCGGCCATTACCGGATGAATCCTTAACCGTGGTACCACTTGTTTCATCAAACTTATACCAAAGGACAAGATCATTTGCTCGGGTTGCAGGTGCCTGGTAGTTCAAGTTGTCATATGTGATAGATATAACTCCAGGATTAATAATAATTGGAGTGGAGTTTTCCACCACCGTACCAGTGTAATCTCCTGAACCAACATCCACTGTTCCTTTGGAAACACCAGAGCGGAAGTTGAAAGCAACACGTCCGCCGCCACCACTGGCCATTTTTGCACCGGTTCCACCCTTGGCGGAAATAGTTCCATTATTGAAAATGTAATTACCGGCAAGTCGTATAGAACCACCGGATCCACCACCACCATTTCGGTCGTTAGTCTCGGCTTGATTGTTCTTTGATCCGTTTGCGGAAACAGTAACACCCGTCTGTATGGTCAGGTTACCATCACCATGTGCTTCAAGGGAAATGGCTCCACCACCTGCGCCTGAGCCCATATGTTGCCCGGATCCACCACTGGAACCACCATGCAAGTGGGCAAGGGAAGCGGATCCATAGGCTTCTCCAAAACCTCCTGCAGAATATTCACCAGCGGAGCCGTAGCCAGCACCGCCACCCTTTTGTTTAAATCCATCCGACTCAGTGGCTCCTTCAATACGAGTCTGGCCTTTACCGGGTCCTTCTCCAACAAATGTACCCGCAATTTTCCCGCTTCTTCCGCCAAGTTTACCCACGCTTTTGTAATGCCTATTATTACTCGGACTTCTACTGCTATCATAGGTTTGATCAGTCGCATCTGCACTCAAATCAACTCCCACATTAATATTTCCATTACTTTGCGTCTTGAGAATGAGTGAGTTATCACCCTGCAGAACCACATTCACACTTCCAGACAGGCTGATTGAATCAAAGGTGAAAGTACAGGTTTTATATTCAATACCATCATCATCATAAGATTGCAGCACACCGGATCCATGGTCACCACCAGAATGATGCCAATATGCAGCAGATGTATCAATCGTGAGTGTACCACTTGCATAAGAAAGATCATCTACACCGGAGTCACCTTTTAGTGCAAGAGTACCATCTAAAAATGGATAGCGCTGAAGCTCCCAAGTGTTATGTGCAGACTTTGAATGACCGCTCAGATCATATGTACCAATTTTGATCGTACCATTACTGTCGAACGCAATCCTTCCACCGGTACCATCCATATCAGCTAATCCACCTGGTTCAAGTCCACCTCCACGAGCCTGTAATTCACCATTATTTTCGATACTTCCACCGACCAGGCGAATGGATCCACCGGCACCGCCTCCTCCACCTCTGTTTGAATTTGTGGTATCTCCTCCATTTACGGTAATTCTTGATCCAGTATTTAATTTTAGTAAACCGGCACCATGTGCAACCAATTCAATGGCACCACCTCCTGCACCACCAGCTTTATACTGACCTCCTCCTCCTCCAGATCCACCGAGTAAATCAGTAAGGTGATAATCTCCATTTACATTACCCCATAGGGCATTTGTACCGGTCAATCTGACTCCTTCTTTGGCATACGCACCACCAAGACCATCGTCTCCATATTGTCTATTTGCTCCTTTACCCGGTCCTTTCGCATTCCTGCTTTTTCCACCTCCATCATAACCTCCCAATTTTCCTACGGTATCAGCTGAGTGATCACCACCGTCTGTACCATTCGCAATCAATTGAGTGGAAAGCGTGAAGTCACCATTATTTCGAGTGCGCAAAGAGAGTGCATTTGAGCCCTGTAAAGTGATTAACACACCAGAACCCAAGTTAATTTCGTCGGCAGTAAAGACACAAACTTTGTATGGATACCCCGTACCGTCAGAGTGAGTATATGTCTTGTCCACAAAACTACCGGCAAGGAAAGACCCATCACTGTGTGTAATTGTCGCCATACTGGTATCGATGACCAAGGTGCCTGAAGTAAAAACAAGACTTGTAACCTGTGGGCGAATCAACTTTACCGTTCCATCCGTACCGGGTCTATTTGTTCCTGTTCCACCAGTGGCAACCAAATTTGAGTTTGTGGCACTAGAGTTATTGATGAGGGAGCTTGTAGCTTCAAGGTATACGCGACCACCACCACCAGCAGCTGCACCGGCACCGCCACCATCACTTGCCCATGTGTTTCCACCTGTAATAAGGCCGTTACCATGTCTCGCAGGTAATCCACCGGATGCAGAAATGGTGACACCCGAATTAATTACCACATTGTCGCCTTTTAAATAAATCGCACCCCCAGAACCGGATCCACCACTTCGACGTGCCTCATTCCATCGGGCTCCACCAGCACCGCCATCCGCCCAAATATTGGCACCTAAGGTAAGTGTACCCGTGGATACAATCTTAATGGCACCACCTCCGCCACCACCCTGGCGCTCATTTCCACCACCTCCACCGGAACCAGCGAGTAGGTGAGTTAAATCAGCATCTCCATAGGTTCCACCTGAAGCGTTTATTGTTTGATATTCACCCGCTCCACCAACTGCTTCAGGGCGTCCGCCCACACCGGCATAGGATCCACCACCCGGCTCTGCACCGGCAACTAGTGTAGAAGATGAAAAATCAATCCATCCTTTAAACTGGGCACCACCGGATTTAAAAGTATCCGCAGAGGTTAAATGTTCAGGACCTGTACCAGCACCCCAACCATTTCCATCCCATTTGTATCCTCCAAAGCCACCGCCAAGTTTACTTTTACGGACACCTGCAGTGCTGTCACCCAGTGTTCCATTTGCATCCAGAGTTGAAAGAATAGTGGCATCTCCAGCAACATTGATTTCCAATGGATTTGCACCGGACAGGGTAACCGCAACACCATCCCCAATATTGAGTCGGTCAAAATCGAACTTTGCCACATTGTAACTGATTGTATTCGAACTGGAGTCGGTGTAGGAACGGTTCACAATAGTTCCCGTTCCACCAGCACCGGAACTAGCAGTCCATGATGGGGTCGGGCCATCCGTATTAAATGTGAGTGTGCCTGTCGATGAATCCAAGGCATTTTCCGAAACGAAACTGGCAGTTGAGTCTGCCCAGTCCTCACCCTGAGAATTTACACCTTTGATTCGGTAATAATAAGTATTGCCTGCCACCAGGTTCGTACCATTTGCTTCAAGCAAGGATTGTTCGGGTAAGAAATTCCCATTAGAAAGTCCTTTAATATTATAATATCCATCCTGTGCCGGAGCCAACGGATTCATCACCACGAAGGAACCTCCTGGAATTTCTACCCACGGTCTTATTCTTGCTCCGCCTCCGCCTTGCCAATGTCCAATCGCAAGAAGGTACTCCTGACCGCCTGTGAGTGCAACATTCCCGGATGTCCAATTCTCATTAACATTAGGAGTACCACCACCATTCGGATTAAGAATCTCATTCCCGGACGCTCCGTTTGTTCCAGAACCACCTTCGAAAACACCGTCCTGGTCCAAATCAATCCACATGGCATGCCTATCATCCTTTTGATCCATTTTAAAGCGGTAATTTCCGGTAGTCGGTGCTTTGAAAGTGGTGGTGAATAAGGTCATGAAATTATCTTCCCAACCGAGGTTATTGTTGGTATTCCGGATCACACCGGCATTGATAAAGTCTGCAGTACCATTGAAATACATACCACTTTGCGCCGGACTACCCGGTTCACCCTTTATCTGAACATATTGATCGTGACTGGCTGAGCGAAGATTTTCTATATTGCGCAAGTAGGAATCATTGCGCCAGGTGCTTTGGTAACCGTATGCATTGAATCCATTCACATCAACCTGTTCTTTATAGTAACGACCAAGATCTACCTCATGTTCCCATTGGGCCGGATTCTCGCCACCATCATTAGTACCCCAATATAGGGTTAAATCAACAGCTGCTAATGGATCAGCAAAAGTGGGTGCAGAACTGGCGTAGGGGTGACCGCCAGCTAATCGATTGGTTAAGTTCCATTTATGTGCCAAATACCCTTCCAACTTTTGAATATCGGCAGCAGCTAAATCGTCTTTGTAGATCAAAACTTCAGAAATGCGGACTTTGGAAGCCGAGTGAGGCGAACCAGAATCTCTTCCTGCACCTCCGATAACAAAGTCAGCATTTGGATTGTCAGGCAGAACACCAGTATCTGTCATTTGCTGGAATTGCCCGTCCAATGTTCCGGAACGGACATTTCCGTTGTAAGTCAGACTAACCAAGTGAGTCTGTTGACGAGTTCCGCTAAATGTACGGTCATCCCCACCGGAAGTACCCACAATTCGAAAACGGAATGTACTGGCATTATTCCAGGTCAAGCACCAACCACCGGTTTGATGATCCACATTACCCAACACTCTTCTCCAGTTTCCGGAACCCCAGTCCTCATAAACCACAAGAACAGTCAATTTATCCCACTGATGGAAATCTGATCTTCCATTTTGAAGAATAAGGTAATCATTTGAGCCGTCAAATTGAACGGTTGGCTTACTATTCATATTAGCTGAGTAATACTTTGGCTTATTCGCATTAACATTTCCATAAACCGTGGCGTGGTGACCAGTACCACTCTTGTCCGCCCAGTATCCAATCTGCTGATTATTCGATGGTGTCCCGATTTCTCCTGCAAAAGTTCCCTGATCCATAGTTGAGGTGTCATTTGCATCGAGCCATAGTTTCAGATTCGGGTAACGATCTCCAGTGAATGGACCGGAACCAAGAGCAATGGTACCCGTACCTGTTGTCGTTACACCACCTTTAAAAGTTATACTTGTACCCGTGGCATTCAAGACTACACCATTATTTACAACGGGCTTATTTGATGCCTGGGTGCTAAAAGAAATGGTGTTGGATGCCCATACCCCTGTGGTTGCCGCAGAGTTGTAAGCACGCACACGGTATCGGTAAGTTGTGCTTGGGATCAAGTCACCAATAACATATCCAAATTCTCCACCTTTTTTACCAATTTCCTGAACATTAGTCCAGGAGGCTGCAGTAGTTCCACCATCAGTGAGTCCATAATAGATTCGAATATCAGGGGCATCTCCACCCGTACTGGTTACATTACCATCAAATGATGCCTTCGTAGAGTCAATTGAACTGGCCGCTAATGTAGTGACAGTAGGAGCAACCGCATTTACAGTGAGGGAAAGAATGACCTGCTCTGGATCACCTGGATTTTCCGGTGCAAAGATAGAACCCAATTGATCGGGATTGGAATCCAAGTCAGTAAGGTTTCCATCATCATCGGAGTAGGCAACAATTAAAGAAACTGGATAAACTCCCGCTGTAGTTGGCGTACCCGTAACCTGTCCGCTCGATGGATTAAATTGCAGTCCACCCGGCAAATTTAGTATCGTATAACTGGAAGGGCTACCCACTGCACTTGCGTTGTAAGTGAAAGATGTGCCCACTGTAGCTGTGGCTACTAGTGGAGAAGTTACAATTCGTGGACCAATTACGGATCCACGGGTCACAAAATTGGAGCTCGATTTTTGATTATCATATGATGCCTTGATCCAGTCAGTGGATCGTCCAACTGAAGAAATACGGGCTTCATCCATTGATCCATTGAGACGACGGTTAGAATGGTCATTCCCCAAGCGAACATCAAGATAATCCCCGGTAGCGGGCAGGGTAGTGTATCCACTCGCATATCCAGTCTCTACACCATCGATATAAAATTTAATACTATTTAAATTGGCAGCATTTTCGGGAAATACTGCAGCCACATGTCGCCAGGTATTATTATTCATCGCAGCATTTGATTCTCTTCCCCCCCCATTCAGTTCTACGCGATGATTTCCACTTCCCTGCGTTCTCCAAATCCATTTTGCGTTTACCGCATCCTGTCCCCAAGACATCAAAGCTTTGTCAGTACTGCTTGTTTTCACCCAAGTTTCCATAGTACGGGCGGCAGCACCGGTAATACCCTTGAACCCAATAGCTTCAAGTTGATCATTGGATCCATCAAGTACAATACCATTTCCTACCTGACCGGTACCCGTTGTGGCACCGCCTTCGGCAGTAAGGTGGCGGTTGTTTGTAGTTGAATCTGTGGTCAGCACACCAGACATCTCCTGGAAGTGCCAAGCTGCCTGGTATCCGTTTGACCAAGTTGAACCGTCGAATACATAATTGGGCGCAGTTGCCTGGGATGCATCTCCCCAGGCAGCGGTTATTTTGGTTGCGTTCCCGGCAATGGTTCCAGCACGTACCCACACTCGGGATGCACCAGTGGTGTCCCAAGACTCTATCTCATAGGGTAATTCCTCACCAGTGGCTGCGTAAAAACGCAAATCACCAGCTGTCGCAGAGGCTAGAGAATTATAACTGAACCCAGTGATACCAGAATCAAAGGTAAGCAGAACGGGAAACTGGGTAAGGGTTGAAGAACCCGCATATCCCGAAAGAGTAAAATCGACCTTGTATGGAAAAGAATCCGGATCGGAAACCTTGATCACATAGGTCTTGCTTGAAGTTTTTACATCGCCAGCCGCATTAGAACCAGTAGCCGTAATAGTAAAACTACTATCTCCCACTTCATCCGTAGTCCCGGAGATAACACCAGTTGATGAGTTTATTGAAACTCCCGGAGGAAGACCAGCGGCAGAGTAGGCTAAGCTTCCACCACCAAAAACAGTTGGAGTAAAATTGGCAATAGCGACATTCTTTTTACCATACAGTACGGTTACCGTATCCTCAAAGTAAGGAGGACCAGCAAAGGTACCGAGGTTTACATAATTACTTCCAGTATTTTGATTATTGTAGGTAGCATTTGCCCATCTTTCATGCCGACCAACCTTATGCAATGCAACTTCGTCATGAATCGCACCGGCACTGTTATTATTCGCCATAGCAATATAGAATCCATTAACTTGTGCACTTTCCTGAAAGTCAGCGGTTGTATTGAGCACACCATTCATGTAGAGACGGAGTTTTCCACCAGAGCCTGAAAAAACTAAGTGATTCCATTCGTTCTGGTCAAGTTTACCGGCACTATTATTCGAGGAATACAGATTTGGATGAACAATGACTGACGCAGGAACATGAATACGTGGGGGGTTTACATTGTTTGCCTCAAATCGTAATTGTCCACTATTGGTGGTATTAATTCCGTAATAATCATGCCAGTCTTGAGCATCATTGGTAGTTGCCCGTACCCAACCGGAAAGGGCAAAATTATCAAGTGTCATGGTACCACTCATAGACTCGTTCCTAAAGTCCTTGTTTTGATTTTTTGGAAATTCATAGGAACCACCAACTATTGTGGTTGCACGCTTGATCGGTTCATTATTTTGTGGATCACGCATGGTTGCATGGTTATTATGAGGACCGGAATCAGGTGCATTTTCTCCCTGTGCCTGATCGAGGTGGTAAACTGCTAAATAGTTAGACCACGCTGAACCGTCGGTAACATAAGATGGAGTAGCCGATCCAGAATTCCCCCAACGCATTGTAATCTTATCATCACGGACAAGGCTGGGAACATTTAACCAAATGATTGATTTTCCGGACTGGTTCCAACTTGCAATTTCATATTTTAGCTCTGCTCCTGCACTGGATTGAAAGCGCAAATCTTCTCCATTTGCCTGGCATAATGAATGACGGAACCCGGCATTTTTAAAGGTGGCATTATTCTCATCCAAAATGACCAGCATATTGAAATCAGAAACTGGTGTATAATCAACCCCGATCAGATCGATCTCACGAAATCCCATATAATCATTCGCGGCCTCTGCCTGAGTAAATTGGAATTTATAATATTTGTAATCACCTGCTGCATCGACACTTGAGAAAGTGCGTTCCTGATTACTGGTCCAACCGGTCTGGTGATCGGAGGAAGATGCATTCATATCATCCACGACCGTCCAATTTGTGTTATCATTTGAACCGTAAAGCAACCATGCCTTTGGCCCACGTTTATTGTAGGTATTATCTTGCCCCTTTATTTTATAACTCGTCACACGGAATGGATGGGTAAATGTAAAGGTTAAATTAATATTGGGCAGGGCACTCTGGAAGGGCAGCCAACGGTTATCCCCACCGGTTCCTTTGTCTTGGTCGAATACCTTGGATAATGCATAGGAGGTATGAGCCGCGGTTGTGGAACTTACAGTTGCCTCTGCATTAGTGGCCGATCTTGACATACCAGCAAAATCGGTCGTTAATTCCATAGAATATTCAAAAGGAGCATTATCACCCACAGTGACTGCAACACTCTTAAAATCTGTTCCGTTTGCATTGGAAGCACCAATTTTAAAGGTGAATACACCGCCTGTTGTTGGTGTACCAGAGACTTCTCCAGTCGCCGTATTTACACTCATCCAACTCGGTGCTTCAGACAGGGAATAACTGGTCGGTCCATTAGTGGCTGTAATTTGGTAAGTAAATACCATACCAGTTGCCGCAGTGGCAGAGGTTGCGCTGGTTACGGAAATCCAGGGTTGCCCGACATCTCCCATTCCACCACCATAAATTTGTTCCACCTCAGTATCGGAAAGGAACACATTGTAGAAGCGCACATCATCGACCCAAATATTAGCATAATTGCCAATGTTTGGAGAGGCTGGGTTATAATTTCCGGAATTATCTCTGGCACCAAAAACTAAGGCAGAATTAGTCACATTAATTGCACCCGAGCGAACTTCACTTTCTAGCTTCTCTCCATTGACATAAAGTTTCCTGTAACCACCACCCCAAACTGCTGCAACATGCGTCCAACTGGCAGGATTCACACTGGCAGGTAATTGATCGTCACCACCAGGACCACGTATGGTCAATATCATAGATTTCTCACCAGAATATCTACGAAGCTGCCAACCCTGACTACTTTCACCACGCTTTGAAACCCATGGTTCCCAACCACCATCCGGGAATTCTTTAACCCAGCTGGCAATGGTAAATTGATTACCCCCGTCAAAAGTATCCTCTCCTGCTGTTGAAACTACCACATAGTGGTTTCCATTCAGGTCGGCTGATTTACCAGTGCCAAATGGGGTGTCGCTTTTATGCTGAGTATTGACCAATGCATGGGAGCTGTTTCGCAGATAACCATGATTATTATTACCTGATGAATCTTTAACGGTGGAATTCGTGTCGTCATCAAATTTCCACCAACCAATCAAGTTTGCACTTTTTGTAGGTGCCGACTGAATGGAACTCGGTGTGAAACTACTACTACTAGTTGCCCAGGTTGTACCCGTCCAATTATTTGCCTTCGCACGGAAATAGTAAATTGTGGGCGAACTCAAGCCACTTGTAATTTCCCCAACCAAGTTACCTGGTTGTGCATTAATAATAGTTATCGCATTATCCCATGAACCAGCAGTTGTTCCTCCATCATTATCCCCCCAGTAAAAAGTTACATTGGAATCCGCACCACCGGTGCTTTGTAGGTTTACATTCAACTTAGCCGCGGAAGATGTGATATCTGTCACTGAATGAAGGTTACCCAAAATAGGAGAACTCACTGAAGAAGGTGTTGTGAATGCCTGAACGGGGGACCAACTTGTTCCTCCTGTACCACCTGATGTATTTACTCCCTTAAATGCATAGAAATAAGGAGTATTCCCAGTTAATCCAGTCACATCATGAGCAAGTGCCACCTGACCTTTTGAACCGAGAACATAATTGTTATCCCAACTACCTGCATTAGTGCTGGCATTATTATCTCCCCAGTACACGGTAATGGTGGCATCCCGACCACCCGTACTGGTGACCGATCCCTTAAGTTTTGCACTGGTCATAACCAAGTTGCCGGGAGCTTCCACTGCAAGAAGAGGGGCAGAAATCGGAATAGTAATGGTCAATATACCAGATGCATATTCATTGCTGCTTGATGATTGTGCAACCACTGTGGATACATAGGTACCACCAGCAAGAGGAGTGCCCGAAATTACACCGGTACCAAGAGCACAGGTCAAACCAGGGGGCAGATTCGCTGCCTGGAAGGCGGGGTTACTCACATCAGTAGTGACAGTAAATGTGAAGGAAGAACCAACAGTTGCCGATGCCGTTGTTGCACTGGTTATTGATTTACTTACCGGAGTGGTTAAGGAAGTTTTGTAAGGGTGACTGCTTGGCAAGTCTCCAGCAAGACCCCACTTGTGTGCGAGGTAACCTTCAACCATTTGAACTTCTCCTAAAGAGAATGCTCTGTTAAAAACAATAAGTTCTGCTAAATCTCCATTCGCACAGCGCCCATTGATATTTCGGTCACTTGAGAAGTTATTTGCCTGAACATCTGCGGTTGTAACCAAGGACATAACACTAATTCCGTTTGGCCAGGAAGCAGTTTTACTGGTTGCACTACCATTTACATAGAACATATTACTGCTGGAAATTCCACTATGCCAATGATTTGGACCGAGAATATCATTAGCTCCATTACCATGGAAATGGTGAGTACTTGAATCTCCTAGAAGCCACCATGCGCCCGAATTATATTTCACCACCCAGAAAACCGTGCGGATATCCGAAATTCGGTCAAATGAATGATAATGTCCGTTCGTTCCAGTGTATCGCATCAAGGGCAATCCATTCTGGGCATTAGAAACGACCGAAGGAGTGCCATTTTTGGTGGCATCATTTCCACTGCTTGAACGGTCTGTCCAGGTGGCACCAGAAGCGGAGGAATGATTAGCATCCAACCAGATTTTCATATTTGTAGGATAGATATTGCCAACATTGATAGTCTGTCCGCCCTGATTGCTGACCGAGAAAATACCCAAACTGTCTGAAACAACAGCACCTGAACCATTACTTGCCGCGGTTCTAAAGTAATAGACCTTACCTATTTCCAAACCAGTTAGATTAGTGGAAAACGGACCTGATCCAAGCACACCCATCGCAATTTGATTATCCCAACTGGATAGATTGGCGTAATTAGTTCCGGCATCATTATCACCCCATACAAAATAAACAGTGGGGTTTTCACCACCGGTTGCAGTTAGTGTGCCGTTTAGGGTTGCTGTGGATGCGACTGGGGTAATATTTGGAGAAACGGTATCACTTGCATTAACATCACCTAGTGTGGGGGCGGTTAAACCAGCTAAAGTAGCAAAAGTACCAGCTGAACTTGTCCATTTTAAAGCACCTCCAATATTTTCCACCGCTAAACGGTAACTATAGGTCGTGTTAAAGGTTAAACCACTTAACACACGACTGAATGAACCGGGAGATTGGTTTTCCAGAATAAAATGTTGTGCCCAGGCGGATACATTGCTGTCTCCACGGTCAGCAGTATCGACAAAGAAATGAACCTTGCATTCTGTGCCAGTGACATCGGCAAAAGACCCAGTGAGGGTAGCTCCGTACATACCTAAATCAATAGCACCACCATCAGTAATCGAAGAGGGCATGGGATAGGCTTTCATGATCACTGATCTTGTGGTTTTTCCGTATCCATTTGTGGCCATCAGATCAACCGCATGGTCTGTTCCCGTATTTGCTGGTGTACCACTTGCCGTACCAGTAATCGCACCTGTACTTGCATCGATACTAAGTCCTGTTGGCAATCCAGAAGCCGACCATGTCGGTTCGAATGCACTAACGGTAACCGAGTAAGTAGGTTGCGTGATAGATGCAACGCCAGCATTAAATGGCACAACATTATCTACATTGATAACAACGGCACCAGACTCGGCGTTTACAGAATTATACAAAGCAAGAACTTCAGCATCTGTAAAAGCCACATTGTAAAGACGGGCATTCTGAACGCTTGCTTTTAGATTTGCATTACCAATTTTATAAGGAGTGGTTTGTTCAACGCGTATAGTATCTGTTATTGTTCCAGTTTGAATGGGTGCACCATTCAAATAAGTTTTAGCAACACCCGGATTCCCTTGGTTCATCACTGTGACCATGGTCCATGCGAGTGGTGAGACTCGATACGCATCGGGTGGGCCTGAACTCCAATTGCTGCCTTGCATATAACGATGATGAATAAATCCACCATTGGCATTGTTATTATTTCCCAAATAGAAGAAGTACTGTCTTCCAATGCCTCCCTCTCTTCCTGCGACAGTTCCCCATTGTTGAGTACCCACTTCCATTCTGATCCATATATTATGAGTATATGCACCGCTACTCCCCATACGCATGGAACGGTGATGCGGCACACTAATTCCAAGTCCAGCAGATTGAGGAAAACGAAAGGCTGAACCGACTCGGCCGGGAAAACGAGAAGGGTTACCACTTACCGTTCCAACAAGTCCATGAGGACCCCAATCCTGAACGGTGGTGGCATTTTCCGCTTCATCAAGTGGAAAATACAAGGCAAGATTAGATTCTTTTAACACGGGAGGACGGAAAAGGATTTCTTTGGTTGATCGACGATTACGCTCACCTGTGGATGAGGATGCAGCAGCACCTTCCCCGACTTTTATCTTAATGCGGGCAGGATTAGTGTGCGGGGTAAGATTCATGGTATAACTGGCTCCCGAACCAGAAACACTTGAAACAGTTGCCCCCTGTACAACAAAATCCTCACTTGAAACCCCAACACTGGTTGGCTGTGAAGACTTGTATGGATGTGCAGATGCTAAAGCAGCTGTAATTCCCCACTTATGGGCAAGATAGCCCTCTACTTTTTGACGATCGCTTGTACTCGCAACCCCATCAACAATAATAAATTCAGCAATATCTCCTTCAAGAAAATCAGCAGTCGAAAGATAATTCGTACCAAGGTTAATCCCGTTCGTCAGGCTGTAAGAACCAGTATTTTTACCAGTCACCGTTGTACCGTTCAAACTGAGAAGACTACTTGTATTATCAAAAACGGCAGAAAGCGTAAAAAATCCAGTAGGAGAAGTGATGCTTGTATTAGCCCAATTACCTGCCCAAAATTGAACAGTGCCGCTATTTCTAAGAGCTATTAAACTACGGGCACTATTCGTCGTAATACCGTCAAAAAGGTAATCTCTAGCTGAGCCGGCAGTTGTTTTGGCTACAGAATAAACTGTGTAAGCTTGATTAATCTTTAAGGTACGAACCTGTATAAAATCATCTGTTCCATCAAATCGAATAGTTGATAGTCCATTTTGTCCATTTGCAACGACAGATGGTCTTTTGCTACTCGTTGCTTGTAAACCCTGCAGACCATTTCCACTTTTATCATTCCATGCACTTACATCATTGGAAGAATGAAGTATTGAAGATCCATCGGATGCATCCAACCATAATTCCAAGCCATTAATCTCTGAAGGTTTGAAAGAAGTTGTAAAGTCATTGGCAAAACTTGATACCGAATGATTCGTACCATTTTTCTTAAAGGTGACAGTAACAGGGATCGGATATGCCTGAGTTGGACTGGCAGCAGTTATTTCTGCAGAAATTCCACTTCCTACACCTGCCATAGTATCGCGATTGAAATGATATGCAGGTAATTGGTGCGCAATTCCCCATTTATTTGCCAGATATCCCTCCACCGCCAATCGCTCTGACTCACCAAGTACGCGGTCAAATGCGATAAATTCAGCAACTTCACCCTTTGAATATTCAGCATTTGTCTGCCAACCACCAAACTGTATCTGACGCGGCATGTAGCTACCACCGGCTCCATTTCCATTTACGGATCCGACTCTCGAACCATCAAAAAATGTATTTCCACGATCATTATTTGTCATACTAGCACTGTGCAAGTGGAACTTTGTATCTTTTCCATTGTCAACCTGGGTCAACCATGCACCAAAATGCCAAGTATGCATGCGTCCACTATGAAAGCCGAAAATCCAATTATTTGATGTACGGTCCGCAATTAAACGGTAATTATTTGTCGAGTGGGTGTAGCGAGCAATTGAGAGAATGGTAAACTCTTGCTTTCCACCCCATTCATTAGCTGAATAATAAGAATCATCCCCGTCAAAATTCACCACTCCCAGTCCATTTTGAGATGCCCATGTGGGATCTCCCTGCTTGGTAAGATGATATCCATTTCCGGATTTATCACTCCAAGAATTGACCGCACTACCTGCACTGTAACCGGTGTCGGTCGTGCCATCTGCGTTTAAATCAGATGCATCGTACCACATTTCAACACCTTCCATCGATTCAGGGGCAAAAGAAATAGGGTAGGATGCAAAAAATGACTTACTTACAACATCATTCTCATAAACTCCTCCTCCTCCAGCAGCAGCTCCTTTTGGAATAGTAACAGTAACCGTAGCAGGAAAAGTCGTAGGAGTTACATTAAAAGTGTAAGTATGTCCACCACCACCGGATGAACTAAAATTGCTCACAGTTCCACCGTTAACTGAGATATCACTGGATGTAAATCCGGCGACCGGAAGGTTAGAGCCCCCACGTTTAAAAGTAACACTTACGGGTACAGGATTCGCATTTGCATACTGATCAACTGTCAGGGTTGGAATAGTCGGTGTGTAATATCCCTCACCATCTCCACTTGCGTATAAAGCGGCAACGGCAGTGGAATTCAATTCCTTAGCATACAGCCTTACATCATCAATAGTACCAACAAAATTAATCCGGTTTGCCCCCGTACGGTCAGCACCAATTGAAAAATTTGATGATTCAGAAATATTAAACGTGTCACCAGCCGAACCACCATGTGCTGATACCACACCGTCCACATAATGAACCACATTTCCAAGATTACCGTTACTTGGTTTGATCGCCACAATATGATGCCAAAAACCATCCGCATAAGTGGCAGTTGTAGTCGCAGCACCTCCTCCGTTATCCAAACGAATTTTAGCACCATCAAAATTTAAGGTATATCTAGTTCCACCTCCGTTCACCCCCCAACTTACAAAGGATTGCTGAGCGGAAGCATTGTTGTATGTTGATTTGAACCATAAAGCTACCGTTATTGGTCCATTACCAACTACTCCTCTAAAATTATTAACATCAACCTGATCCCCCGTACCATCAAATTCGAGAGCGTACCCTCTCTTACCAGCAACCCAGGTTGGATTGCCTCCCAAAGTGCCATCCCTACCACTTGATGAACGATCCTTGGTAACAGTACCTGTACCTTCATCAAATGGTAGGTATAAGACCAACGAATTATCATCGGTGACCAAATCGCGAAACTGGGTCAGTGCAGTACCAGTACCCGTCTGAGCACCACTTCCAGTCGTTGCAGCACCGGATGGAATAGTTACATTGATAATAGCAGGGTAGATGGTTGGAACAACATGGAATGTGTAAGTGTGTCCGGAGCCAGAAAAATTAGAAATAGTGGCATCATTTGCGGTGATGTCAGCAGCCGTAAACCCGGTAACAGATACATTAGATCCATCCTGCTTAAAGGTTACGCTGGCAGATATAGGAGAAGTTCCTGATGTTTGAGCAATTGTGATAACAGGTGCCGGGAGTGTGGGTTTTTTGATTAAAACAAGACGGCCAGGGAAATGGTCGTCTATAGTACCGCTGGCTGCTTCAGCAGAAACCCCAATTGTGATTACATCATTGCTTTTCAAACCATTCAAAACAGTAACCAAGGAACCGGATGAGTGATTGTGCCCGCTTGAGTTACGAATATAATGAGAGGCAACTTCGGTTCCCAGTATATCGTTTCCGTTTACCCGTACCACCATCCTTGGATTCGCTCGGGCAACGGTCGAAGTCAAGGCATCCGAATAAAGCAATAAATAATCACCATCCGTATCTACAGTAACCTGATGCGCATTAGAAGTGCCCGAATGAGTGAATTTAACTGTATCAATAGTTTCCTGGGTTGCCCACTTCACTTCACCGGCAACATTCCAATTATCTCCAGTCGAGAGTTGAGTGGCCCGAGCAGAAAAGAGATTGTTGGCATCGGCAAGTTTTTCGATAAAAACGGATGCTTTCTCGTTTGTAGGCACTGTAACCGTTCCTCCGGCAGCACGCTTACCAACTTCAAAGGTAAGAACCTGATTCGCGGAAGCAGTCTGGACCAAGCCGACCCAATGCACGGAAGATTTAGAAGTTGCTTCTAAAGCACGAATGTATCCCTGTGCCGCAAATCCACCAGTAACCTGAACTCCTCCGATTTTAGGTATGATCTGGGGAGAAGCCCTCTGCACAGAGGAACTAATGGGCATGTCAATAAAAACAAGATATTTCCCGGAACTATCCAGGGTAATATTCTGACTGCTGGATGAGTTGCTGTGAGTAAATCCGGAATCTGCAACGTCCTGAGTCCACTGCAAAGGCGATGCGGTATCAGGGTTGAGATTAGTACCTGCAACTGTTCGGGTACCAGTTGCAGAAAAGATGGTGCGTGAGGATGCAATCTTTTCCAGAAATAAGGAAGCAGTTCCAATTCTTACCGTATTATTCGCGACATCAAAAGATTTTGCAAAAATTTCGATGTAATCATTAGCCGAAAGGCTGGGTAGGAGGACATGCATATGACCACTGCTCTCAGTATGACCTGAGTCGTGCCTTATGTAGGTTGAGCGAGCATTGGCATGAGGAATCTGGGTTGATCCACCATTCTTTTTAATAAAGAAGTGAACCTGGGAACGTTTACTACCGGTAGTGACTGCTTCGACAACAGGTGAAGAGAAAGCGAGGAAATAATCGCCAGCTGCTTTCACTTTGAGACGGGTGGGGTTTGCTGAATCAAACTCAAAAATACTTGGATCCAAATCAGTACTCGACCATTTGATTGCCTTGGAAGTAGCACTTTGCTCTGGAACGACGGACGAGTCGTCTGAAAGGGTGGTTCCTTTTAGAAGAGCACCTCCTTCGACCGCGGCATCAAGCGTTCTCGTTATTGACAGGGTAAGCAAGACTCCGAACAGAGTCGGAACTACCCAAGTTAGTGTTTTAAAATTAAAAGTATGCTGAGTGGCTTGCTTCATAGGAAGTAGTGACTAGGTTTCAAATAAAATTTTCAGATTGGAACGCGGATAGGCAAAATGCATGAGTAACCGTGCACCCATGCTTCGGACCCTAGAATAGAAAAAGCCCGAAAATTTGAACGAAGAAGCCCTGCCACCTACAAAGAGGTGATATATTAAAGGGACTGTCTCTAAACAATTGATCTAAAACTTGGGCTAAAATATGTAAGGGTTACAACATATATTAGTTTAGAATTAGAATTTAATACGAAAAAACAAGGTTTTATTAGAGGCAGGAATGCAAAATTCTAATAATCACAGACTTAAGAAAAATAAAAATGTAAATTTATTTTAAAAAATATTATCTTTTGGTATAAAAACAATAAAAAAACACTGATATTTGATTTTATCTAATAAAAGTGTTGATATAAAACTTCAGGAGATTTGACGGAGTAGCTTGGTCAAAACCTTACCGGGGCCGCATTCGATAAATTCTTCAACACTTTTTTGCCTTAGTCCCTGAATCACCTCGGTCCATCTGACGGGGCTAAATATTTGTTTTATCAATAATTCAGGAATCGCATCAACTGAGGAATATGGTTGGGCTTCGACATTTGAAAAAACAGGAAACCGGGGAAGGGAAAAAGAAAAATTTCGTAAAAAAACTGCAAATTCAGCTGACGATTCTTTCATCATACTGGAGTGGAAGGCACCACTAACCTTCA
Source organism: Opitutales bacterium (assembly GCA_028101545.1). Lineage (GTDB taxonomy): Bacteria > Verrucomicrobiota > Verrucomicrobiia > Opitutales > Seribacteraceae > Seribacter. The sequence goes on along the minus strand of JAOHKZ010000003.1, from coordinate 76,704 downwards.
AAGGAACCACCATTCGGGCACCACTATCTTTGAGAGGTGAAAGAACTTGGGTAATTTGTGAGGCAGGACCTGAGATAACAATCTGTCCCGGGGAATTAAAATTAGCCAAGTCAATTTTGTCGGCTCCCTGTTCATCAAAAACAGAGATAATTTTGTCAGCTTCCATACCTATAACGGCAGCCATTCCGCCACCGGAGACTTTTGACATAATTTCGCCCCTTTTAACCACCATCTGTAGACCATCTGTAAAAGAAAATGCATTTGCAGTTTCCAAAGCAGCAAATTCACCCACTGAATGCCCGGCAGCAAAAGAAGGTCTCAGTCCATCTTCAAGCAACGCTTTGGCATGCAAACAACTAACAATATAAAGGGCAGGTTGGGTAAAATTAGTCAGGTTCAAGTCAGTTGCATCTTCGCGTAAACATAATTCCTCTATGGAGTAACCAAGAATTTCATCGCTTTGCTCAACAATATTAGGAAATCGTGAAAATAATTCGGATCCCATACCAACCGACTGGGAACCTTGACCTGGAAATAAAAATGCTGTGCTCATAAATTTTTAATAAATATAATGTATTTGCGAAAAAGAAGGGAGAATAGTACCAATGTATACTCTTTTTTACTGAACCCACCTAAAATGCAAGAACATCTGATCATTGATGGGAACAATGCCTTGCATGCGATCCCAGAATTATCCAAAGAACTTACCAAAGACCGTAATTTGGCCCGCGACAGCCTGATTCGATTTCTCGAACCTATTCAGGCAGGTGAGAATTGTCTTTTAACTGTTGTGTTTGATGGAAGAGGAGGTAGGGGAAGGATCTATCAGCATGAAAGCAACCAAAGCTACACTATTATTTATTCTTCCTCTGTTCAGGGAGCAGACGGTGTAATTGAAAGAATGCTACTAGCAGCCAAGTACCCTGAAAGAATTTCTGTTGCAACCAATGATAACTTAATTCGAAATTGTGCCTATGAATCTGGTGCCTCAACCATGCGAATTGAGGAACTGATAAAAAAGCTTGATGGGGCGATTGATCGAATTCGGAACAAAATTAATAATAAACAGGGAGGTAAAACCGGCCCCCTTTCCAATAAAATCCCGTTACCGAATCTCCACCAAAAGGATAGTTGAATATATGCATGATTTGCAAATAGTGAAAGAAGTGCCGGGTTTGTACGGTACTTTAAAGGTGGATGAAAAAATCATTCAAAAAATTTGGGCTGAGCAGAATTTCAATCAAATTGGCCTACAGACTGAATCCGGAGAAAAACTTAAAGTATTATCCCCGGGAACTTGGAACAAGTCAGAAGAGGGCCCGGATTTCAAAAATGCTCATTTACTCCTGAACAGTAAAGAAACCTGGGGTGATATAGAAATTCACTTTCAATCTGAAGATTGGCTCAACCATAGGCACAACGAAGATGCAAACTACAACCGAGTCATTCTACATGTTACTCTTTTTCCATCCAAAAAGAAAGCAAGGCAGACCAAAACTAAGGCAGAAAAAGTAATTCCCATATTTCCTCTTTTGCAATACCTTACTCAAAGCCTGGAAGAACTCCTCGAAGCTCAGGCAATTGAAACTTTAGCAGGTTATAAATCAAAATTGCCCATTAACTTGCAGGCTCCGGAAATTTTATCAGAAATCAAGGCTCAGAATTATCAATCTGCACAGGACCGATGGTTGCAAAAAAAATCTTTCGCCAGAAAAAGACTCGATCATGAAAACCTTGAAGAAGTTTTTCATCAATCCTTTTTGGAAGTTCTTGGATATAAGAGAAACCGGTTACCAATGAATCAATTGGCTCAGGCTTTCCCGACGTCTTACTGGAAAGATGCAAAGGCTAATGCAAAGAAAGCTTTTGAATCTACCTGCAATTGGAAAATACGGGGCCTTCGTCCAGCAAACCATCCATATATTCGATTAAAACAATACGCCCAGTTATGGGAAAAAAATGCCCGATGGATCGAATCTCTATTGCAATTAAATATTCCTGTTCGACAAAGCAGGAAAGAGAATGACCGAAAGAGCCTTCAACTTTCCAAACTAAATAAAGAATGGAAAAACGATATTCTGGGAGGAGTATGGGGAGGAACTCGAATTAACACCCTTTGGATTGACGCTTGCCTTCCGCTTTTATCAGAGATTAATCAAGTGGATTACTTCGAAACCTGGTTTTATTGGTATGCCGGAGATTTCCCCCGGATTTTATTTAAAATTTCCCAGAATGCCAAAATTGCCGGACACTCCCCAAAAGAACCTTTCTCAAACGGTACCCTTCAGGGTGTCTTGGGATATTGTATTGAAAATCAAATATTTGGATAGCTGATTGAATATTCCCTTGCCTTTCAAAATAGATTGAACTGAGCTTACATATTAAATAAGACCCTAACAGATTATGATTTATTGCCTTAATACTAGCACAATTAAACCACAAAGTCTGATGAATAAAATCAGACTGGTTGGAGAAGCCGGATACGATGGAATAGAGCTTTGGCTCAATGATGTATGGGATTATGTGGCTCGCGGTGGCGAGGTGAGTGAAATTGAAAAAGCACTTAAAGACCACGAGCTTCTTGTGCCTTCTGTTATTGCAATGAGGCAATGGGGAGACTTTGAGGGGTGGGAACATCAACTCGTTTTGGATGAGGCTAAAAGACGTTTTGCATTGGGTGCTCGTTTGGGTGCTCCTTTCATTGTAGCCACACCACCTTTGGAGAATCCGAAAACAGATCATTTACCGGAACGCTACGCAGAACTTCTAGAAATAGGCAGGCAAGAGGGAATTCGTCCAACTTTTGAATATATCAGTTTCTTTAAATCTGTTCATACCCTTAAAAAGGCATGGGAAATTGTTCAAATTGCGAATGATCCAGATGCAACTTTAATCTTGGATGCATTCCATAATTGGAACAGCGGATCGACTGAGTCCGAACTTCGTTCTATTCCGGTTGATAGAATCAGCCATTATCACATCGACGACGCGGATCCAGCGAAAGAGGCGGGAACACAAACTGACCCGGACCGTGTGATGCCTGGTGATGGTCAGATTGATCTTCGGGCAGAAATTAAAGCCCTTAAGGAAATGGGATATGATGGTACTGTCAGCCTGGAATTATTTAACCAGTCATGGTGGGAAGTGGACCCTAGGGAAACTTTACGCGTAGGACTACAGAGGATGAAGGAGCTTTTTGAAAATTAATCCGAATTTAAAAAAAATTCTAAGGAATTCCATCCAATCTCGTCTTTGTCGTTGAAAATTATAATTTCAGTCCAGTCACACATCGGAGGTTTTCTTATTACTCCTAGTTAAAATGAGCAAAAAGGATAAAGGAAATCTATTGCGTGAATGGTTTGATAAACTAGAAAAACCCTTAATGATTTATGCCTACCAAATTGTACACGACCGTGCAGAAGCACAGGATTTAGTGCAAGAAGCATTTCTACGATTTTCCAGACAGAAAGATGAAATTCTAGAACCCAAAGCATGGCTTTACAAAACACTTCGGAATTTAGCTATCTCTTTCTTGCGTAAAAATAATCGACTTCAAAGAACAGTTGATGAAGATCAACTGGATTTCCTTGATTCCATGAATAGACAAGTCGAGAGTAACTTGATAACAGATCTGGAAAAAAACGAGGCGATCAGTCGAGTGAAGCATTCAATTTCACTTCTTCCCAATGAATCAGCTGAAATACTAAGACTTAAATTTGACCACCAAAAGAGCTACGCAGAAATATCCAAGGCAACTGGTTTAAGCCTGAGTAATGTAGGATATAAACTACATCATATCATCAAAGACATGGCTCATGAATTAGAGAGCGAGGGTTTTTTCAAATGAGTGCAGATTCAAATATTGGAGATGAGGAAATCATTGCATTTCTCATGGACGAATTGGATAAAGATAAGAAACTGATAGTTAAAAAAGCTCTTGAGAATGATCCTCATTTACAAAAACAGGAAAGAATGTTGGCAGACTCTCTTCGATTGATAGAAAAATCCTGTAAGGGATCTATTCCTAAAATTGCGGAAGAAGATTGGAGCTTGAGCGAGAGTCAAAAAGAAAAGATTTTTTCCGAGGGAAACCCCGAATTGGATGAATCTGATAACGAAATAAATGATCATTCAACTGAGGGCAAACAATCAAGAAATTTACTTTTTTGGGTTCCACTGGGAGTTGCTGCCTGTGCTTTTCTGATCGTTATGGTTAGCGAACCAAACAAGCAGAAACAAATCGAAAGTGCGGCGATAATTAATGATAAAACGGAAGAGACTAAAGATGTAATCCAAGGGAAAGAAGATCTCATCCTGAATGAAGATATTGAGTTAAATCAAATGCTTCAAAACAAAGCACAAGAGGGCGTAAACCTTGCATTAGCCAAAAGAACCACGACTGAAGTGTTGGCCATGAATGAAGAATTGAAAAAAGTTCCTTCTCTTGCAGACACATTTGCACTTAATGACTCGCCTCCATCTCCCAAAATGAGCTTAAATTCGAAGGTACAAGAACTTGCCTCCTTAGTTGATCCAAAAAACAGCATCAAAAAAGAGCAAAATCGTGAAGAGGAAAATCTAAGCTTAAATTTGAAAAGTATGCCTCCTCAAGTTGATGTTGAACCTGAACCTCAATCGTTGGCCCTGACTAAGTCCAAGCAGAAAGAGAGAAATTCGTCACCATTTGCCCTCAATAGCCGGATCGAAGCAAAAAGATCCCTGGCCAGGTCTCGGACTAATCGAACAGATGCAATTCCAATTCCAACACCCGCAAGCGAACAAATAGAGGCAGCAGAAGGGTCGATTGTTTTTAAATCGGAATCCGATATGTCATATATTGGAGATTCTTCTGCGGACAATGCTTCCGATTTAATTGGAACTGGAGAGCCGGTATCCGAACTAGCGAAGGCTAGCTCAACACCACTGGTTGCAGAAAACAATCAAAGCCTGCATAAGAAAAACGGATATGACCTAATCGACCGTTCAAAATCTGTTTATCTATTTACCCCAAAAGCAAAAGCCTTAGGAAAAGTTAAAATTGTAAATCGAATTGGCCAAAATTTTGAATTACTAAGATTGCATGAAACAAGACTTGGAAAATCAACTTTGCTCAGTGGGAAAGATTATCAACTTCGCTTCACCTCCGATGATGAATCTGTAATTATTTTAGTTGGTAACTTAAAAAGAAAAGAAGAAGAGAATAGTCAGAGGGATCCCGAGAACATAAATGAGTTATCTTCTTATTTTTTCGAAATCAAAGAAGCTTGGGAGTTGGACGAAAAAGAGATTCGTAAACCCTACAACCTTAATAGTCCCAAATAAGATACTGCTGACTTTAGGCTTAAAATTACAGGCTATGCAAACCCCGTCCGTCGGCAGAAAGGGCAGCTTCCTTTAAAGACTCAGAGAGGGTTGGGTGGGCATGAATAGTGCGGGCCAAGTCTTCTGCTGATCCACCATACTCCATATGAGCAACTGCGGATGCAATTAATTCAGATCCGCTTCGAGCCACAATTTGAACTCCGAGCAAACGATCGGTTTCGGCGTCGGCAACCACTTTGACAATTCCATCGGTAGCTCCTGTTGCCAAAGCCCGACCATTTGCAGCTAAGGGAAATGAGCCCGTTCGGACTGCAATTTCTTTTTCCTTTGCCTGAGCTGCACTTAATCCCACATTTGCAATCTCAGGGTCGACATAAATAACACCTGGAACCAAATCATAATTAACATGCCCTGCTTGACCGGCAATAATTTCGGCACAGGCAACCCCATCTTCTTCCGCTTTATGGGCAAGCATGGGACCGGGAATTAAATCACCGATTGACCGTATGCCAGAGATATTCGTACAAAATGAAGAATCAACCAGAACACGTCCTTTTTCATCTGATTTAACACCAAGCTCTTCCAGTCCTAGTCCATCAGCATTTGGAGCACGGCCAACAGCAACAAGGACACGATCGGAAGAAATCTCACTCTTTTTCCCGTTCGATTCAAGTGATAATGTGGTAGCACTTTTAGTGCTTTTTGACTCAGTAACTTTTGTGGAAAGTAGAAACTTCAGACCCTGTTTTTCTAAAATCCTACGGGCAACTTTTGCCACATCAGGATCAAGTTGAGGACAAATTTCAGGAAGAAATTCAACAATGGTTACATCTGCCCCTAATCGGGACCATACGCATCCAAGTTCCAATCCAATCGCACCACCGCCAATCACAACCATTTTCTTGGGAACTTTTTCAAAAGCTATCCCGTGATCACTATGGACAATCTTTTTTCCATCGAAGGGTAGAAATGGGAGTTCTACCGGCTTGGACCCCGTAGCTAAAATAATTTCCTTTGCACGATGAACAGTACTGGATTTTGATGTGGTTACCTCGACTTGCCCATCCGATAAAACCTTTGCAGTACCTGGAATAATAGTAACTCCCTTCTTCTTAACTAACGCCTGTACGCCCTTGCCCAGTTGATCAACAACCGCGTCTTTTTTCTTCATCAATTTACTTAGATCATGGCTAATCCCTTTGGCTACAATACCATGTGAATCAGCTGAATGAAGAAGTTCATGATAAATTTCAGTGGAATGAAGGAGGGCTTTACTTGGGATACAACCGACATTAAGACAAGTTCCCCCTAACCTTGGATTCTTCTCGATTAAACCAGCCTTTAAGCCTAGTTGGGCACATCGAATGGCACAGACATACCCACCAGGACCAGCACCCACTACAAGGACATCAAAATTTTCATCGTTACTCATAATCTAAATCCCCAAGGCCAAACGAGCAGGATCTTCCATCGCTTCTTTCAGTTTAACCAGAAATGTTACTGCCTGCTTACCATCAACCACTCGGTGGTCGTAGGAAAGAGCCGTGTACATCATGGGGCGGATCACCACTTCGCCATTAACTGCAACCGGCCGCTCCTGGATTGAATGCATGCCCAAAATACCACTTTGAGGAGGGTTGATAATTGGAGTGGAAAGGAGGGAACCATAAATTCCTCCATTAGTTATGGTAAAGCACCCGCCCTGCATATCCTGAAGGGTAATACCTCCACTTCGGGCCTTCTTTGCATAGTCGACAATAGACTGTTCAATTTCGGCAAAGCCTAATTGATCACAATCCCTTATAACAGGAACTACAAGGCCTTTTTCTGTACCAACCGCGACCCCGATATCAAAATAATGATTCTCAACCAATTCATTTCCCTCCATCCGTGAATTAATTTGAGGAACTGCACGAAGAGCGTGAACCACGCCTTTGACAAAGAAGGACATGAATCCAAGTTTTACTCCATTTTGTTTTACAAATGAATCCTGGTGCCTCTTACGAAGTGCCATTATCTCACTAAGATCCACTTCGTTAAAAGTGGATAAAATTGCAGCTGTTTGCTGAGCCTCAACAAGACGAGAGGCAATTTTTCTGCGAATAGGCGACAGGGGACGACGAGTGCTTCGATTATCGGAATCAGAAGGGATAGGAGATGGAGTGGGCTTTGCTTCAGCCTGTACCTCCTGTGTAGACTCAGGTGATGCCTTTTGTGCATTCAAAACATCTGCCTTTGTGATTCGTCCATCTTTACCAGTACCAGAAATAGAAGCGGGGTCCAACTTGGTTTCTGCCAAAATTTTTCGCACGGCAGGCGACAGAGGAATATCATCCTTAGGTAAGCCATTATTTTCGCCTTCCTCTTCGTTTACGACAACCGTGGTGTCTTCTGTCGTTGAGGTTACCTCCTCATTTTCGGCTACCAATTGGTCCGAATCTGTTTCTGCATCCTCTTTTTGTTCGTTATTGGCGGGGGCAGGTGAGGCAACTGATTCATCAATACTTGCTATGGTTGCACCGATTTCTACTTCATCGCCCTCCTTGGCCAAAAACGAAATTACTCCAGACACTTCGGCTAGACCTTCCTGGGTGATCTTATCTGTTTCCAATTCATAAATTGGTTGATCAATTTCGACATAAGTTCCTTCTGCGACTTTCCAGGAAGATAGAACCCCAGAAGAGATGGACTCGCCAAGGGCGGGAATTTTTACTTCAGTTGACATAATTTAAAAAGTTAAGATCGGGTAATTTGAGTTTGATTTAAGGCATCGGCAACAAGTTCGGCCTGTTCAATTTTATGCAAAGTTAGTGATCCAGTAGCTGGACTTGCAGTTGGCGTGCGCCCAGCGTAGTGAGGTCGACGCCCCAAAGCTTCTTCAAGGATAGGACATAGAAAACTCCAAGCCCCCATATTGAATGGTTCCTCCTGACACCAAACCACCCGCTTGGCCTTGGCATAAGGCGCAATCACTTCCTTGAATTTCTCTTTATTAAAAGGGTAAAATTGCTCAACCCGAATAATAGTGGATTTTGAATTCCTTAGTCCCTCTCGGGCTTCCAGTAAATCATAGTATACTTTACCAGAACAAAATATAAGGTTTTGAGTATTTTTAGCAGGGGTGGGATCCGGAAGAAACTCCTCGAATTGTCCATTGGTTAATTCTTTAACTTCAGATACACATAATTTATGACGAAGCAGACTTTTGGGTGACATTACAACCAATGGCTTGGCATATTCCTGCTTCTTTTGCCTTCGTAATGCGTGGAAAAACTGCGAGGGAGTGCTTAAATTCGCAACTACGATATTGTCCTCAGCACAACCTTGAAGAAATCGTTCAAGCCGAGCAGAGCTATGCTCAGGGCCTTGTCCTTCAAACCCATGAGGTAATAAAAGGACCAAATCCGAAACCGCTCCCCATTTATCCTCTGCACTCATAATAAACTGATCAATAATTACTTGTGCTCCATTGGCAAAATCACCAAATTGAGCCTCCCAAATCGCAAGCATACTTGGATAATCGAGAGAGTATCCATAATCAAAAGCAAGAACGGCAGCTTCGGAAAGAAGCGAATTATAAACACAGAATTGCCCCTGTCGGTCCTCCATATTAAGCAATGGAACATAACGAGTTCGATCTTTACTGTCATACCAAACAGCATGACGGTGACTGAAGGTTCCCCTCTCACTATCTTGACCAGAAAGACGAATCGGAGTGCCGTCTAACATTAAAGAGCCAAATGCCAACTGCTCAGCAAAACCCCAATCTATCCCAAGCCCGGACTTGAAGTTTTTGGCTTTGGCATCAACCTGTCTTTTAATTTTTGAATTTAGATTAAAACCTTCAGGGCAAGTAGATAGTGCACGCACCACCTTTTCTAAATCTTTTTTACTGACTTTTGTTTCAACTGGAGAAAAGTCATATGGAATTTGCTTAACCGCAACCGAACCTTCAAATGTACTGGACTTCTTTACGGTTTTAACTTTTTCCAAAGAAGCATCAAGCTGCCTCCTTAAACGTTTATGAATTTCTGCACATTCCTCTTTTTTGAGATCTCCTTCGCTGACCATCTGGTCTGAAAAAACCTTTGAAATTGAAGGCATTGCTTTGATTTTCTTGTAAAGTAGAGGCTGAGTAAATGCAGGGTCATCTGCTTCATTGTGCCCATGTTTACGATAGCAATTGATATCAATAACAACATCTTCATTAAATTTTTGGCGATAGGAGAGGGCAAGCTCGGCAACCATAGCAACAGCTAAAGGATCATTTCCATTTACATGAAAGATCGGTGCCTCAATTACTTTCGCAACATCAGTGCAATATAAACTGGAACGTGCCTCTGTCGCATCTGTAGTGAATCCAATTTGATTATTAACCACCACATGGATGGTTCCGCCAGTGCGGTAACCAGGAAGCTTGGAGAAATTAAACACTTCAGACACAACTCCCTGTCCAGCCATAGCAGCATCTCCATGAATCAGGATAGGGAGAACGCGATTCCTTTCTTTATCACCGCGAAGTCTTTGTCGGGCACGAACTTTTCCTTCAACCACACCATTTACTGCTTCTAGGTGACTGGGATTGGGAGATAGATGAATTACAACCTGCTGACCACTGGAAGTTGTTCTTACCGATTCATAACCCAGATGATATTTTACATCACCACTACCATGGGCACCATCTGGAACAAAATTTTCTGAAAATTCACGGAATATGAATTCATGAGATTTGCCCATCACATTAGCGAGAACATTAAGGCGACCACGATGAGCCATTCCCATTACAATTTCTTCCACTCCTTCGTCCGGACACTTTTGAAAAATAGAATCAAGTGCCGTAATTAAAGTTTCCCCACCCTCCAAGGAAAAACGTTTTTGCCCGACATACCTAGTGTGCAAAAAATTCTCGAACTCCTCTGCTTGAATAATCTTTCTTAGAATCCTTAATTTTTCTTCGTGATTAAATGAATGTTGATTAAGATTTGGCTCAATTTTTGACTGAATCCAGCGCCTTTTTTCAGTGGTTTGTAAATGGAGATATTCAACACCGATATTTTCACAATAAGTCTTTTTTAACCGATCTAAAATTTCCCCGATTGACATGCGTACACCGCCTAAATAATTTCCTGTAAAGTGAATTTCATTAAGATCACCGGGTTCAAAACCAAGCCGTTTTAAAGATAACCGCGGGTTTTCCTCGACCTTATCCCTGAGTGGGTCAAATTTTGCCTGTGTATGTCCAATATCTCTAAAAGAATATATCGCTCCGTAAAGACGGGCATGCTTTTCTCCCACATCATCACCAGATGTGGGGGAAGACTGGACAGTAACTTCGCTCGAGGGGAGGGGAGTTGAATCACTACCCAAATGAAAACCCTCAAAGAAATATTGCCATTCCGTTGAGACATGAGAGGGGGATTTAAGCCAAAGTGCATATTGACGATCGATCTCGTCGACATTCCAGCGGGACGCAAAAGTTGGATTTTTACTCATAATGAACGGCTAACTTCGTATGCTTGAAACAGAATAATAACAAGTAAAACCCGAAAAAAAAATAAAAACTCAAATAATTGATAACTCCTTTAAGTAAAACGAGAAATAAAACGAACACTTTCCGAATCCGCAAAAACTTTAATTTCATCGCCACAACTAAGCCCATTGATTTCTGGAGCAAGAATTTCTAGAATATTTGGATCTTGGTGAAAGCCTGGCTTGGTGGATGGGTGTGGCCAATAAATTAATGCAATATAGCTCTCATCAAGTGGAGGGACTTTAATAAAACATGAATAAAAAGAAAAGTTTTCAGGAGGTAAGTCTTGGGACCATTTGATCTGAGGAAAAAAATACTGAGCATTTCCTAGTTGGTAAGAATGATCAGGAAAAGAAATATTAAGAGTACCTCGAAAAAAAACTGATAAATCTAGACCCTCTCGAGCAAAAAATGGTATTTGCATTGATATCGTACCATTTGGAAAACGCACATCATTACTTCTTCCAGAAGCTACTCCATATCCTTTTTCTATATAACCAATTGCAGAATTAATCACATATACAATTAAGGACAAAAGCACTTAAAGAAACGATTCCCCGTCCCTCCTGGACCGATCCTGACTCTAATGGGATGCATGCAACGGGGGCAGTGCCCAGAATAAGCTGTACCTTGATGATTTTTATAAATTCGCCCGTAAGTACCACACTTTACATAATGAATCCCGAGAAACTCTTTTCCCTTTCCCCCTGGTGCAGGTGAAGAAAAAGTCTGTCCCTCTTTCATTCCTGGATTAATCCCTGCAACCCTTGAACCAAACTGTCCACTCGCTTAGTCATTAAGTTTGCCTGGACCGATAAACCATCCTGTCCACCGATAACCTCGGATACCCAAGTTTTAACACGCTCTTCTAAAAATTTAAGTTTTTTTTGTGCTTCAGGATCAGATGCAAGTGCATGAAAACTGGTTTGAAGGTCCGTTTCAGCGGCATCAGACTGTCCGAGCATCTCCTGTAAGGCCAGAAGGCACTCCTGAACTACATCTTCATTTACCTCATCCTCTGATTTCTGAAGGGGTTCAAGGTAATGAGGAGCAGCGTGTTGCTTAATAACCGGAGCGTTCGGTCCAGCATCTTTAAAAAGCTTGAAAGCGGAGTCACTACCATTTTGGCTAAATAAATTTTTCTGATTAAACTCCAAACTCGCCAACCATTTTAATTCTTGTCGTAAGACTTTAAATTTGGCTCTTGATTCCTCTTCATCTTTTACCGAAATGGAACGAATAACATCCGCTTTCATGGTCGGAGCAAGTGTGGTGATTTCCTCCAATATTTCAACGGTTCTCTCTAAAACATTCTGCTGCGTTTGCAAAAAAGAAATCGCCGACTGAAGATGCTCTTCTAAATTCTCTTTAGTCTTTAAAGGAATTTGATCATCTTTAATCGGTAGTTTTTTTCTTGTTTTTTTTGAAATACGCAGTCGCATGGTAAGAAATTACGGGCTCAATTCTTTTTTGATACATATAAACGAAGGAATCAAGCGGAAACCTCTTTATTTAAGCCTTGATCCGCTCTGCCCATAGAACTGAGGCAATAAGTCCCTCCCCCGATAAGCCTTTCACCATAGTAAAGTGCCAAGACCTGCCCGGGGGTAAGTGCGCGTTGAGGTTCATCAAAAACAATCTCAGCCCTATTTCCTCCAAGAGGGCGAAAAAGCAAAGAAACCGAAGGGTCTCTGTAGCGTGCTTTACCTAGAATGCGAACTGGTTCAAGCGGAGGGTCATTGGTTAAAAAGGAAAGGGATTCAATTTCATAATGAGTCCCCCAAAGCGTTGCTTCATTTCGACTCTCAAAAGCAACTACCAGTTGATTCTTACTCTCGACTTTTCCAGTAACCACATAATTTTCATTGTCAGTATTTGAAGGCACACCGATTCCTCTTCTCTGTCCCAATGTGTATCGATGCAAACCTTTGTGCTCTCCAACAACTCTTCCATCAGTAGTCAAAATCTCACCCGGATTATCTTCCAGAAAATTTGATAAAAAATCTCCGATTTTTACTTTTCCTAAAAAACAAATTCCTTGGCTATCTTTTTTCTCAGCAACTGGAAGGTCTAATTCTCTTGCAATCTCGCGAACTTTTGGCTTCTCAATTTCCCCCAAAGGAAAGCGAGCTTTCTCAAGTTGTTCATTCGTAATACGGGCTAGGAAATATGATTGGTCCTTGTTTTTATCTTCTCCCTCCCAAAGTTCCGCCGGATTCCCCGATGATTTCTTTCGCTTGCAATAATGCCCAGTGGCTAGAGCCGAAAAACCATGTTCTTTAGCATAGTCTAATAAAGCTCCAAATTTCATAGCTCGGTTACATAATATATCAGGGTTTGGGGTTATCCCCCGTTCATATCCGCTAACCATAGGCATAACTACTTCATTTTGATAAAAATCTATAAAATTCACCACGGAGAAGGGAATGTCGATTGCCTTTGCAACAGATCGGGCATCTTTTAAATCCCTTGCACCAGGGCACTCTCCAAGAAGATCTTCCTCATGCTCCCAAGTTCTTACATAAACCCCTGACACATCATATCCTTGTGCCTTAAGCAACGCGGCACTTACAGCACTATCAACTCCACCAGATAGCGCAACTAAGATAGGTTCACCAGAACGATCAATCATTTATTACCTCATAATCCAAAGTGCTCGATTGGGCAAAATTTTTCGGTTGGCTAGGTTAAAAGAGTGGATATGAAGATAGGGTATGTATTCTAGAGGTGGATGTGTTCGGAAAAAAAATGATACTCAAGGTCTAGTATTCTTGGAAAAAGACTGGGAAGGTAATCGCTTACCCGAAGACTTAGTCGAGGAATCGGGTTTAATGGGAACTTCTTTTTCAATTCTACAACCAATCGAAAGAGCAAAAATTGGTGGATATACAAAAATGGGAGATAATGCACAATTTTTAATAGATACAAATGAGGTCTCATTCTTTCCTAAAGAAAAGAGTGTAATCTACCTCGCATCCGATATTAATGATTGGGATAATTGCATTGGAAATAAGAAGTGGGCTTTAAAACGAATTCCTGAAGAACCCTCTATACATGTATTGAATTTAAAGTGGAGTGAAGTATTATTACAAAATCCTTTCTCATTTAAATTTATTACCGACCAGGGCGAGTGGATTGAACCTGATTCTTCTTTTTCATGCAGCGAACAGAATAAGGTTGGTACAAGAAACTTTTTATTCAATGCAAACAGAACAGGAAAAGATATTCTCAGTTTTGAATTAGTCGAAGGTCCGGGTAAAGAAAACCTAGATCAATGGATCCATTTTAAACCTAGGGGAGAATTTGGTTTTTCAAAATCAAGAATAGGTTCAAAATTCCGAGTATTTGCACCCAGAGTTTCCAAGATGGAATTATTAATAAAAAAATCATTCCAACAAAAACAATTTGAGCATTACTCAATGGAAAGATCAGATGATGGAAGTTGGTGCGTAGAACTCCCCATGGATTGCGAGGGCATGCTCTACAAATATTCCGTGCAAAATACAAAAGGTAAAGCCGATGGGACTTTTTTTGTCAAAGAAGTGGTGGATCCATATGCAAAAGCAATGATTGGAAGAGATGGTCCGGGTCTAGCCCTAAGTATTAAAAGACATGAAACAAACAACACATCTTTTGATATTCCAAAAGTGGAAGACTTGGTTATTTTAGAAACTCATGTTAGGGACTTGCTTGCTTATGCACCGCTTGACTTGACAGAGGACGAAAGACTGGAATTTAGAGGGTTAACTCGTTGGTTACAATCTGAAGATTGCTACCTCAAAAAACTCGGAGTAAATGCAATCGAACTTCAACCCATTCACGAGTTCGATGCCCGCACTAAAAACGAATACCATTGGGGCTACATGTCGGTTAATTTTTTTGCTCCTGCCTCTTCTTATGCAAGCAATCCAGAAAATGGATCTGCCATTTACGAATTCAAAAATTTGGTCACCGCACTACACAAGGCAAAATTATCGGTTATAATCGATGTGGTTTATAATCATGTAGGAGTTCCCGCACACCTTTCCTTTTTGGACCGTGAATTATATTTCTCAACTACAGAAAATGGAGTCTTAAATAATCATAGCGGTTGCGGAAACGATATAAATGCTGAATCTCAACCGGCCCGCAGGTTGATTATTGATAGCCTGCTTTCATTGGTTAATGATTACAAAGTTGACGGCTTTCGGTTCGACCTTGGTGAACTATTGGGGTTAAGCCTTCTCGCTGAAATTGAAAGCGAACTTTTGAAGGTGAATCCAAAACTAATTTTGATTGCGGAACCATGGAGTTTCCGAGGCAGGTTACCGCTGGAAATAAACCAGTTAAAATATAGTTTATGGAGTGACAATTGCAGAGAAAAACTGCTCCAATATGTTAAAGGTCATGGGTCTTCAACTGAGATGATAGAATTACTTAAGGGCAAACTCGACAAAGATAACCTTTATCCTTGGCAATCGATTAATTACCTCGAATCCCATGATGATTTCACCTTTATTGATCGCCTTTGCTCACACGAAGAATGGGTTAATGGTTCGCCTCCTGAAAAAGTTGTCAAACAAGCAATGATTGCAATGGGGGTTCTACTTCTTTCTCCAGGAATTCCAATGCTCGGATCAGGCCAGGACTATCTACGCAGCAAAAAAGGAGTTCAAAACACCTACCAAAGAGGAGATTTAAATGCATTGAAATACAATGAATTCACTCATACAGAAAATTTTCATAATTGGACGAAAAAATTGATTTCATTTCGCTCTTCACAGCATGGAAATCTACTGCGTTTATCTGAATTTATTCCTGAGGAACAATACCATACGATTGATGGTCCGAAAAATTCATTTGGGCTTTTCATCCATTCGCCTGATCGTGATTCTGAAAATTCCTCCCTTCTCATTTTGATCAATCCAAGCGATCAAGAAGTAAAGCTATCAATACCAGACATAAAAATTAAAAGAAGTAAATTGATTTTACTTGGTGAGAAAACTTCAAACTTTGGCTCAGTCCCCCCAATATCTATTCAAGTCTGGGATATTAAATAAAACTTGTTCAGTGAGGATCAATGTGACGGGTCAAGATCAGTGAGCAATTCGTCAGCTAACCCAAATCGTAGGTTATGAAAGGAGTGGGTTAAATTTTCTAATTTAAAAAATTTCATAAGCTCCATAACAACAATAAGGGCAGCAGGGAAAACATCCGCGCGATCACGAGGTAATTTATCAAATTGAACAGTTCTCTCACTTAAGCTCAGGGAATTAACTTGCTTAGTAATTTTTTCAATATCAGAAAAACTCAAATTCGAATTACTGAAGAATTCAATATCTTTAAAGGAACTAATTAAACGCCTTATAAATAAAATAGATCCACCCGTACCAACTAAATGGTCACATTTTTGAGTGATTGAAAAGGCATCGTCCTTCAACATCTGAGAAATGTAATTTTGCAACGCCAAAATGTCCTTACAGAGAGGCTTTAAACTTAGGTTCCCAAAAAACTTTTCGGCTATAACAACCGCTCCCAATGGTAGACTCGTAACATCTTGAGGTGTACCATTAACCACTCTCATTATCTCCAAACTACCTCCACCAAGGTCAATGGCATGAAATTCGGTCAACGATGAGATAGCCGGATCAGTTAATAAACCTCTTGCGATGTAAGATGCTTCTTGTGAACCACTTATTACATCAATTAAAATCCCAAATTCTTTCTCAATCCTTTCGATAAAGACATCAGCATTACTGAGAAGCCGCAAGGCTTCGGTCGCCACAATTTTAGTAAAATAGGGAGAGAATTCTTTTGAAAAAGTAAGCAGGTCAGAAACAACTTTAACTGTAGTCTCAATAGATGCTTCAGAAAGTATTAAGTTTCCTTTTCCTAATCCTTTTGCCAAGCGACAGGGCAAGCTTTTCTGAGCAACTTCAGTAACGAGTCCACAATCATCTTTTCGAGCGACTAAAACTTTGGATGTGTTAGAACCAATATCTAAAATAGCAACCGTCATAACAATAAATAAGTCTCACAAAGAATACCCCTCAGGGGCCACAACGATTGTAAACTCCCCTTTAGTACTACTCGTTTTCATCTTCTCTATTACATTCGCAGTGGTTCCAATATGAAAAGTTTCATGTAATTTAGTAATCTCCCGAGACAAACAAACAAACCTCTCTTCTCCCATTATTTCTTTGATGCAGGAAAGGGTTTTATCAATTCTGTGCTTAGACTCGTATAAGACGAGAGAACCCTCAAACTCTTTCCATTGCTCAAAGACTTTTTTGGCTGCTGCCGACTTCTTGGGAAGAAAACCAAGATAAATAAATTGATGTGTAGGTAGACCCGATGCAGCAAGGGCAGTAATTGCGGCATTTGCTCCTGGGATTGGACAAACTTTAATTCCTCTTCTTCTGCATTCCCGAACCAAACGAAACCCCGGGTCACTAATTCCGGGGTAACCTGCATCCGAAACTAATGCAACCGATTGCCCCGAAGAAATTAATTCAGCTAGTTCAACAGATTTTACTTTTTCGTTTTCCTCTCGATATGAAACAAGAGGTTTTGAGAGAGACAGAAAACCTAATAATTTGGTAGTAACTCGAGTGTCTTCACAGGCAATAAGGTCAGCAAGCGAAAGCACTTCGACCCCGCGAGTAGTAAAGTCCTTAAGGTTCCCAATGGGGGTGGCAACTAACCACAAAACCCCTTCAGGTTGCAACTCTGTCACCGGGATGTAGATCGAGCTTGCGTGCGCTAACGACTGAAACCACCTCTATCAAACCCGCCAGGTAAGCTATACTCCCAGTTAGCGGGGCGGCCTTGTGGCATCTTGGATGTTTCAGGAGAGGCAGTAAAACAACCTGATAAAAAGAGCGTAATTCCAATTAATGAAATTATAGATATAATATTTTTCATAAAGTGAAGGTTAAAGAGTTTTCTTTTTTTCTGGAACAATTTGTATCAAATCTCCTGGTCTAAGTCGATTTGGTTCTCCAAACCTAGGAAGGATATAAGCCAATGCAAAACCTTTGTCAGTACTTTGAACTTTTATCCTTGCTGCTTCTCTTTGCCCCTTCCAAAGAGTGAAAATTTCACCTGCAGTTAATCCTCTATCAGACCCGATCGGGAGCATCAGCATTCCTGATCTACTATCTATTCTTGCTATCGTTGAGGTAACGCCAAACTCATTAATTTCTGACATTTCAGTTATTTCCTCAACCGTTCCATCAGGAACCATTGGAGGTCCCTCATTAGCAGCAGCAAATGGGTTGACTGCCAACGCGGTACCTTCTTCCAGATTTTCTCCTCCAGTCTGCTTTGCAACCATTTCATCAATTCCTCGTTTATAACCAGCAGCATCAGCTAAAGTAATCTCTTTCCCAAGTGCTTTGATTTTTTCTCCATGCTCGACTTTCATTTGGTCGATTTCAGCAATGTGTTTTTTTTCATTATCCAACTTTTGCTGCTCCAGTCCAGCAATGTTGTTATTAAGAACAACTATCTGCTGATCGGAGGCTTCCTTCTCGGACTTTCTTTCTGCTTTTTCAGTTGTCAAATCGGCTTCGGTCTGACCGAGCTTAACTTCAAACTCTCCGGATTTTCTCTCCCAGTCCTCCTTTTGCTCTTTCATTTTTTCAAAAAGGTTTTGGGATTCACGAAGCGCCTCATCTCTTTCAACAATCATTGCTCTCAATTTTCCAATTTCAGAAAACTTGTCATGTCGGTCCTTGTAAAACATGCCAAGTACTGTACGAAGACGGTTTTCACGAGAAACGCCTGGAATGACTGAGCCATCTTCTTTTTTGACATCCTCTTTAGGGAAAAGCGTCTCATCGGTAAAGGGATCTTTCAGACTAGCGATAGACTCTGCTTTAACCCCAGGATTACTCTTCCAAATCTTGGATTCAGAATCCCAAATAAAGGTATTTGCTCCAAACTCCATTGAATGCGCCTCCAAAGCGTCTCGGTAATCGGGATTTCTAAGAATAGCATCTTCGGATGATCTTAAGTTTGAGAGTGCTTCAGCAAGCGGGTTTTCGTCATTTAAGCCAACTGGTTGGTTGTCATCAAAAACTTCACTAAAACTACTCCGCTTGTCAGATATGTCTTTCCATTGAGCTTCTTTCGAGGACTGAAGTATCAAATAACCATTTTTGACCTGCTCATCCAAGAAAACATTTTTTTGCAATTTCTTAGTTTCAGAACTGATCCACAAAAAGGCTGCAAGACCTGCAACTGAAAATAAACTTAACAATCGAAAAAGTACGGCTAGTGCATTCATGGGCAAATAATTTTGATTTGAAATACTAACATGATGGTCAATGCGATTGAATGCAAACTGATTTATTCGATAGGATTTTTAGGAATAAGCACGCACTTGATAGACTTGAGCTCTATTTAAACCATGCGTTGCCTTAATTTCAATTTCAATTGCTCGGGTGTTGATATTATCAAAGTCATGAGAAGCAAAGCCATTTTCATTACCACATACTTCTAATAATTCCACCCAGTGACCGACAGAATTCATGAAATAAATTTTATAATCTTTTACAATAGATGGCAAAATCGAATGACCAAAAACCTGAGGACGATTTGGGTATAAAAATTCCAAAGTTGAGTCCCATACAATTTGAATTTTTGAGATATCAACCGGATCGTCCCAATGAAACTCAAGGTATTCGGGATACTGAAAATTAGTTTCTTCGGAAATCCATAAGTTTGGTAATGAACTTGGGCGAACTGCTTTATTCTTGAGGTTTTCCTCACAATAAACATCTTGTGGCGGAGAAACTTTAAACGCGGGAACCGATGCCAAAGAAGGAGACGAAGGAAGTTTGGGAAAATACTCGGAGTATGGATTTAATAAACCGGATTTAAAACTCTTGATCAAATTGTGTGAAAGTAAACCAACGGGAGCATTTTCTTGTTCATAAATAATAATTTTTTTATCAAATTTAAATTCGATAAAATGCCAGCCAACTTTATTGACATCTGCCTCTAGAATAATCTTTTCCCAACGCGGGCCTCCGGCTATAATAGTTTGACTAACCGAAACAAGGCAAGCACCTGGAATTGTGCTGACTCCTGAAGCACTTTCAAAAAGACGACATTCTAAGACACAATCTTCCCGAGATTCGAGATAAAGAGATATTTCGTTAATACATTTAGTAGTAACAGGGAACTGAATTAAGATCTGGTCGGGAGACGTAAGATTAGGCTCCAGGGAACGATTCATTTCAAAATTTTTAGTCGTCGTTGATGCAAACACTTTTGAATCCACAACCAAGTTGTCAGAGTCCTCCACACCGAGCAAACTGCAAGAATGATTTCGTTTGTTCAATCGCTTGATTAATTCATTTACATTACCTTGCTTTGCAATGGTTCTAGGTAGCCTACCTTTAGTGTTGCATAAAGCAGCACAAATCCCGACTGCTTCCCCCATTTGAGCTGAAGTGGGAGGGTGTGAAAAACTTGCAGATGCTCTGCTAGTGGCAGATGCGTGCTCACCTGCAAAAAAAAGATTTTTTATTCGACTAGAAAATAAGGAACGAAGCGGAATCTCAAAAGGCTGGGGGAGTGCAACTTTTCCTCGTGGTGAAGATAAAAGAGAATCTGCCACATCCAATGGAGCTCGCCCAAGTGCAACTGAATCATAAAAACGACTAGCTCCTTCCATATCTTCGGGAGTAAGAACATATTCCCCATTTGCTCGATACCCCTGAGCATTAAGTGCGATAGGAGAAAATCCTTCAATAATCCAGTTTTTAGCCCGAGCTGCCAAAGGTGAACGATTCTTTAAATAATCCCAAGAAGACCAAATTAATTCAGCTGAATTTATTCTTAATTCATTTTTAGTCTTTCCGAGCCATTCAACATTATGAATTCCCTCGATTCCTTGGCTTAAAGATTCTAGTAAATCAATTTGAGCTGACCGATGATTATCCTCCCATTTTAGCGAAGTCCATGAAGAACAATTAAAAGGAACCGTATGCTCCGAAATACTAATTTGCATACTTGCAGCAGCTCTAAGAGGAACAGATGCACTCGAGGCAGAGGATTGTTGATATTCACTTTGGTCTAACCCTGTCTCGCCTGGAGCAGCTGCTAATTGACACAAAACTCCTGTTTCGGAGCAGTCTATAAAAAAGGGAGATTTAAATAAAATCCGACTTTCTAATTCATTAGAAATCGCAATAATTGATTCAATCCTATCCCCGGCTGAATTTTTCTTCACCTCAAAAAGTTGAGTCTCCAAAAATATTCCCAGTCTTTTTTCTCTTTTAATCCAATTTGTTAAAGCCCTCTCCTGACCACAATAGTTACCTTCATGATTTTCCTTAAAAATTGAAGACATAATCTCTTCCAGAATTCCTGTCTCTCTTTGATAGGCAAAATTTGTAGCACCCTCAAAGTCGTAAGGAAATTGTACTTCTTTGCTTATTCGCCCGCCCAAACATGGACGAGATTCTACAAGCCTAACGATTGCACCTTCTCTAGCTGCAGCAACGGCAGAACATATTCCGGCCAAACCGGAACCCACAACAACTACATCGCTTCTTTGAGATAATGTTTTCAAATCTATTACATCAGCATTTCGTTGATTGTTTTAAATAAAGCAAGATTTGATTTTGTTAAGTTTTACTAATGAGTCAAATTAAGCTTTATTAATAGTTGGCGATCAAAATGTTTGCTATTGAAAGGTACAGCACGAATTCGTAGCGTGGAAAGAGTGTTTAAGCCCACTACAGTTTTTTCTTTTTGCCCATACAAGAAATCTCCCTTTCTTGATTGGAATGTTTCCAGTGTCTTAATGAAACTATCCTTCATTTTTGAGGCGAGAAATCGTTTCTTTAAATCATAGTTCTTATCGCATGAGAAACCTTTTCCCAAGATGGACCAACACGATTCCAGTAAAAGTAATTTTTGCACTCGGATTAATTGGTGGTGCTGTAACGGCTGGAATTAATTATTACGCCACGCCAAAATACACCCGAGTTGGTTACCAACCCACTCAACCAGTATCATATAATCATGAGTTTCATGCAGGTGAACTTGGCATAGATTGTCGCTACTGTCACCATGGTGCAGACAAATCGCCCCACGCCAATATTCCATCTGCTAATGTCTGTATGTCTTGCCACAAAAATGTCAAAGCGGATTCTCCTCTCCTTGCACCTATCAGAGATTCCTATTTCGGAGAGGACTCAAACAAAGATGGTAAACTTTCAGAAGGTGAAGATTTGAACGGTGACGGTATACTTACCACAGGACCTTCAGTTCCTTGGGTGCGTATTCACAAAACGCCAGACTATGTTTACTTCAACCATGCCATTCATGTTAATCGCGGGGTTAGTTGTGTTGAATGCCATGGCAGGATTGACCAAATGGAAGTAGTTCATCATGATAAACCTTTAAGTATGGCATTTTGCCTTGATTGCCACCGTAACCCTGAAGATTCCCTTCGCCCGATGAATGAAGTGACTAACTTGAGCTGGACGAAACAAACAGATTCTAACAATTCAACTTTTGACTCCATTCACTCAGGTTTAGATATGAAACACAATTGGGGTGTTAATCCACCGCTTAGCTGTACAGGTTGCCACCGATGATAAAAGAAATCCCCGATCACACCCTAGATAGCGGAAAACGTTATTGGAAAAGCCTTGATGACTTGGCCGAGACGCCTAGCTTTAAAACTTGGGTTGAAAGAGAATTCCCTGAAGGTGCAAGTATGCTCGAAGGTGTTCAAAGAAGAGGTTTTGTTAAATTAATGGCCGCATCTTTTGGCCTTGCCGGTCTTGGGATGACAGGTTGCAGGCGACCCGAACACACAATTCTACCTTACGGAAAAAGTCCTGAAGAATTAATCCCTGGCGTTCCAAATTTTTACGCGACATCTATGCCTTCTGCTCATGGTTTCATTCCCTTGATAGTGGAAAGCCACAGCGGTCGCCCAACCAAAGTAGAGGGGAATCCAAGTTATACTCCCTATGGTGGTGGCACAAATATATATGCTCAAGCAAGCGTATTAGATATTTATGACCCCGATCGTACAAAGACAGGGCTACACCGAGATTCATCAGATTCATCTACCTGGAAATCTTCTAGCTCGTCTCAATTGCTTGGTGATGTATCTAACTGGGTAAAAGAAGGTAAAATTGCAGTATTGGCTGATAAATCATCCTCCACAGCACGCAAGCATCTGAAAACACAGCTTGAGTCTAAAGGGATAGAATGGTTTGAACATGAATCAATAGACTTAAGTTCCCCGGAAAATACTTTAGGAAAAGCTTTTGGTATCAATCATGGATTAAGATTAACTCCTAAACTCAGGAAAGCATCTAGAGTTATTTCTTTAGATTCTGATTTCTTGGGGAATCGTGAACCCAATTCTTTGGCTAACACTCGGGCATTGATGAAAGGACGCAAAGTTCTCTCGGCTAATGACGCCAAGAAAATGAATCGTCTTTATTCGGTCGAGTCCGACTTAACTATTACAGGTGGAGTTGCAGACCATAGATTACGATTAGACTCATCGCAGTTTGTAGCTTTTACAAACTTGCTTGCTGCCGAAATTTTAACCCTACTTAAAAAAGGTGATGAGCCCCTAATTGCAAAATTAAATGATAGGGGTTCATCTCAGGCACAACATAGCAAATGGGTTTTAGAATGCGCTAAAGATATATGTAAAAAACCAAAGAATTCTGTAATATTGCCAGGGAGTCATCTTCCAACTGAAGTCCATGCCTTAGCCTTTCTTATTAACCAAGAATTAGGAGCAATTGGAACAACAGTCGAATACCAAAAGACAGATAACTCTGCATCTTCCATATCAGACTTTTTCAAAAAAATTAATGATGGAGACATCGAAAGTGTAATTTTTCTTGGTGGGAATCCCGTACTTACTGCAAGTTCCTATGACTGGGCAGATTTATCTAAGAAGATCAAAAATAAATTGCATTTAGGTCATTCTCTGAACGAAACTTCCCTGATTTGTAATTTCCATTTAGGACAATCTCATTTTCTAGAATCCTGGGATGAAGGTATCACTTGGGATGGTAGTACGATCGTACCTGTACAACCTCTGATTGCCCCCCTGTTTGACACTGTTTCAGATATCGAATTGTTACTAAAATTAATTGATTCTGATAAATCCAGCTATGATTTTGTAGTATCCCTTCAGGAAAAACGTTCCACGAGTGTCTCGTTTGAGGATTTTCTTCGCCTAGGTGTTGAAAAATTGAAACCAAGTATTTACAGCGATAAAGTCTCTCTTACTTCTTTAGATCAATTTAAGGGTAAAATTGCGGATAAACCTTCGTCAGAAAATTTGGAAGTTTTACTTATTCCTGATTTCCATGCATGGGATGGACGATTCGCTAATAATGGCTGGATGCAAGAGTGTCCAGATCCTATATCTAAATTAACCTGGGACAATGCATTGCTCATCAGCCCTGTATTAGCCAAGGAACTGGAAGAAAAATATCCTAATTTGGGTTTATTGCCTAAACCAACCATGCTTAACAAAAATGGTCAGATAGCTCCTGACGCAGCCGTTTTTGATCATGGGAAACAAAAAGCACCTATAGTCAAACTTACTGTAAGCGAGGACCAATCAATCACAGGACCACTATATGTCCAACCTGGACTAGCAGACTATAGCATTATTTCAACTCTTGGTTTAGGTAGAGAAAAAGTTGGAAATGTTGGTAAAGGAACTGGTTTCAATTCTTACCCTCTTTTCAACAAAGATTTTAACCGTATTTTATCTAAAGTTTCTCTTGAACCGACTGGTGATTTTAAAATACTTGCGAATGTTCAAGAACATTGGTCAATGGAAGGCAGAGCTATTGTCAGGGAGGGCAATGCGAATGAGTATATTTCCGATCAGGCATTTGCTTCCCACATGGGTGCAGAATCCCATTCACCTAAAATTTGGGGCAAAGATCAAGAAGCTGACCTTGCTTATAAAGCGAGAACAACGCCTAGAGGAAACTCCTCCTACGAGCATCCAGACCATAATTACGAAAAGTCAGAAACCCCTGGTTTACACCAATGGGGAATGGCAATTGATTTAAACCAATGTACGGGTTGCAGTGCTTGCGTAGTTGCCTGTCAGAGTGAAAATAACATTCCAATTGTAGGAAAAGATCAAGTACTCCGTGGTAGAGAGATGCATTGGATTCGCTTGGATAGGTATTTCAGTTCAACCGAAAGAGATGGGGCGGAATTACCTTCTGATGTTCAAGTTTCTTTTCAGGGTGTTGCATGCATGCATTGTGAAACAGCACCGTGTGAAACAGTTTGTCCGGTAAATGCTACCGTTCATGATGAAGAAGGCTTAAATGCTATGGCCTATAATCGTTGTGTGGGTACGAGATATTGTGCTAATAATTGCCCTTACAAAGTTAGAAGGTTCAACTTTTTTGATTGGAATAAACGCAGCACTGATGAACTTTACAAGGGGCCTTTGGGAGAAGAGAATGATTCTTTACCAGCAATGGGTAAAAATCCTGATGTTACCGTGCGGATGCGTGGAGTTATGGAAAAATGCACTTATTGTGTACAAAGAATCCAAGAATCAAAAATACAAGTTAAAGTCAAAGCACAAAGAAATGCAATGCTTGAAACCGGAAAAGATGGTGCTGATTTGGTATTGGAAGAATCCGATATTAAGGTGCCTGACGGTTCTATTAAAACTGCATGCCAACAGGTTTGTCCATCTGATAGTATTTCTTTTGGTGATATTTCAGATCCTAATAGTGAAGTGAGTAAATTAAAGAACAACCCTAGGGATTATTCTGTTCTTGGATACCTCAATACTAGACCTCGCACTACTTTTTTGGCAAAAGTTCGAAACCCAAATCCTCTGATGCCCGATTTTGAATCTTCTCCTCATTCATCCAGAGAATATCACGATAAAGCACATCCTGTACATCATGATGATGGTGAACACGATACCCACGAAGAGGGCAGTCATTAGATGTCAGTGAATGCAACAGATCATGGAGATTCAATCTCTCCTGAATTAATGAAAAAAGTTAAGCCTGCAAAGTGGGAAGAGAAACCTCTTGTGCTTAACAAAAGAAACTTTCATTGGGTAACTGAAAAAATTTGTGGAATTGTCGAACAAAAGACACCGACTTGGTGGTGGTGGTGTTTTATCACAGCAATGGGAATAGCAAGTTTTACAGGATTAGGTCTTGTTTATCTTGTATCAACTGGAGTGGGAGTGTGGGGAAACAGCAATCCTGTTAATTGGGGTTGGGCTATTGTTAACTTTGTTTTCTGGATTGGAATTGGACACGCAGGAACTCTTATTTCAGCTATCTTATGCCTACTTAAGCAAAAGTGGAGAACATCTATCAATCGAGCTTCAGAAGCTATGACCGTCTTTGCGGTTATGTGTGCTGGTATTTTCCCGCTTTTTCATGTGGGACGAGTTTGGTTTGCTTGGTGGTTATTTCCACTACCTAACTCAAATGCAATTTGGCCACAATTTCGAAGCCCCTTGGAATGGGATGTATTCGCAGTTTCTACTTATTTCACTGTTTCCATACTATTTTGGTATATGGGTATGATACCTGACCTTGCAGTAATTCGTGATCGCGCTAAGGAAACATGGAGGAAGTATTTTTATGGTTTCTTAGCAATGGGTTGGCGTAATGCAAATAATCATTGGAGGAATTTTGAAATGGCTTACCTTTTGCTTGCAGGTTTATCAACTCCTCTAGTTCTTTCCGTACACACGATCGTTTCATTTGACTTTGCAGTTGCTAATCTACCTGGTTGGCATACGACAATTTTCCCTCCCTACTTTGTTGCAGGTGCGATCTTCTCTGGTTTTGGTATGGTATTAACATTGCTGCTTCCACTGCGTGCAATCTTTCGCCTTCATGATCTGATCACTGAAAAACACATAGATAATATGTGTAAAATCATACTAGCTACGGGAAGTATGGTTGGATATGCATACGCAATGGAATTCTTCATCGCATGGTATGGAGCAAACTCTTATGAGGGGTTTGCATTTATCAATCGAGCATTCGGAAATTATTGGTGGGCTTATTGGATAATGATCTCCTGTAATGTAATCTGTCCTCAACTATTTTGGTTTAAGGGAATTAAAAATAACATACCTCTCGTTTGGATCATTTCCATATTTGTTAATGTTGGAATGTGGTTTGAAAGATTTGTTATTGCTAATACAACTTTATCCCGAGATTTCCTTCCATCCAGTTGGGGTTACTATTCTCCAACAGTGGTCGATATTTTCACCTTCTTTGGCACTTTTGGCTTTTTCTCAGTTCTCTTTCTTTTATTTCTAAGGTTTTTACCTCTTATGCCAATGGCAGAAGTGAAATCTGTAATGCCTGCCGCTGACCCACATGGAGGGAAGCATTAATATTTAGTTATGAGTAAGCTCATGGATATTAAATACGGTTTAGCAGCAACATTTAATTCGGCTAAAGAAATTTATGATGCAGCAGGCAAAGTACGTGAAGAAGGTTACAAAGAATGGGAATGTTACACTCCCATACCTGTACATGGACTGGATGCTCAAATGGGGGTAGGGCGCTCCAAGGTTCCATGTTTTACACTTCTCGGTGGTATAACTGGATTTTGTACTGGAATGTTAATTGTTTGGTTTATGAACGCATACGATTATCCTTTAATAGTGGGCGGTAAACCGTACTTCAGTCCAATTTATCCTTTTCCGGTGTTTTACGAATTAACCATTCTTTTTGCTGCTTTTGGTACCCTTTTTGGAATGTTTTTCCTTAATCGTTTACCTAGACACAACCATCCGGTATTCGAACATCCCTCATTTGGAAGAACAGGAGATGATAAATACATGATAGTGATTGAGATTGAGGATCCAAAATTTGATGATGAGGAAACAAAAGATTTTCTCAAAAGCGTTGGAGGTAAATCAATTACAATGATCCGCGAACCTATAGATTCTTAAGTGAGATATTTTATACCTACATTCATAATCATTGTCGTAAGTATTGTTTCAATACTAGGATATCGAGGAAGTTTATCTAAAAATACTCCTATCGAAGTTTTCCCGGATATGGATCGCCAAGCAAAATATAAAAGCCAAACGAAAAATACTTTTTTTACTGATGGTAAAGCCGATCGTTTACCTATTCGTGGGACTGCAATTCGTGGTAACCTTATTACCCAAGACAATGTGTTCTCCACAAAACCTAGTTTCCAAAGCGAAGTTGTGAAGACTGGAAAATTGGAAAATGGTGATTGGGTTCAGAAGATTCCTGATGAAATTAATATCGATCTTGCCCTAATGCGTTTAGGAAAAGAAAAATATGATATTCATTGTGCTATTTGTCATGGAAAATATGGAAGCGGTAAAGGCGTTATTTCATATTTTGGAGTTGCTCCAAGAAATTTATCTGATTCATCTCAATCTGGAACATACTTAGAATCTGCATCTCCCTGGTCCGATGGACAAATTTATAACGCCATCTCGATGGGTTCAGCCTCTGGTATCATGCTCGGTTTAAAGGATAAACTTACCCCCCAAGAGCGTTGGGCAATCGTACTTTATCTTAGATCATTACAAAGTTTTGTGAGTGAGGCTACCAATAACGGAGGCAAGAAATCATGAGTCAAATCAACACAAAAGATGTTGACATCAAACTACTTGCAGGAGCTGTTTTGGGAATTGGAATTGGAATAGCTGGATTGCTAATTGGATTATCAAATGGCGATAATGCTCCTTTCCTAGGTTGGCTCTGGGGTGGATCTTTTTGGTTAAGTATCGCGATAGGGCTTTTAATGCTTGTTATGATTTTCCGGGTTTTTAACTCGAGGTGGTCGCCGGTAGTACGAAGACAACAGGAACACGGTTTAGTTGTCTTTCCTTGGTTAGGTTTGTGTTTTTTACCTCTTCTTTTAGTAGCTCTTTTTGGACATGAAAATGCCGGCATTCTTTGGTCATGGATAAACCCAGACAGTCCGACAGTTGATGGTATTACTGTGGCGGGTGATGTCTTGCATCAAAAGAAAGCTGGGTATTTAAATCTGTATTTCTTTAGTATCCGTTTGATATTTTATTTCGCAGTTTTCTCTGGACTCGCTTATTGGATGCGTAAAGTATCCTTTTCACAGGATATAGATGGAGATCCCAAATGGACTCATTTAGGTATGAAAATTTCTGCTGTTGGAATTCCTGCTACAGCATTGTCCCTTACATTTGGAGCTTTTGATTTATTCATGAGTTTAGAATATCAATGGTTTTCAACTATGTACGGAGTGTGGTTTTTTGCATCTGGAATGCGTTCTGCCTTGGCAATTACGATTTTGGGTTGTCTTTATTTATGTAAACAAGGGAGCCTTAAAGGTATCTATAAACAAGCACACCAATACGATTTAGCCTGCCTATCACTTGCATTCACAGTATTTTGGGCATACATCAGTTTTTCTCAGTACTTTCTAATATACAGTGCCAATATTCCAGAAGAGACTTTTTGGTATAATATCCGTGAAATTAATCCAAATACAGGTGAAACATCCGCCTGGTTTTGGGTAAGTATGGGACTAATCTTTGGTCACTTTTTCTTCCCTTTCCTGTATTTATTATTCTATAAAAACAAAATTAATGGAGCTCGCATAACTTTTATCGCTATATGGATTTTGGCCTTTCATCTATTAGACTTATATTGGAATATAATTCCCGGACGCGAAATTGTTCCCGGAGCTTATGTTGGATATGAGGCAAGACCTGTGGTTGGCCCGCACTTATTCTGGGGGTTGGCTTCTTTGATCGGAATCGGTTGCCTTTGTGCCCGTGTAGTAATTAAAAGTTTTAATTCACAAATTGCAGAAGTTGTGCCAGTAAGAGATCCAAGAATTTTAGATTCTTTAAACCATCATGAGTGACCCAAAATTACAGCGTGCAGATGGATGTAGTGTATTCTTCTCACTTATCATTGGTATCATTTTAGTATCCGCTTATTTTTTATTTCAAATGTTTTTTGATGAAAAAAATGAAAATGTATCCAAGAAAATGATCTCTGACCAAAGAAGTGTAAAAATTATGGAGTTCAAAAACGATTCCACTACTCTTGAGTCAAAAATTATCGAATACCATAACGAAAAAAATTCTAGCCTAGAATCAGCCATGAAAAAAACAACTGATTCTTACAGACCCAAACCAAATAAAGCCCAATAACTTAAACGTGAAAATTACTGACGAACAAGTGATAGACAAATCTGCAAAATGGGTGGTTTCTTTTTTTGTTGCCTCTGCTGGTTTGTGGTTACTTGCCGCCGCACTCCTCGCTTACATTGCCGCTGCTAAATTAACAGATCCTTTTTTTCTTTCATCTTTTGAATTTTTTACTTACGGAAAAGTTAAAATAGCACAAGCAAATGCTTTTGTTTATGGTTGGGGTGGAAATTCAATTTTTGCAATAAGTATTTGGATTATCGCTAGGTTATCGCAAGCAGAAGTAAGAGGCCGTGTTTTACTACTTGTTGCTGGTTTCATCTGGAATATTGGAATCACTTTAGGATTGTTAGGGATTTTAGATGGGCACATGAATTCTCATGAGATGCTTGAAATGCCTAAGGAGATTTGGCCACTTCTATTTATTTCATACGCAATCATTACTTGCTTGATTATTGTACTGCATCGCTCTCGTAAGTACTCAGACACGATAGCCCCGCAATGGTTCATACTAGCTGCCATATTGTGGTTCCCTGCACTTTTCTTAATCGCTTGGAATGGCCTTGAAATTAATCCTTCTCCCGGAACGGTTCAGAGTGTTCTATCAATGTGGTTTGGTCAAAATTTAATTTGGCTTTGGCTTACACCATTTGCCCTTGGAGTTGCATACTACATAATTCCTTCAATTATTGGTAAACCCATCGATAAATACTATCTGGCTATATTCGGATTTTGGTGTATTGCATCATTGGCACCATGGTCTGTAGTACATCATTTAGAAGGTGGACCCGTTCCAATGTGGATACCTGCTATTGGAACAGTTATGAGTATCGCAATGATTTTCCCCATTGCAGTTGCCTCAACTAACTTTCATGCAACTGCTTTTAAAGACATTGATAAAGTCTGGAACAGCTTACCATTAAGATTTGTTATATTTGGAACTCTATCTTACACAATTTCTAGTTATATTGGTGTGATATTTTCGCTACCCGCTGTAGCCAAGTTGACTCAATTCTCTATCATAAATGAATTCCATTTTAATCAAAGAGTTTACGGCTTTTTCAGCATGATCGTTTTTGGTGCTGTTTACTACATGCTACCTAAAATCACTGGTAAAGAGATTACAATAGCAGCAAAAACATTTCACTTTTGGACTTCAGCTTTGGGGGTCATGATGCTATTATTAGCTTACTTGATTGGCGGTTTAACTCACGGTGTTTTGGCTCAACAACCTGATCTTGATTGGGCTAACTCTGTCATTGCTTCGATTCAACCCTATTTCTTAATCACCGAAATTTCATTTATCATACTGGGGTTTTCACAATTGGTGTTTGTAATTAATATTTGGAAGGTTCTTGTCCCTAACCCCTTTGAAGATACGGGAAGAAGTAAAAAGTTTGCATCCAAGGCTTCTACAGTATGAATAATATTTTTAAATTCTCATTTGGAATTTTTTCCACACTCGCAGTTGCTTGGTTTGCCTTTGTAGTTGGTGCCCGAAAACAATTTGGAGATTTATCTCCTACTTCATCTGTTTTAAACGAGGATGGAAGTATACCTGAAGATTCTGATTTGTACCCTATTGCGTTTTCTGGTGCTGCCCAACAAGGTGCTGAAGAATATTTATCCCTTGGTTGCGCCACATGCCATACTCAACAAGTTCGCTTAGTCGAAGCTGGTTTTGATGTGGAGAGAGGGTGGGGAAAAAGACCTTCGGTTGCAAGAGATTATATTTTGCAGAATGAAGTAAATATTGGAAATACTAGGGTAGGTCCTGATTTAGCTAATATAGGACTGAGAGAATATTCAGATGAATGGTTGCATCAACACCTTTTCGAACCACAATCCTTAATTGAAAAATCGATTTGCCCTCCGAATCCTTTTCTTTATGACATCAAGGATTCTAATGTATCAGGGGCTTTACAAATTATTTCAGAAGATAATACAACAAGATTCGTAAAACCAGGAATTAAAGCAAATCG
The DNA here is from genome assembly GCA_028101545.1 of Opitutales bacterium. Classification (GTDB taxonomy): domain Bacteria; phylum Verrucomicrobiota; class Verrucomicrobiia; order Opitutales; family Seribacteraceae; genus Seribacter. The sequence continues at coordinate 44,687 of JAOHKZ010000003.1, read as the reverse complement.
TATCGTGGCGTACCTTCAAGAACTTCGCCAAGATTATGAATTACCTGAGATGAGTTTCGTGGAGGAGGAGGAACCGGTTACATCCGAACTTGTTACAATCCCAACGACCTCAACTAAATTACCTTCTTGGTTATCTGACCAAATTTCATCCGGAAAAGAAATTTATACAAAAGTCGGCCCAGGTGGGGGAGGGTGTGTATCCTGCCATCAACCCACTGGTTTAGGTCAACCTGGTGTATTCCCTCCACTAGTAGATTCTGATTGGGTGCTCGGAGACAAGGAAAGAATTATAAAAATTAGCATGCACGGCTTAATGGGTGAAATCGAAGTTAGTGGAGTGAAATATAATGGTGTTATGATACCTCCAGGAGTACCACCAGGTTCACTGACTGATCAGCAAATTGCTGATGTCCTCACTTACATTAGAAATGACTGGGGTAACTCAGGGTCCGCTATCAGTCCAGAGGAAGTTGCTATTGTAAGGGACTCCGTCAAAGATCGGGGGCAGATGCAAATGTGGACTGCGGCAGAACTAAATTCTGACAAATGAGCAATAAGACAAATAAAAGCTTAGATGATATTAAGGTTATGAATGATGATGATATGGTTGAGGTTCATTCTGAACTGAATCGTGAAAAGCATCCCCCCACCAAGGGTTTTCTCATTGCTCCCCTTGTTTTCGTTTTTATGTTTGGTTGCTTGATTTTTGTTTGCTCCATACAGTTGGCACATTCAACTAATGGTTTTCAAGTTCACCCACCTAAAGAAGTTGTCGAGTTAACTGATGAAGAAAAGGAAATTCTGAGATTAGAAAGAAAGGTCGATTCAGGGAAAAAAATATTTGCCGTTCGTTGTGCATCTTGTCATCAAGCTAACGGCTTAGGTATTGCTACCCAATATCCTCCATTAGCGGGTTCAGAATGGGTTTCTGCTGACCCTGATTTAATAATCAAAGTCATTTTAAAAGGCCTCAAAGGTGAGATTTTAGTTAATGGAGAAAAATATGGTACTTCGGCAGCAGTCAACATGGCTGCTGTTCCAATAAATGATCGAGAAATAGCGAATGTATCAACTTATGTTAGGCAAGCTTGGGGTAACGATTCCTCCGAGGTAAGCGAAGACCAAGTTGCTCGAGTTAGGGAGGAATCATCCTCTCAACAAGAACAATGGATTGGAAGTGCACTTCAATCTCTTTATCTTACCAATACTTCTGACTAAAAATAGCTTAGTATTAAATTCTTTCATTCTGGTTGAGATATGGAAGATTTTTGATCATACTTGGTTTTTTGAATTCTAATTACTCAATAATTTATCTTCTCACATTTTTTTTGTGGAGCATTTCATTAGCTTTTTCGCAAAATAAAAATGTAGATTCTCTTCAACAAGAAAAAATAGCATTCTTTTTTCCTGCCTTAAAAGAAATAGAGCAAAAGCTTGATCTTAATGCTCCAATGATTAAGGAGTCTAAGGAGCTTCTTAATGAAGCTGAATCAAGGAAAACAATTGCCAACTCAGCAAAAGGATTTACAGCTCGTTTAAATATTGGGAGTCATTCGATTCATGAAGATCGTCCAGGGCAAGGTTACTCACAGAGCTATCGTACAATTGCTTCAATATCAGCAAAGAAACCTTTATATCATTGGGGGGCTTTGGGAGCGAAAAGTAAAATTGCTGAATTATCTAGAGAATTAGCGGTTCAAAAGTCAGATTCTGTTAAATCGAATTTAATAATTCGAATGAAATCAGATTTCATGCAACTACTGTATCTTAATTATAAACTTCTACTTGAAAAAGAAACATTGAAGTTTTCTGAAGAAAATGAAGCAAAATTAATCGAAAAAAAAGAATTAGGCTTAGGAACGGAGTTAGAAGTAAGCGAGGCGACAATAAGAAAATTGGAACATTCTATTCTAATTGCAGAAACTGAGCGAATTTTACAATTAGAGAAATCTTATTTTCAATTTGAAACTGGATATTACAAAGCCGTTGATCTTTCAATTCCCGATAACTTCATCCAACTATGTAGGAACCATGAATTTGGAAAAAACTTACCTCAGTTGATCACTTCTCATTCATCCGAAGAAGTTGAAAAATTGAAAAATTTAATTCAAATAGAAAAGGAACAAATTAAAATTGCTGAAGCTTCCCTAAAACCAAAATTAAATTTGATTGCAGGAATTTACCAAGACCAAATAGATTTACCAGATAACCCTGATTCGGTAAGAAGAAATAATTTGCTAGCAGGGATTGAGGCTAATTGGAATTTATGGGACTCTTCAAGAAGCAAAGCTGAAAAGTCTCTCGCTTTGTCACATAAAAGAACCTTTGAAATTAAACTTGAAAGCAGTATTAGGGAATTAAGATTAAAAATTAAAAATCTTCAATCACAGTTAAATAATTTAGCTAATCAAATTAAATTATCCAGGAAACTTGCCTCTACTGCCAAAAACCGTTTCGAGAAAAGCCAGATTGAGTTTAACGAAAACCAAATAACAATTAATGATCTTCTTTCATCAAGGTTAATTCTAACAGAAGCTGAACTAGGATTATTTAAATCTGTATTTACATACCTCCAATTAAAGTTGGAATATGAAATGACTATAAAATTTCCCAATTCTTAGACTTATGAAAACTACTAATTTGAAAAGTGTTTTTGTTACTCTAGTATTAATAATATTCTTAGCCCTTTATTTGCTTTTTTGGAATTCTGGACAAGAAGTTCGCTGTAGGATGGTGACAAAAGGTGAAATCCAAGATTCTGTAACCGGCAATGTTCATATTTTAGCAGAGCAAACCCACCAGCTAAAATCTAGCCTGCCGGGAATTGTATCTACGGTAGCTAAGTTACCATTAGCGAAAACAATCTTTGTCGAGAAAAATCAAATTATTGCTCAACTTGACATTACGGACCTTAACAGAACTTTGAAACAAGCGTTAACAACTAAGGATCATTTTATCAAAAAAATTAAAAAAGGATCGATTCACGCCTTAGAATTAGAGATTGAACAGGAAGAACTTAACGCACTATCCAAATTCTCAGAAGGAGAACACATTTCGATAGCTGACCTTAACAGAAAGAGAAATCATGTAAATCGACTGAAGACACAAGTTGAACGGGAAAAAATCGATAATGATGAAAAATTATTTGATCTTAATACAAATATTGAAAACCTTATATCCCAAATCGATAAAATGACGATTCGCAGTCCATTAAAAGGTCAGTTGATTGAATCATATGTATCTCCAGGTAATTTAGTTTCAATTGGGCAACTGATTGGTACAATCATATCTAATGAACGAGTAATTCAAGCGTCCTTAAATGAAGAAGATTTCTTTGGTTTAAAAGAAGGGTTACCAGCTGCAGTTAGTCTTTTCTCACTTGGTGATGAGGTAATTGAGGCAAATGTATCCCGTTTATCGAGTAGTGTAAATCCGCAATCTGGCAGAAGGTTTATTTATCTAAAAATGAATAATACAACAAGACTACTTCCAACTGGAGCATCGGGTAGCGTGGAAATTATCAAAAGCCAAAAGAAAAACAGCTTAATCATTCCAGCGAAAGCTGTCATAGGAAATTCTGTCTTTATATTAGAAAATAACAAAGCCATTATTAAAAATATCAAAATTGGTGCCAAAAATTTTCAAACGGTAGAAGTTCTTGACGGATTAAAAGAGGGAGAAATTATTATTGTTGAAACGCCTCATCTCCTTAGAGATGGTCAGACTGTACAACCAGTCTACCTTAAATAAAATACGAATAGGTTTTCTCAGTGAACATTACATTTCAACTTGCCTTGCGGTATGTATTTTCTCGCAAACGGGCAATGACAATGAGTCTCATTGGAATTATTTTTGGAATTTCTTTTTTTATTGTCACTCAGGCACAAACTTCAGGTTTTCAAACTTATTTCATACGAACTATTTTAGGTACAAACGGAGCGATAAGAATATCTGACCGGTTTCAGGATATGAAGGGAACTGTAAATAAAATTTCAAAGGACGGGCAATTTAAATTTCAATTTAAAAGTCGAGAAGATGCTGAATATATCGATGGAGTAGACTATCCAGGGAAAATCCGAAACGCTCTTTCCGAATTCCCATCAATTAATGGAATCTCCGAAGTATTTGAATGTAATGCAGCACTTCAAACAAAATCTAGAAACTACTCGGTTCAGGCACATGGAATAAGAATTAATGACCATATGATTGCATCCGAGATCGAAAATCAATTGATGCATGGTTCCATTGAGAATTTCTTAAGCGATGAAATGGGTATATTTATTGGAAACCGGGTTGCTGAGAGATTAAATTTACATGTGAATGATAGGGTCAACATCGTTGGTAAAAAGGGAAATTTCCAATTGCGAGTTTCTGGAATCTTCGAGACAGGAGTTAGTGAAATTGATAAAAAAAGAATCTACATATCTCTAGCCACAGCCCGATCAATTGAAGGGAAAAGATTTGGCGGTTCTGTATTTCAATTGAGCATGTTCAACCCAGATAATGCTAGGAGTGTTGCTTCTCAAATTCAACAAACCTTAGGACACAGAACTGTTAGTTGGCAAGAAAGAGAAAAAGTTTGGCTCGATGTTTTCAAGGCCTTACGTATTTCCTCGGCCATTACAGTTTCAACTATTCTATTATTATCTGGCTTAGGTATGTTCAATGTATTTGCCATCATGGTAATAGAAAAAACTCGTGATGTGGCAATATTACGATCTATTGGTTTTGAACCTAAAGACATCTCAGCAATTTTTCTTTGGCAAGGAATGATTGTTCTTATCGCAGGGATCGTAGGCGGAGTTTTATTTGGTGTAATAGGTACATATTTAGTCTCGCAAATTCCTTTAGAGATAAGGGGTATTTTTACAACCGATAGTTTTGTGGTTAACTGGGATATATCTCATTACATTTGGGCAATTTTAATTGCCACAATATTTGTTAGTATTGCCAGCTGGATCCCAGCACGCAGGGCTTCTAAAGTTGAACCGGCTAAAATCATTAGGGAAACAATTTAATGAATGTTCCCCTACTTCAAGTTCGTAATCTGACTCATTCTTTTTTAGAGGGTGAAGAAAAAGTTCATGCTCTTCGAGGAGTTTCATTTAATGCAAATCAAGGAGAAATTACCTCTATAATAGGCCCTTCAGGATGTGGGAAAAGTACACTAATGTATCTGCTTGGTCTCCTCGACCAACCCGATAGTGGGGAAATTATTATAAATAATAATTCGATATCTAAATTAAACGAAATTCAAAAAACCCAGCTAAGAAATGAAAAAATTGGATTTATTTTTCAATTTCATTTTCTCATTAAAGAATTATCTGCAAGAGAAAATGTAGCTCTGCCGGCTATAAAAAAAGGTGAAGATTCAGAAGATGCACTAGAGCGTGCTGATCAGATACTGAATCAGTTAGGACTTAGTGAAAAGCTTGATCGCTTTGCCAATAAATTGTCGGGAGGCGAACAACAACGGGTCGCTATCGCTAGAGCATTAATTAATTCACCCTCTCTGATTTTGGCAGATGAACCAACTGGTAACTTAGATACGGCAAATTCAGAAATTGTGTTTGATCTACTGCAACGTTTATCGAGAGAACAAAATTTAGCAGTATTACTGGTAACTCATAACAATCAACTCGCTAGAAGATGCGATAGGTTTATTTCTATGAATGATGGATTGATCGTAGATTAAATTCCACGGTTTTTACAAATCAACTCATGGGCATGATTAATTTTAGCCAATTGATCATTCGCAAATGAAGTAAACTCTTTAGGTAAATTTTTGCTACTAAGCTTATCTGGATGAAAATTTGCAGCTTTTTTTCTATATCTCGACTTAATTTCTGAGTCTGTGCTTTGGGGAGTTGAATCTAATATTTGGTAAGCTTCCTCCAAGGAGATTTCATTATTAGAACTATTGTAGCAGGGTGGGGCATACCCTCCGCGAATCCAAGTCTGCACAATGCCAGGCTTAAGTCTAAGGCGCTCTTCACAACGGAGTAAATAACGAACCTGCAATTCATTCAGATTCTTTCCATTTGACCAAACAATCTCAAAAAGCCCTCCGAGAAAAGACTGACCAACAGTTGCTTCATATCCGATGAGGCGGCCTACTTCCTTAAAATCTTCATCTATTGAACGACGGCTTGTCTTTGCTTTTCGAAAAACATTTTTAGCAAACTCTGACCTTTTTTCATCAAGACCAAATCTTTGGATAAGTGACTCCACCGTTCGAATCTCTCCTTCAGAAATATGCCCATCTGCTTTTGCAATTTTTGCAGCACAGGAAAAAAAATAAGCAAGGTAAAGAATACGTGCTTTTTGTTCGTTCTGCGGTGTGATGTCGTCATCGTCATAAAGGTGACCGATTGCAGCACCGGCAATCGCACCTATTGGTCCTCCAAACATACCCACTCCTGTTCCAATTAGCTTACCCCACCAATTCATCTCAATTACTCTATTCCCCCTTAAGGATATTGGGTAAAGGTTTGTAATAGAATAAATATTTTCATAAAGCCAATTTTATATCTCGAAATTATAAGAATTGAAAAATTAAATCATCGAAAAGAAGTTAATAACGAATTTGAAATATTCTATAATAAGTAATTTTAATATTCTATTTGGTCAAATCTAGACCAATTTTTTTAAATAATGACTTACGATAACTGCAACTATGTTGCAAAAGACACCACATAACTAAAATCTAGGTGCGATAGGGATCGGATGCAGGTCCAATAGGATTACCAGTGTTAGGTATAACTTGAACACAACGATCATCCCAAAGTTCGATCATATCCATATCTTTTGCATTAGTAATCTCAAGCTCAGGCAAACCATGCTTACTTAGCCATTTTTTGATAGGAGGGATTGCCATTTCTGGATTCTGAGCACGAGCGGTAACAATTTTCACTCGATACCCCATATCGAGCCATATCTTCAAACGCTTCATCATATTAGGTACTGGTTTACCAATATGTTCAAAACCTTGCCATGGTTCTGCAACAGCTAAGGTTCCATCTAAATCTACACCAATCCATTGACTAGACTCAGCATCTTCTCCAAATTTATTCTCGTCAGTCAACGGTAATCCTTTTGTATGAGGGACACGAACATGGGGCTTTTTGCCCGAGAAGGCTTGCATAAGAAAACGAAACATTCTTTATCGATCAATATTAAATAACTTATAAAATGAAAATGTACGAGCAAGTTCAATCGCATTAAAATATGATATCATTAGGAAACAGTATCGATTATTTAAGTATTCAGGGCTTACCTTGGGTTCTGGCTGCTTGGGTTGGACTAATATTGCTTCGACCTTTTGCCACCTTTGTCCACGAGGTTGGCCACATAATACCAGCTTTACTTTTCACCAAACAGGAAGTCTTCATACGAATTGGTCAAAGTGGAAGTAAGTGGAATGGTAAAATAGGAAATATCTTATGGGAATTTAATTTGATAAATGGAAACGAAGGTTTTTCAGGTTATGACAAAGAGAGCTTAAATAAAGCTTCACTTTTTATTGTTATATCCGGAGGTCTTTTTTCGTCATTTTTTATGACATTTATAGTTGGCTGGCAAATATTTGGAAATCATCACCCCATTTGGATCGAAGTTTTACTTGTTAGTTGGTTTTGCACTAATGCTTTAGTTTTTATTCGCTCAGTTATTCCACTTAGATTAAAGCCAACAAACTCCTTTCCTGAAGGACCACCAAGCGACGGACTGGAATTAAAAAATCTTTTTTTCAAATAGAAAAATAACTTTATGAAAGGCCCTCGTTTTGTTGATCATAGAGATTCCGATAAAGATCACATTCATTATATATCTGATTGTGGGGACCGTCTGCGACTATTCTTCCCTTGTCCATTACCAATATACGGTTGGCCAACCTTAAGGAACTGAAACGGTGGGCAATAAGCAAAGTTGTTTTTCCTTTAATAAGATTTTCCATCGCTTCATGAATCTTTTCTTCATTTTCTGCATCTAACGCTGAAGTTGCTTCATCAAGAATAAGTAGAGGTGAATTTTTGTAAAAGGCTCGGGCCAAAGCCAATCGTTGAAGTTGACCGCCAGACAATCGACTTCCCTTTTCTCCCAATCGCTCTTTGTAATCATTCTCAAATTCTTCAATGAAATTATCGGCATAAGCCGACTGACAAACTTCAGCAACTGATGATCGGGTATAATTTGATCTTCCTAGAGAAATATTCTCTTCCACATTAAGGTCGAAAATAAATGGTTTTTGTGGAACAAGAGCAATACTGTCCCTCAAGTCGTGCAATTGGAGATTTCGCAAATCAACACCATCTAGTAAGACCGCACCTTTTACGGGATCATGAAAACGAGGCAACAATCCTGCCAGTGTAGTTTTCCCCGCACCACTCGGACCAACCAAAGCAACTACTTCACCAGCCTTAATTTTAAGATTAATATCAACTAAAGCTGGTATTTTATTTTCTTTAGAATCACGGTTCGCATAAGTAAATGACACTTCCTTAAATTCTAATTCGCCCTGTACATTATTTAATTCAACTACATTTGTAGGGTTAGCGATAGATTCCTCTTCCTCTATTACTCCCTCTAATCGAGTTAAAGAAGCAAGTGCCTGCTTGACGGAGTTATGAATGCCACCCAACTTCTTGACCGGTTCATAGGACATGTATAAGGCTACAATTACAGGCACTACAGCATCGAGCTGTATGGATTGACGAGCGGCCTGAAAAATAGCCGCAGTTATTCCTACCGCAGTTATAATTTCAATAATAGGGGTAAGCATATGCGAATACTTGATCACCTTCATTCTTGCGGTTACAAATTTTTCAGAAATATCAGAAAAACGACTTATTTCTCTATCTTCGAGATTGTAGGCTCGAACCTCTTTGTAAGCACTCAAATTTTCACTTAGTACTGAGGTTAATCCACCCGCTTTCTCTTGCATATTTAATGCTTTATTCATTAATAATTCCCCAATTTTTCGAATCGGGAATACACAAATAGGAATTACGGCTAAGCATAAAAGTACAAAAGCCATTCCCTCTCTCTCAACTGCCATTACCACAAGAGCGGTGATTGCTCCAACAAATGTTATGGGTTGCTTGATCAAATCATTACTAACCTGCAAAATGGCAACCTGTAATTGACTCGTATCCGATATGACTCGGCTAACTAAATCACCTTCTTGGTTTCGATGAAAAAAAGCGACTGGCAGACGTTGCAATTTAGCAAACACCTGCGATCTAATTTCCTCCAAAACTCGAATTCCACAATAATTGATAAAATAAGTATTAAAGTATCCACTAACACCACGAATTAAAAAAACAAAAGGAAACCAAATCACATATTTTAATAATTCCCACGGACCCAAGTTTGATTGAGTGTTTGGGCCTGGGAAAATCTTGGGAAAAACTTGGTCAATCATGTAAGGCAGACCAAATCCACTTGATATGCCGTATAATGAACCGCAAATCAAAGCGATAACGAAAGGAAACCAGTATGGTCGCAATAGAAGAAAATATGGAAAAAGTTTTTTCAAGAGATAAATGTCACTCGATTAGAATAAGTTTAATATTATTCAAGAACTAGTTGTTTATCAATTGGTAATCGTCCACAAATCTCAGCCTGAGTCTTAATATAATCAGAACAGTCATTAGAGACCTTGTCCAATTGCCAGGAAGTCATTCGCCATGTCCAATTACCGAATGGATAACCAGGCTCATTTAAACGAGCTTCAGACCCCAAACTTAATAAATCCTGCATGGGAACAATAACCAGTTGAGATGTAGTTCGATAGGCAATCCTAAGCATATCCCACGAAGGAAATTCACCCGGAATATTAAAGTAAGTTCTAAAATTACCACGAACTTCTTCCGATGCAGAATTATACCAACCACAGGTTGTATCATTATCATGAGTTCCAGTATAGAGAACCAAGTCGGGCTTCAAGTTGTGAGGAAGATATAAGTTTTCAGGATCTCCATCAAAAGCAAATTGAAGAACCGCCATACCAGGCAAGCCAGCAGAGCATCGCAATCTTCGCACTCCATCAGTAATCAGACCTAAATCTTCAGCAAGGAAGGGGAGGGAGGGAAAGCGATTTTTAGCAAATTTCCAAAAATCCAAACCTGGCCCTGATTGCCATTGGCCAAGTTTCGCATCCTGTTTTACATCATTCTTGGAAACGGGAATGCTCCAATAGTCATGAAATCCACGAAAATGATCTATCCTTACCACATCAAAAAGTCGAAGTTGCGAATCCAACCTTGTCATCCACCAATCATATTTCTCTTCTTTATGTGCCTCCCAATCATACAATGGATTACCCCAAAATTGTCCGTCCTTGTTAAAATAATCGGGAGGAACTCCCGCGACATGAGAAAAACTACATAACCGCTGATCTAATTGAAAAAGATTAGGTCTCTCCCAAACATCGGCTGAATCCGGAGCGACATAAATAGGAAGGTCTCCTATAATTTTAATTCCTTTTGAATTCGCATAGGATCTAAGATCGCTCCATTGATTAAAAAAAATAAATTGAAGAAAAGCATGAGTATCAAAAGTTCTCAACTGATTTTCTGTAAAATGGGTAAGTAGCACAGGATTATAGAGGCGTATTGCTTCATCCCATTCCCACCAAGGTTTATTACCTTCATCCTTTTTAAATACTTGATAGCAACAATATGGATTTAACCATGCCTTATTTGCTTCTTTAAAATCAGAAAAAGAACCTAATCGGGATTCAATGGATTTTTTAATTTTCTCAAAATTCAAGTAAGCTTTTTCAGCAATAATGGTGAAATTTTTATACAAATTACCATAATCAATATCATTATTAGGGTCGCAAATAAGAGGTGAAAGTTCATCTTCATTGATAACCTCAAGTTCTATGAGTTGATCCCAATCGATTAAATATGGATTACCTGCTGATGACGAGAACACTTGATAAGGTGAATCGCCATATCCTGTAGGACCAAGTGGGCATGTTTGCCAAAATCCAAAACCTGATTTTACGAGAAAATCAACAAAACGTCGTGCAGTTAGACCAAGGTTACCAATTCCAAACTTTCCGGGCAACGAAGTCGCATGAAGAAGTACACCACTCGAACGATTTTCCAGCCATTGGGGTAAAGAAGTAAGAGAAGGTGTCATAAAACATTAATTAGACATAATACATATTGTGCGAATAATTAATATGAGCAAATATGATATAAACTGTTGGCTATGAATACTTAATTTGAGAAACCCCATCTTTTTGTGAATGGATAATACACAACAAAAGCTCGGCCTATAATTTCATTCTCTGGAACAAAACCCCACGCACGCCCATCTAAACTGTCAGTAGAATTATCTCCCATTGCAAAATAAGCATTTAGTCCAGTGGGATTTCCAGGATCTTCTTTTTGTGGAACATTCAGAATTTCTCGATTGGTAAGCAGACCTTCCGCTCTGTAACCAGGATATTTCAACGGGTTTTCAGCATTCGGATCCGTTGCTAACATTTCTGTCCTTTTTCTGTTTTCATCAAAGGCAGTTTTTCCTGTAATTGGATGATTATTACGATGCAAGACTCCTGGGGTACCTTTGCGGACATCTGTTCCATTAGTAAAAATAGAATCAGGAACAATCATTTGCAAACGATCACCAGGTTCACCAACCAATCTTTTGATATAGTATTTATCTTCACCAATAAAACTTCGAACTGGCGTACCAAGTTCTCGATTAAATTTATCAATGGAGGCAGTCCGAAAGACTGCCGGGTCACCAGCTTTTGGTTTTACAAAATTGTATGTCATCCGATCTACAAATAATGCATCTCCAAGTAATATATCAAAAGCAATTGCGATATCACCCGTTTTATAAATTGTATCAGAAAGTTTGAGACGATTTCCCGTAAAGCCCTGATCCTGAGATACAATAAGTGGCAAATCTCTCAAATTTTCAATTCCTGCAAACTTTTGGGCTATTAAAGTATCAAAATCGAATTCAGCCGGAACTTGTAGAATATGCTCTTTTCCAGCTACTTCAAAAACATACTCTTTTACCCTATTGGGAATAATAAAAAACCGACCATCCGGAAAGGTAGCTTGGGCTGGTCTGAAACTGCCGCCGTTTTGAAGAACTAGATAAAGACTACCAGTACTTTCTAATTTTAAACGATAATGTGAAGCTCCTAAAAGTATTTTATCAACTCCTCTTTCCACAAAATTGGGAACATCCTCTGAATCTTTGTATAAATTTGGCTGCATCCCATAGAAAGAAGGATACATCGAATTTGTTGGAATGATAAAGGGTTGTAAGAAAAAACTTCTAATTCCGATTACAACAATGGCCGCAACCATTAGCATTTCAATATTTTCCACCCAGCCTTTCTTATGGTAATATAATCCTCCAGATTCTTTTAATTCTTGATCTAACCTTTCTGCTTTTTCCTCCAGTTCATCAATAAGAACTAATTTTTGCTTCAGAGCATTCCTGAGTTCATTAATGGAAAATTCGAGTTTCCCGACTTGGTCTGAACTAAGTAAGTCTTTTCGGTAAGCCAAAGCTTTCTCGCCCAACCTTAAAATTTCTTTGGCACCCTTTTTCTGTGAACGCTTCGCTTTTTTTTGTTCTTTCATAGATATTTAAGTCGAGCTCTTTAGAATTTGAACAAAAGCTTCCTGAGGAATATTAACATTACCAATTTGCTTCATTCGTTTTTTTCCTTCTTTTTGCTTCTCTAATAGTTTTCTCTTACGGGAAATATCCCCCCCGTAACACTTTGCAGTTACATCTTTACGCATTGCACTAATGGTTTCACGAGCAATAACTTTACCTCCAACTGCGGCTTGTAATGCAATTTTAAATAACTGACGAGGAAGAATATCCTTCAATTTTGAGCAGAGAACCCTACCCCTACTTTCTGCTTTATCTTTATGGACAATGGTCGAAAAAGCATCAACCGGTTCTGCATTTACTAATATTTCCATTCGCACAAGAGAAGATTCGACATAATCTGCCATATCGTAGTCCATAGAACCATAACCATGTGTTACACTTTTCAGCCGATCATTAAAATCGACAAGGATTTCATTCAAGGGCAGATGACAAGTCATCATGACTCTAGTTTCATCAATTGTTTCAGTGTCACTACACGAACCCCGCTTCTCAGTTACCAAGGCAAGCAAATCACCAATACAATGATTGGGAGCATGAATTCGAGCAATAATGGTGGGCTCTTCAATTTTAAGTACCTCTGTCGTATCAGGTAAATCCAATGGGTTATCCACCTCCACAACCCCTCCAACAGTTAAGTGCACTTTATATACAACGCTCGGATAAGTGGAAATTAAATCAATATCATATTCACGACGCAAGCGCTCTTGGATGATTTCCATATGCAATAATCCAAGAAAACCACATCGAAATCCAAAGCCAAGAGCTACTGAGGTTTCTGATTGAAAAGTAAATGCAGCATCATTTAAGCGAAGTTTACCCACACTTTTCTTTAACTTTTCATAATCAGATGTATCAAGTGGATAAAGTCCACTAAATACCATAGGGCGAACTTCTTTGTAACCAGGAAGCATCTCATCAGCTGGTGAATCGGCAAGTGTTAATGTATCACCAATCTTAATCTCAGCCACATCCCTAATACCCGTTACCACATATCCGACTTCCCCAACATTTAAATTCTTCATCGGAACAGGTTGTGGGCAAAACTTACCAAGCTCTTTAATTGGGGTTTTTCGCTCATCGCTCATTAACAAAAGATTAGCATTTTTAGTAAATGTTCCTGAAAATACCCTCACATAACAAATAACTCCCTTGAAGGAATCAAACTGGTTATCAAAAACCAAAGCTCTGGCTTTAGGAAATTCAGCCCAACGGGGTTGCGGCAAACGTTCTACAACTGCCTCTAGAATTTCTTCTACTCCAATTCCCGACTTTCCACTAGCTAAGATAACTTCTTCAGCAGGAATCGCCAGCATGTCTTCAATTTGCTTGGAGACCCGTTCCACATCTGCACTTGGCAAGTCCACTTTATTAATAACGGGAATAATGGTAAGACCTTGTGCATCTGCAAGTTGTGCATTCGCTAAAGTCTGAGCTTCCACGCCCTGTGAAGCATCGACTAATAAAAGTGCTCCCTCACATGCTGCTAAACTACGCGAAACTTCGTAGGAAAAATCTACATGGCCTGGAGTATCAATTAAATTAAAAAGATATTCCACTCCGTCCTTGTATCGATAATTCATCGAAACGGGGTGACATTTTATGGTTATGCCCCGTTCTCTCTCCAAATCCATTGAATCGAGTAATTGATCCTTCATTTCCCGCGCTTGAACTGTTTGGGTACTTTCAAGCAATCGATCAGACAAGGTTGTCTTGCCATGATCGACATGCGCTATGATACAAAAATTACGAATCCTTTGAGTTTCCACCATTAAAAAGTTGACCACTGAAAAATTCCCCTTGAAAAAGAACATGTGTAAAAGAGGGAATTATCCTTTCTCGCATATTTATTTCAAATGGACAAGAAACTACTTCAAGGAGCACACACTGCTTTAATCACACCTATGAAAGATGGGTCGGTATCATATACCGATCTAGAATGCCTAGTTAACGCACAGTTATCTTCGGGAATATCTGGAGTTGTCCCTTGCGGCACAACTGGAGAGTCCCCTACTCTATCTGAGGATGAACACCTTCAAGTAATTAAATCTACTATTGAGATTGTGGATAAAAAAATTCCGGTAATTGCCGGAACCGGAGCAAACTCGACTCAGGAAGCTCTTGAATTAACCCAAAAAGCTGATGCCATTGGGGCCGATGCATTTCTTTTAGTTGCACCATATTACAACAAACCCAGTCAGGATGGTCTTTTTGCTCATTTCAGTAAACTTGCTGAATGCACAGAAAAACCAATTGTCCTTTATTCAATCCCATCTCGATGTGGGATCGAAATCTCTACCTCTACTGTGGCTAGATTATACGAAAAATATCCTAATATTTGTGCTCTAAAGGAAGCAGGTGGAAGGTCGGCAAAAGTATCTGAAACTGCCTGTGCTGTTGATCAAGACTTCATCATTTTATCTGGAGATGATGGTCTGACTCTCCCATTTATAGCATGTGGAGCAAAAGGCGTTATTAGTGTTGCCTCAAATATTATACCCGAAACCGTATCTAACTTAGTCAAGTTAGCCATCGATGGAAACTTTACAGAAGCACAAAAGATACATCTTGAAAACTTTCAGTTCTTTTCAGATATATTTATTGAACCAAACCCAGTTCCCATTAAAACACTTCTTCATTGCAAAGAAATGATTCAGTCTGCGGAAGTAAGGCTTCCTCTTACTCCTCCATCTGAACAAAACCTAAAATTTTTGCAGGAGATGGCTAAAAAATTAAACATTTGAATTTTATGAGTTTAAAAATTTTACTAAGTGGAGCAAAGGGAAGAATGGGTAAAGCTATTCAATCGATTGCAAACGAACATGATTGCGAAATAAGTTTCCCGGTCGATATAGGTGATAATGCAGAGGATGGGATTGAGCACTGTGATGTTGTGATTGATTTTTCTCTCCGTGATGCAACTCGCTCTCTTGCTGAATTGGCAAAGCAATATAACAAACCTCTGGTTATTGGAACGACGGGACATGAAAAAGATGAACGTCGAGCCATCGAGCAACTTACCAGTTCCATTCCCATCGTATGGGCAGGAAATTTCTCCACAGGGGTTAATTTATTATTTTTTCTTACCCAACAAGCGGCAAAGGTATTGGATTTAAATTCAGGTTTTGATCCTGAGGTAATAGAGATGCACCATCGTTTGAAAAAAGACGCTCCTAGTGGTACAGCGGATCGCCTGCTTGAAATATTAAAGGAATCAAGAAGCGCGAGCGAGACTGACATTATTCACGGACGTGAAGGAATGCCCGGTGAAAGAAAAACAAGTGAGATCGGATCGCATGCACTAAGGGGCGGGGATGTAGTCGGAGAACATACAGTTATGTTTGCAGGTACTGGAGAAAGAATAGAGCTAACGCATAGAGCAACAGATCGTGTAATTTTTGCAGCAGGAGCACTCAAAGCTGCAAAATGGGTTAGAAATCAACCAGCAAACCTTTACTCCATGCAGGATGTTCTCGGTTTAACCGCATAATTGAATGATTGCTTTTATAGAAGGTGATTTAATCGAATGCCAACTCAATATGGCAGTAATTCAGATTGGTGGAATTGGTTACGAAGTGAATATACCACTCACAACATCTGAAAAGCTACCTTCCTTAGGAAAAGAAATTAAACTATATACCCAAGCAACCTACCGAGAAGACTCACAGACACTTTATGGATTCATCGATCGGGAATCTCGTGATTTTTTCCGAATGATCGTGGATAAAGTCTCGGGGATTGGGCCAAAGATTGCTCTAAATTTACTCGGTTCTCTATCTTTACCTATGTTAAAAAATTCAATTGCGAATGGCGATATTGCCATGCTCTCAAAAGCCCAGGGACTAGGAAAGAAAACAGCCGAGCGAATTGTGGTTGAACTCAAAGATAAAGTTTTACCAAAAGGAATTACTCCCCCCTCCCCTTCACCGCGTGCCTCCACTCCAGAGCATCTTGGGGATGAACAAACTGGGAATGATGTTGGTTTTGGTGCATATCATGATGCAGTTTCTGCACTACTGACACTTGGGTATAAAGCAACCGACGCCGACCAAGCGATACGTAAGGCTTCGGATGAGATTGGCAAAAATGCATCTACCGAAGACCTTATTCGCAAAGCACTCGGAAGATAATTCAAATGGTTTAATACACAGCCTTCTTGGCTATGTATTCTGTAATGTAATCAATTGCTTTCTCAATTGAAAGAGGGAGGTTTTTATTGCACGCAAAATAATATCCAATTGCGCTCGCCAATCGACAGCCTGTTCCCCTCACACTAGTTCCATTAAGAATACGATCATGTACAAAAGATTTTACAGTACCGTCCTGAAACATTAGAGAATCTTTACAATAATTACTTTCTATATGCCCGCCTTTTATAAGCACCGCATCGGAACCAAATGTTAGAAATTTTTCAGCCAGCATGAGAACTTCTTCATGTTTACAACAACTTTCTCCTGTTAAGAAATTAGCTTCGTAAAGATTAGGTGTAACTAAAGTCGCCAAAGGAAATAAGTTTTCTTTGAAAGAAGAAACACAGTCCTCAGAACATAAGGTTTCACCAGATGAAGACTTAAGGACAGGGTCAATGATTACAAGAGGGATGGAAACTCTTTTTAAAAAAGCTGCCACGATATCAACCGATTCTGCATTCGGAAGCATTCCAATTTTAATTCCATCAATAGATTGCTCAAGAGTAGATTCGAGCTGAGCCTGAAGAATCGATAATGGGGTCGAATGAGACTGGAAAATTCCCTTTGAGCCTTGTGCGGTAATCGCAGTAATGCATATTAAGCAACTACCCCCAAGATCATGAATTGTTTGAATATCAGCAGATACACCAGCGCCCCCCGAGCTATCCGATCCACCTATGACTAATAAATTGGGCACTAATTGAGAGGAAGTCCTTGTTCTTCCCAATTCAAAATACCACCTGAGAGATTAAATAAGTTTTGAAAACCTTTGTTTTCCAATGATTCACAAGCCATTCTACTTCGCACTCCAGCTTTACAATAAATCAAAATATTCGAATCTTTAGATTCTATTGGTAAAGGGGGACCTTCGATTGAGGTAAATTCTCCCAGAGGGATATGGACAGAAGGAGAAATCTTAGATATCCCACGCTCCCAATCTTCCCGAACATCCACAACCAATATCTCTTTATTTTCTTTAATCATTTTAAAAAAATCTTGAGGCATAATTTCGGTAATCATTTCATTATCTAAGTTTGTTGAACAATTTACAGGATTTTCCTTAAGTTCAGTAATTTCTCGACTTCTCTTTTGGGGTTTAAGTGTGAGCAATTGAGATTTTTGAGTTAAAGCATCATATAATAATACTTT
Organism: Opitutales bacterium; assembly: GCA_028101545.1. Taxonomy (GTDB): domain Bacteria; phylum Verrucomicrobiota; class Verrucomicrobiia; order Opitutales; family Seribacteraceae; genus Seribacter. The sequence goes on along the minus strand of JAOHKZ010000003.1, from coordinate 26,694 downwards.
ACCAGATAAAGGCTCAGCAATCTGAGTAATTACTTTTATAGCCTCTAATGCTTGGAAATTTCCAATTATTCCAGGAAGTACACCTAGAACTCCGACTTCTGAACAATTGGGCAATGCTGCTGAGCTGGGAGGGTTAGGAAATAAACAACGATAAGTTGGACCATCTTTGTAATTAAAAACACTGAGTTGTCCTTCAAATTGATAAATTGCTCCATAAATCAAAATCTTATCAAAAAGAATACTGGCATCATTAATTAAATATCTCGAAGAAAAATTATCTGTTCCATCTAAAATAATATCATAGCCATCCAGCAAGGATTCCGCATTTTCCACGGTAAATCGAACCACATGAGCCTGTATTTTTATAAATGGATTCATCCTGCTTAATTTTAAAGCTGCGACTTCAGCCTTAAATTTCCCAACATCATCTCGGCTAAAAAGAATCTGTCTTTGTAAATTTGAGGATTCAACCACATCATTGTCTACAATACCAATCTTACCGACTCCTGCTGCACTTAAATATTGAAGTGCTGGACACCCTAACCCACCTGCACCAATAACCAGAACCGATGCACATTTGAGTTTTTCCTGTGCGACACTCCCAAAGGAAGGGAGTGACAAATGTCTCTGGTATTGATTTATTTCCTCAATCGAAAGCATGTCTAAAACTATCTAATTAAATTTCAACACACCGAAGAGATACTATTGCTTTTCAAAACTTTTTTATTGGTCGAAAAACTAACACCAGTAAGGTTATCCTTTTTGCCATGATAGGAAGAATCCCAGTCTTTCCAGACAGGTTCATATCCCTTTTCACTAAGCATCCGGGAAATTTCCTTGGGATTTCTCTCATCCGAGATTGTAAATTGCTCAAGTGAATCTTCTGTCACAGAATACCCTCCAGGGTTCGTCTTGGAACCAGCACTCATAGTCGTAATTCCAAGGGGCAAAAGTTGTTCCCTTAATTCAGGGCACTCCCGAGTAGATAAACTTAATTCCAGTTCATGATTAAAGATTCGAAACGCACATAGTAATTGAACTAAATCTCGGTCTTTTAAATCAACAATCGGATCAATCTCTCCTTCGTAAGGACGAATTCTCGGAAAAGACATAGAATATGATGTTTTCCAATATCGTTTTTCTAAATAATCAAGATGCATTGCCGCAAAATAAGAATCAGTGCGCCAATCCTCTGTTAATCCATAAAGACAGCCTAGCCCAATTTTATTGATCCCAGACCGCCCCAACCTATCTGGAGTATCAAGACGCCAATCAAAATTTGTTTTTTTCCCTTTCTTATGATGCTTGGAATAACTTACTTTGTCATATGTTTCTTGATAAACTAGGACAGCATGTAATCCAGCATTAATTAATTTACAATAATCATGTTCTGATAAAGGCTGAACCTCCATCGATACATTAGCAAAACAATCATTAAGGGTTTTGATCGCTTCGAGAAGGTAATCAACGCCAACCTTTGTCGAAGACTCTCCAGTTACCAATAAAACATGCTCAAAATTATTTTTTTTCAAGGCACTGGACTCCCTAAGAATCTCAGCAAGTGACAAAGTTTTTCTAGGTATTTGATTCCCCATACTAAATCCACAATAATCACAAATATTGTTACATTCATTTGATAGATACATAGGAGCAAACAAACGGATTACTTTTCCAAACCTCTGAATAGTTAACCTGTGAGCAAGTTGAGCCATCTCCTCTAAATATTCTTTACCTGCTAACGGTGAAAGCAAAGCCACAAAGTCATCTAATCCACCGGAACCTGATCGAGACAGAGCTAACTCAATATTTCTATGCTCGGCAGTAAGAATTTTCTCAGAAATAGTACTCCAATTAGTCGATTCAAACTTCTGCTTAAAAGAAACCATGTGAATCCCTAAGAAAGAAAACTAGTTAATGGAGAAGTTGCATGAGCATTGCTTCGAACTGCACCCAAACCAGCAATGCGTGCCATGCTTCCAGCCTCAACTGCCTTACCAAAAGCTTCTCCCATCGCAATAGGGTCGGCGGATACTGCAATTGCGGTATTAACAAGGACTGCACTTGCTCCCATTTCCATTGCCTCCGCTGCTTGCGATGGTGTCCCTATACCCGCATCAACAACGACCGGCACGGAAGCCTGTTCGATAATAATACGCAAAAACTCACGACTTTCTAATCCTTGATTACTTCCAATAGGAGACCCAAGTGGCATGACGGCAGCAGCTCCTGCATCTTCCAGTTTTTTGCATAATACAGGATCTGCGTGACAATAAGGTAGAACCACAAAACCATCTTTCGCCAATTCTAATGTAGCCTCAAGCGTTTCTATTGGATCCGGCATTAAGTATTTAGGATCAGGATGGATCTCCAACTTCAACCAGTTAGTGCCCAGTGCTTCTCTCGCCATTTTTGCAACAAAAACTGCTTCCTTAGCATCCCGAACACCCGAAGTATTTGGCAAAATCTTTACAATCTTGGGATCCAGGAAATCTAAAATCGAATCTTCCGCACCTTTTGGGTTTGCCCGCTTCATTGCGACTGTAACCATTTGAGAACCGCTTTTCTTTACGGATTTTTTTAAAATTTCACCAGATTCAAACTTTCCAGTTCCCACAAACAACCTGGAATTGAATTTTTCTCCAGCTATTTCTAACTGCTTAAAATAATCATTCATACGGATACACAAGTGACCTCGGATATTTTGTTAATAAATTTCTTTACATGAATCCCATAATGTTCGGCAGATGACAAACTTGAACAAACAGCTAATCCAGCAAGATTAAACTCTGAGATCAAACCACATTTATCCAAATCAATACCTCCAATTAAAAAAACAGGAGTAGGATACAGGAAACTTACTATTTCAGTAATCTCTTCAGGATTTAAAAAAGAATTCAAATCTAATTTTGTCTTTGATCTACTGTAGGGACCAAGACCAACATAGTTGCTAAGACCAAGTTTTTTAACAGTTTTTGCGTCATCAAAATTGTGGACTGTCGAGCCAATAATAGCTTGCTCCCCCAACACAGATCTTGCTCTTGAAACTGAATGGTCCTCTTCACCTAAATGAACCCCTGAAACCTTACCCCTACTAGCTAATTCTAAATGATCATTAATGATTAAAATAACTTCATTTTCAAATGCATATGAAGAAGCTATGTTAACCTGTTCCAATAAATCGTATGCTGGTGTTTCTTTTGATCGGATTTGAATAAACTTGGCTCCTTCGTCAATAAGAATTCGAACCTGTTCATCATGAGTAATTTTTGGGTTATCATTCGTAAGGCATAACAAGGGTGGAAAAGCTTTCATTTCACTCACATCTTCCATTTAACATGAATTTTAAGTCCATTTTCAAAAATTCCTTTATGGCTCTTAATGGATCACGACTTCCCCAAATCGACCCCAGAAGAGCGACGCCATCAAAGCCAACTTCAGATAATCTTTTCATTTTCTTCTTACGAATACCACCAAGAGCAAAAACTTTTGGTTTTTTATTTAATTTTTCTAATCTACCAGATCTAAAAAAAGAAAAAATTTCACTCAAAGAAATCTTAGGACTGTAACCTTTCTTGGATATCGAATGATAAACAGGACCAAAGAAAACATAGTCTAAGTTTTCATTAAAATTTTTTAATTCACTAAGCTTATGCATAGAACGGCTTACACTGCCTTTGATACTAAGAGTGTTTTCTGTAGAGGTGTAGTGATAACCAGCAAGAGGAAATTGCTCCAACAATTGAGGTGCACGATGTATCACAATTTTGGATAAGTTTTTCGGGGAAACTTGTTCTAAATACTTACTAAGTTCATCAGTTGAAAAATTTGGTTTTCTTAGATGAAACCTTTGCAATCCAGCGTCAAAAAATTCATCTAACATTTCAATTTCACCGTTCTTTGCAGAAGGAGGGGAGATGAGAATTATACTAGGTATATCACTCATCCGCCCTGCGTTGCTTGAACAAGAATTAAGCGATCACCATCACCTAAGGTTTTTTGTTTAATTTCTGCATAAGGTACAACTTCTTCATTCAAAGCGATTGCCCAACCAGAGAAATCTTTCATCCCAATATCGTTTAACAGCCAATGCAAAGATGACCCGAGTGGTATTTCCTTGATGTCATCATTAACAAAAACCTTCATTTTTTTTCAGCACTAGTATAAATTTCAGCCCCTGAATCTAGAAATTCTTTCGATTTTTCTGCGAGCCCATGCTCAATCGCGGACTCAGCATTTTCTAGCCCCTGTTCCCTAGCATATTGTCGGACATCTTCACTGATTTTCATAGAGCAGAAATGAGGTCCGCACATAGAACAAAAATGCGCAGTCTTTGCATTATCTTGTGGCAAGGTTTGATCATGAAATTCTCGTGCTTTTTCTGGATCTAGAGATAAATTAAACTGATCTTCCCACCGAAATTCAAAACGTGCCTTTGATAATGCGTTATCCCTAAATTGGGCGGCAGGGTGCCCCTTGGCCAAGTCAGCTGCATGGGCCGCAAGCTTGTAAGTAATAACTCCTTCCCTGACATCTTCACGATCCGGCAAACCGAGGTGTTCCTTCGGAGTAACATAACAAAGCATTGCACAACCATACCAACCAATCATAGCTGCTCCAATTCCACTGGTAATATGATCGTACCCGGGAGCAACATCAGTTGTTAATGGGCCTAGGGTATAAAAAGGAGCTTCATGGCACCAATCCAATTGTTTGTCCATATTTTCCTTAATCATGTGCATAGGAACATGACCTGGACCTTCATTCATGACCTGGACGCCATATTGCCAAGCTCTTGTGGTTAGCTCTCCCTGAGTCTTTAATTCAGCAAATTGAGCCTCATCGTTAGCGTCTGCAATCGACCCAGGACGAAGTCCGTCTCCAATAGAAAAAGACACATCGTAAGCAGCCATAATTTCACAAATTTCATCCCATTTCTCGTAGAGAAAATTTTCTTTGTGATGGGCAAGGCACCATTTTGCCATAATAGACCCTCCTCGGCTTACAATACCAGTCATTCTTTTACTGGTCATGGGTACATAACGTAAAAGAACTCCTGCATGAATTGTAAAATAATCCACACCTTGCTCTGCTTGTTCGATAAGAGTGTCCTTAAAAATATCCCAAGTTAAATCTTCTGGTTTACCCCTTACTTTTTCAAGTGCTTGATAAATAGGAACTGTACCAACTGGAACTGGGCAATTACGAATAATCCATTCCCTCGTCCGATGTATATTTTTCCCTGTGGATAAATCCATTAATGTATCGGCTCCCCATTTGGTTGCCCAACGCATTTTTTCAACTTCTTCCTCGATCGAAGATGCGACTGCTGAATTTCCAATATTAGCGTTAATTTTAACAAGGAAATTTCGACCGATAGCCATGGGTTCCAGTTCCGGGTGGTTTATATTGGCCGGAATAATCGCACGCCCACGTGCAACTTCACTTCGAACAAATTCAGGAGTTATTTCAGAGGGAATAGATGCCCCAAAAGATTCCCCATCATGTTGATGATTTAAAGAATTCCTGACAGCTTCGGGAGAAGTTTTAAGATTCTCTGCAAGCGACTGAAGTTTCATATTTTCACGAATTGCAATAAACTCCATTTCTGGTGTTACAATTCCCTTACGTGCATATTCTAATTGCGTAACGGTTTTACCTGGCTTTGCACAAAGAATAATTCTGTTAGAAAGATCAAAATCGGGAAGTTCTTTACTTTTCTCATCGGAGCGATCTGCATGCTTTCCTGACAAATAGCCATTATCAATGGGTTTACTGGTTCTACCCTTTATGTTTTCAGTATCTTCCCGATTTTTTATCCAATCAGAACGCAGAGCTGGCAACCCTAGGGTCGAATCTTTATGAAAATCAGGGTCGCCCCATGCACCAGAGGTATCGTATACACGGATAGGACTATTTTCTGCTGTTCCTCCTTCAGGCAAATTACTTGGCGATTGAGAAATCTCTCTCATTGGGACAAATACACCTGCGTTTTCTCCTTCAAGATAAACTTTTTTTGAATGAGCAAAAGAACTATGTTCAGGATCTGTATTAGTTTGTACTTTTTTTATCATGGCTTTTAAACTTAATTTTTTGCCAGAGATTGCTAAACACAAAGTGTCAAGTTTTCCCTACGGCGTGTGGGTTCGCATCAGGTTCTAAGGGTCGCTTGCGGGTCGAGCAAGCCTCTCAGTCCAACGCCAAAGGACTCCCCTAAACAAAATACAATTTATCTCGCGAATCTTTAAACGCAATCAAAAGAATTTAAATTAAACTCAAAACCTTGCGCTCAGTTTCTGCTAATAAATCATTATTTTAATGGAATTAAGCTCGAGCCGATCAAACAAATAATTAAACCAAGAAGAGAAATTGCAGTAAGTAAAACAGACCATGTTTTCAAGGTTTCTTTTTCGGTAAAGCCACTCAATCTCTGAACTACCCAGAAACCGCTATCATTCATCCATGACATGGTGATAGAACCAAAGCCAATAGCTAAAAATATATATAATGAATGGTAAGGTAGCTCACTACCGTTCCCCAATACTGCTGACATCAAACCAACTCCCGTGATCATAGCTACTGTAGCGGAACCCTGAGCAATTCGAATAATTGCAGTTACTATCCAAGCTAGTAAAACATAAGAAATATTAAAATTATATGAAAGATTTTCAATTGATTGCCCTACACCACTTAATCTTATCATACCACCAAAAGCACCACCTGCTCCGGTAATTAAAATAATCGTACCCGCGGTTACTAGTGGTTCTTCCAAATACTTGGATAAGAAACTTGTTACAGTCATTTGTTCCCTTAACCTATCCTTAAGTGACTGCTGTATCAGAATATATATAGAGGAAGCTGCGGCCAAAGACATAGCAATGTTAGGCTCCCCCAAAAATGACAATATTGAGAAACATAAATTACTAGAATTTGGGCTAATAAAGCCTAGGTTTACTCCCTGTGAATGCAAAACCCCAACGAAGGATACCGACGCGATAAGAACAACTGGTAAAACAATAGGCAAAAAAGATAAAAAAATGGATGGAAGTTCTTCGTCAGGTTTCTTTACTATAGTCTCTAAACTCTTCTTGGTGGAACCGGCAACTTCCCTCATAGGGAAATCAAATTTATTATCAAACCACTTAGCCATAAAAAAAACTAAGCAAGCAGGCAAAATACTGGCAACTAATCCTCCGATTAAAGCATACCCCATCTCGAGACCAAGCCCATCCGCAATCATCAAAGGTCCTGGAGTGGGAATTACCATAGAGTGTGTAATGGCACCGGCTCCAGCCATTGCCATCACAAAAAATAGATATTTACCACCAGTTCGAACTGCCATTGCTCGAGCCAAAGGGATCAACAAGAAGAAAACTGTGTCGAAAAAGACAGGAATTGACAAAAGAAAGCCACTTATTAAAAGGACAAAGCCCGCCCGTTTAAGGCCAAATACAGACAGCAAAAAACGGACAATCCGATCCGCAGCACCACTCTTCATCATGCATGTTCCAACAATTGCAGCAAGTGCGATAATAAGCCCAATACCACCAGCGGTATTTCCAAATCCAAGAAGAGACCACTTAACCGCCAATACATAATCAAGCTGAGCAGATTGAGGCAAGTCTACTCGACTATGAAAGAGCCCTTTATTTTCGGCTGTAACTTCAGGTAACGGACAGGAAAGTAAGCCAACCATTACAGACGCAATCATCAGGGTAATAAACGGATGAAGTTTTAATTTGGTTATTCCGAAAATAACCCAAGCCACACTCAATAGCAGAACTAACAAAGGCCAGTTCGAGGACACAATGGAGACTAAAGAATTTAACATGATAATTTTAAAATTTAGTATTCCCTACCCCATCGATTATTAGATTTAAAATCAAGCGGTAAACTTACAGTAAATCTAAAATAAAAATTTTATTTCATCATTAAATTAATTCATATCTTCCGCTTGGATACTTCTTCACTCGACGACTCAACTCCAAGAGAGTTAAAGCGGACATTGTATCAGGCATGCCAAGAGATGTTCTTTTACACAATTCATCAAGTGTCAGTTGTTCTCCTTCCTTCAGTTCATTGATTACTAAATTCTCACTGTCACTGAGTTCACCTATATTGTCAGAATCTACCCCCCCGCCTTCTGTTTGATCGGTAAAATTCAGTAAATACTGATCTTGTTTCATATATGGCCTTAGGTCGTCAATAATATCGTTGGCCGAACAAACCAATGTTGCTCCTTCCCGAATAATTTTATGGCAGCCAACGGAACTTGGTTGATCAATACGCCCGGGAACGGCAAAAACTGTACGTCCTTGATCTGCAGCAAACTGGGCCGTAATTAAGCTACCCCCTGAAGCGGCCGATTCTACTACTAAAACTGCCTGAGAAACACCAGAAACAAGCCTATTGCGCATTGGAAAAGTTCGGCGATCTGCTCTTCTTCCAAAAGGGAACTCTGAAATAACCGCACCATTCTCCATAATGCGTTTGTATAAATTAATATTTTCGGGAGGATAGACAATATCAAGCCCGCTACCTAAAAATGCAATAGTTGGACCACCAACCTCAAGGGCACCTTCATGTGCAGCAGAATCAATTCCCCTAGCCATACCGCTGACTATACAAAATCCAGCTTGTGTAAGTTTTTGAGCCATGATACGGGCTTGCTTCTGTCCATACATTGTAGGATTTCGCGTTCCAACAATTGCCACAAATGGACGATTGGGAATTTGCCCAGCCACATAAAGGCCAATTGGGGGATCATAAATCTCCAAAAGCATGTCAGGGAGTTCCGATTGAATTAAAAAACTAGCATTTCTTTTTTCAATCTGCTTTTTTTCTCCAAGAAGCCATTTTTCATTTTGTGATTCCTTTAATGAATCACAAATCTTTTCTCCAACACCTTTAATTTTTAATAAATCGGATCTATTTGCTTTGAAAATAGCGACAGGATCAAAATTAAAAAATTCTAATAAATTTTTTGCGGAGATGGGGCCTATTTTAGACAACCCGTTGAGCAATAGAAATGCATCTCTATTGTTCATAAATTGCGATGGAATAAATCAACAATCTCCACTATAGGCTCTCTTCACGCAAAGGAAAGATAAACTTTCCTTAATAGCTAATCTAGCTATTGAAACTATGCTCTTTCAGAATATTAACCCGTGATGGATGCCTAAGTTTCCGTAATGCCTGGGCCTCAATCTGCCGAACTCTTTCTCTCGACACACCCATTACTTTCCCGATTTGCTCTAGAGTTAGGGTACGACCCGGGAAAAATTCAGAAACCCAACAGCAAGCTTTTCTTAACTTTTCATCAGTTGTACCCTTAAAATTAGGTATTTCGATTTCATCAATTTTTAATTGGGACACTATACAATATAGCACGAAATTGCTTTCTATACCATAGGTAAGGTAAAAATTAGGTCCCTAAAAGCATTTTATTCAGTAAAATCGTTTAGGGATATTGGATACCCCACCTCCATATCTTTCTTAGCTACACAACCAAGAGCATGCCTCCATAAACTCGGACATAACCCATCCCCAGGTCGTGCAACTCTTATATTATGACATGAAAGTATTTCGCCTTTTTTTATGGATGATGAAACAAGAATCGAACGTTTAAAATTAGCACCCTTTAATTCTTTTTTTAAATGATAAAATTGAGAATCCCCCATCGCGATATGTGCTGTTTTAACTTCATCAACTAAATTCTTAAATTCATTAGGGAGCATCGAAAAAGCCCCGTCGATTGAATTATCATTCCGATCCAAAGTAAAATGTTTCTCAATTACCCGTGCACCAAGAGCAGTAGATGCAACAGCAATAGTATGACCAGGCGAATGATCAGACAGACCAACAAAATCTCCAAATCGTTTTTTCAATTCGATCATAGACGCTAAATTAAAATCTCGTGCATCGGCCGGATACTCACTTACACAATGCAAAAGAACAACTTGTGGACACCCAGATGCTTTCAAAGTCTCAAGGGCTTGATCAATTTCTTCAATGTTAGATACTCCCACGCTGGCAAAGACCACTTTCTTTGTCTCACCAATTTTTTCCAATAGAGGAAAATGATTTAACTCAAAAGATGCAATTTTATGGATAATGGGGTCTAATGTAGATTCCAAAAATTGAACGGCAGATTCGTCAAATGGAGAACTAAATAAAAAAGATCCTAATTCTTCGGCCCTATCAGCAAGGGGCTTATGCCATTCCCAGGGAGTCATGGCTTCTTTATACAAGTCGTATAAATAACGGCCTTTCCATAACCCGGAATTCAAGAGGAACCGGTCGTCTCTTCCTTCTACCGTTATAGTATCAGGTTTATAAGTTTGAAGCTTTATTGCATCTGCACCCGATTCAATTGCAGACTCAACAAGGCGAAAAGCTTTACTCAAATCACCACCATGATTACCAGACAATTCGGCAACGATAAGAGGAGGATTCTTAAGATCAGAAATTTTACTTAAAATATCCATCGCTGTAGATGGAACGAAAATTAATGAGGCTGAGATTGAGGGATAAAATCAACTAGTAATTTTCTTAAATCGTCACTACTTAAATTTTCACAATTACAATTACTAGCAAATTTAAACCCATCAGAACAAGAAACTCCTCCCAAAATTCCAATCTTGTTTCCCCAAAAAGATTGAATTGGTTGAATAAGATAATGATTATCAAATTCTAAAACATTCCTAGACTCATCCTCTGGAATAAGAATTTCATGCATTTTCTCTCCCGGTCTCAAGCCAATTGTGTTCCACTGACAATCTGGACCAATTATGCTAGCAATATCTCCAACTGAACAAGCAGGGATTTTCGGGACAAAAAGTTCTCCACCGACCATGTTCTCAAGACTCTGTAAAACAAATTGAACACCCTCTTCAAGTGTAATTAAAAAACGAGTCATTTCTGGGTTTGTAATTGTTAAGGTACCAGATTCTCTTTGATTCGCAAAGAGAGGTGCGACACTACCTCGGCTACCCACAACATTTCCATAGCGAACAACAGAAAAGGTAGTACCAGCATCTCCTGTGTAACTATTTGCTGCAACAAAGACTTTGTCTGAACATAATTTTGTTGCTCCGTATAAATTCACAGGGTTAACGGCTTTGTCTGTGCTTAAAGCTACAACTTTTTTGACACCGGCATGAAGAGATGCCTCTACCACATTTGTGGCACCATCCACATTGGTCTTAATAAATTCATGGGGATTATATTCGGCAGCTGGAACTTGCTTTAATGCAGCGGCATGAACAACATAATCGACCCCTCTCATTGCTAAACAAAGCCTATCTTTATCTCGAACATCCCCAAGAAAAAATCTGACCTGACCTTGGGTGAAATCCTTATCTTTTTGCATCTCCGACTGCTTCCATTCATCGCGAGAATAAACAATAACTCTCCGCGGACGGTATTTCTCTAAAACGGTCTTAACAAATTTTTGCCCAAAAGAACCGGTACCACCAGTTACAAGAATTGATTTGTCGTTAAGCATAGAATAATCATATTAAACATCTTTATGAGATTTAGTCGATTCGAAAGATGCAAGTTAAATTTAATGAATTTCAGCAATTCTGAATATTTTAGCATTACCTTTAATCAATCCTTCTATGGTTGATGATTGGCTCTCAGAATCAGTTTCCGATGGAGCCAAATCTGTAATTGTATTAGGTTCTATCGATCGACTGACAATTTCTGAATTATCAAAAGAATTCTCAATGGGAATTTTATTATTCTCTTCAAAAAAAGAAACGATCAGTCCTTTGCCTAAAGAACTAACTTTTATTGACAGAAAAGAAAGTGCTTCAGTCATAAAAGAAAAATTAGAGAACTTTATGCTTCTTGATTATGATTCGCCTCCAACTGTTAAGGTATCAAAGTCAATCTCTGATGAATCAACAAGCGAATATAATAAAATACTTGATCTCACTATTTCTGAAATTGATTCCACCATGCGAGCAAGAAGGACTCGCTCTGAAACTGGTTACCTTCGCCAAAGGCAAGTATTCGTTAATTTGGCAGGGTATCTAACAAAACGAATACCAACTGAGTGGAATGGTCTTGCACAAGGATCTTTAGCCGTAGTAGTCGGCGCTGGCCCTTCTCTTGATGTCACTCTCCCCTTTTTGAAAAGTGGTATCCCAAAGCCAATAATTGTGGCAAGCGACAGTAGTTTAACGGCTTTAAGAAGTGCCAATTTAAATCCTGATTTTGTGGTAAGTATTGATCCACAAAAAACTTTTGAATCATGTAGCGAAGAAGGCTACTCCCCCGGGATTGCTGTTTTATCAAGTCAATCACATGAAAGCTGGTCCAAAAAATGGGGTAAAAATTGTTGCTATTTATCTGGGCGGATTATTACCGAAGATTGGTTAACCGAAAAAGGTATTTCCAAAACAGATGTAATTGCGATTAATAACGCGGGGCTGACTGCTCTGATGGTTGCAAATTTCTTAAACCCTTCAGCAATTTTAACATTGGGAATGGATTTATCTGGAGGAGGTGCTGGTCAAGAAAGGTATGCAAAAAATACTAATCGAGCTCATGTTCAAATTTTTGCTTCTCATTATCATAAAATACCAGGAAATTTTAGTGATACAGTAACAACACCTTTTTTATCCGACTGGCAGGAAACATCGGCTTTTTGCCGTAAAATTTCAGAAAATAAAACAATAATTAACTTAAATGATCGTGGGGCAAAACTTGAAGGCGCAACCCTTGTTCATCCTGATCAAGTTGAAGAATTAAAAAATGTATTAAATCAAATTATAAAACCATTTAACTCAGAAGAATTAGTTCTCTTAAATAAACGGAAATCGCTTCGAGGGCTCGGACTTAATCAATTACTTTGTCAATTAACGACAATCTGCGACTCTATCTGGGACACTTTCCCCAAACAAGAAAATGAGAACAATGCAATTCTTCTAAATTTTTTAAGAGAAACATTAGCGGACCATGATAAGGCGAAATTATTGGGTGATTTTGCTTTTTCAGTAATGCCAATAATTTCTCCAGAGAAAGAGCCGACGCCTCTAGAGTTGAAAGGATTTTCAAAGGAAATTGAAACCCTTATTTGGAAGTTAGAAGATGCGATATTGGAATGCAATCCTGAGGATGATTTTCTATCGCGATTCTTTACTGAAAAATTTAATTAAGAATTCTCAATTTGTATTAGTTCACACATAGCTTCGTCGGCTAGATCTAGTGCAAGGTCAAGATCCACTATGCTATGCGAATTCGAAATGAACCAATTATGGTGTGGGTGAAAATATAACCCTTTACCGGCAGCAATTTTACAAAATTTTTGAATTCGGAATAAATTTTCATCGCCTTCAAACCATGGGTAAGGCATTGAAGATGGTCCTGTCATAAATAAAGGCAGATTATATTTCTTAGCTCTTGCACACAAGCCTTTGCAGAAATATTCACCCTTATTTTTAATAGATTCGGCCACTTGATCCCTATGGGAGATTTCAAGGGACTTTAAAGCAGCTGACATTGCTACAGCATCATTCCAACAACTCCCAGTCAAAAAAACTTCTTTCGAAGCATTCATCAAAAACTTTTTTCCCGTACATGCAGAAATTGTGTATCCATTTCCCAAAGCCTTTGAATAGATAGATAAATCTGGAGTAAAATTGAAGTACCTGTGCGAACCACCATCATTCAACCTCCCTCCTACCCTTACATCATCAAGGATTAAAATAATACCATTTTTCTGACATTCCTTCTCAATCTCAGACCAAAAACCTTCTGCCGGCATGATGGATGGAGCAAATGCTGCATGATGATAAGGAGTTAAAATAATTGCTGATACTTGTTTTGAATAAGTTTTTAATAGCGATTTAAGATAATCCAAATCATTCCAGGGGAACTCTAATATCTTAGACCTATCATCATCGATCCTTCCTCCAAAACCAGGATCACACCAAGCATCTACCCCGTGGTAAGCACCTTTTGCTTTCACGACAAATGGCCTTTGCGTGTACTCTCTAGCAACACGAATTGCCCATGTTGTCAAATCGGAACCGTTCTTCGCAAAAACAGCCCAATCGGCAAAATCAATTTTGCTTGTCAATGATTCCGCCAATTCAACCATTACAGGACTGGGTTGATTAAAAACAGATCCTTTGTTGCGTTGCACATTAGCAAAATTGTCGATCTCCGGGTTTGAATATCCGTGCAAAATAGCACCAAATCCACACATAAAATCGATCCACTCGTTTCCATCAACATCAATGAATCTACAACCTGATGCTTCCTGAATGTACTTTGGTAAATGCATGGGAAGACCAGCAACTGGTGCCACATGCCCATAAATGCCACCGGGGATGACATTCATAGCTCTAGCAAATAAATTATCGGACTTATCGTGTTTTAAACTCATAACATAGAGGGCACTTGTTGCTGAACTTTCCTGGATATATATCCAACCTTATCCAATAAAGGGAGGTTGCCTGAAATTTGAACATCTCCAATAGCTGGGCCCGCCAAATGATCAAACCAACCAATAATAGCACCGTGTGCAACAGAAAGATCTTTAAAAGTAAAAACAGATGTAGGATTCAATGAAAATTCACCTGAATCAACTGTCCAAAAATCGTCCGAAGAAAAATAAAACCAAATCTCAATACCTGAATTTGCCACATTAAATAAAACTACTTCATCTTTATGCTCCTTTAATAATTCAATGTAATGAAGATTATGATTTGCAAAAGCTGCGGTTCCCGCCAAACCTGCAATTAATCCCAAAGAAACTTTATCAAAATTAACTTCCTTGTTTGAGAAAAACTTCCTTATTTGAAGTAAGATAAAAATTGATTCTAGACTATTTTTAAAATTTAAAACCAAGGGTAAAAGCTGTGGTACAGCAAAGCCAGATGCAACTGCCTTAAGCAATTTCGTTTCCTTAAAACATAAGCCTGGGCCACCAACTTCAACTAAACCATCATTCAAGAGTCTGACCTTTAACCTTCTTGTCACTTTTTCTCTTTTAAGAAGTTCAACACTTAATGCCTGAATTGAAAGTGCAGCAGCATAAGCTATTACTCGATTACCTAAGTCCTTCATATCTATGAACAGAGTAGTTCTAAATGATCGAGAAGAACTTTGGGAGAACTAGTCGTTTTAATCTTAATTTTAGGTATTGGTTTACTAAGAGATTTTAAAATATTTTTTGGTTTCTTAAGACAGATTATTTTAGAAGAATTCAATTTCCAAAAATTCAAATTATTAAATTCCTGAGGCATTATTCCTCGAGATATATCAAAAATCATAGGTGTTCCACAAATTAAAGCTTCGGTGGTAGTGCCTGCTCCTGGGCGAGCAAATAAAAACTTTGCTTCTTTTAAAAACAAAGTCATCTCCTTATCTCCGATAGTCTTTAAAGGAATAACATTAAATTTAAGATTTTTACTCATCTCCTGAATCTTCGTAAAAATTTTTAAATTCGCCCCACATAATGCAATAACTTGAAAATTCTCATGATAATCTATTAGGGAATTTAAAATATCTAAGTGCCTATTGACACCATTAGCACCAGTTCCCAATAAAAAAATAGGAACATCAGAAAAAATCTTATATTTATTAAAAGTTATACTTTTAAAATCTTCGCCCGGTTTTCGATAAAACGCTTTTCGTAAAAGAGGTCCAACTGTTAGAGTCTTATGTAAGGGCATATTCCTTAACCTAGCAGCTTTACAAGTTTCATCAAACGGCCCCAAAAAGTAATCCGCACCTGGATTTACCCAATGACGACTAAAACCATTACTATCAGCAAGTTCTCCGCAATAAATAACAAACTTGAAAAAGTCACCCAATTCATCGCGTAACAAATCTAAATAGCCGTGATTTAAATGCGCATGAACACTAAGGACCAATTTGGGATTAAAATCTTTTATTTCTTTTAGCCATGGACCTGCTCCGATGATATTTTTCTTATTCCGATGAAAACTAGCAATTTCAAGAAAATGAAAATAAAATAAATGCAGCGCCGGATAAAACCTTTGAATAAAATTGTAGAAATTACTACCAAATTTATACAAGTTAGATGTTGTCTCTAATGGCTGTGAGACAATCGCGTTTCCGCCGTAATCTTCCCACCATTGCTTTAAAGCATTAGCTCTCATATTATGCCCACCACCCGTTGATGAGCTAAGAATTAAGAGATTTTTATTCACTTCACAAATCTGAAATGATGAGTGTTCTCAAGAATACAAAGGGAGAACCTAATTCATTCTAAGTCGTGAATAAATAAACCACTCCTCAACTTCGGTTCGAACCATGTAGTCTTTGGTGGCATAATTTCACCCGCATCTGCGATATTAAGCAACTGATCCATAGACACAGGGTACAGTGCGAAAGCTGCCTTCATTTCTCCGGAATCAACCCTTTTCTCAAGTTCTACAAGTCCTCTAATACCGCCAACAAAATCGATACGATTATCATTTCTTAAGTCAGTAATATTTAACAATGGAGAAAGCACTTGCTCAGACAAAATTGTAACATCAAGATCTGAAACAGGATCATTATTATCCCACGAGCCCTCCTTTGCTAATAACCGATACCAACCATTCTCCATGTAAAGACAGAACTCACGAATCGAACGAGGTCTAGAATCAGCTTTATCTATTTTTGTTACAAGGAACGAATCATCCAATCTCTTCAGGAAATCTTCTGGTGATAAACCATTAAAATCCTTAACAACTCGATTATAATCAAAAATCTTTAGTTGATGTTCAGGAAATAAAACAGCTAAGAAATAATTATACTCTTCAAGTCCAGTATGACTGGAATTTTCTTCTTTTCTCCTTTGACCTATACGTGCAGCAGCAGCAGTTCTATGATGCCCATCTGCTACATAAAGATAAGGAACTTTCTTGAAAGCTTCCTCTATAATACTGACATCTTCAGATTGAGAAACTAACCATAATTCATGCTGTATTCCATCATCAGCATGAAAATTATAAATAGGTTCTGACAGAGTCTTTTCAGATACCAAATTATCAATGGACTCCTTACCACGATATGAAAAAAAGACAGGTTCTGCATTAGCATTTAAACTCTTTACATGGTTAACCCTATCATCTTCTTTTACTGTACGGGTCAATTCATGTTTTTTAATTATACCATTGTAATATTCCTCGAAAGAACAGCAACCTACCACCCCCGTCTGGCTTCGACCATCCATAGTAAGTCGATAAATATAAAAGGATTTCGCTTCATCTTGTACAAAAACTCCGTTTGATCTTAATTTATCAAAGTTTTCTTTCCCTTTGTCGTAGACAGCTTGCGAATAAGGGTCTGTATTTAGGGGAAGATCAATCTCTGGTTTAACGATATGAAGGAAAGACAAACTATTTCCAGCTGCTTCGTCTTTTGCCTCAGTTGAATCTAAAACATCATAAGGTTTTGATGCGACTTGTGAGACATAACTATTTAACGGACGAATTGCCCTAAAGGGTTTGAAAATAGCCATAATTTAATTAATTGGTAGATTAACAGCTAGCTTTGGGGTAATTCACCTTTCTGTGACGCGGCTTTTTTAGCTCTTATTTGAGCAATTAGTTTTTTTGCAGAACCAGCAGCAAGAGTGCTTTTTAAACTAGTCTTACTAGGCACAGATGAGACAGCAGCCGCGATATTAGAATCCTGCATTTCTTCAAGAATTTCACGCCTTAATATAGAAATAGAACGAGGAGCCGAAATACCAATTTTGACAGAATCTCCTTCTATCTTAGTAATTGATATTTCAATCTCATCCCCAATTCTTATTCCTTGATCGACTTTTCTAGATAAAATAAGCATACCTCTCTAATCTAAGATAAAAATTAGAGAGTATCTCCACTCACATCTAAAATATGACGAGCAGAAAATTCTTCATGATTATTAATGATACATTGTTTCCCAACTAAATCTTTTCTGTTCACTATTATAGGTCCAACAAGGTTTAAAGAAATTTTCCCGCTTTGGTCAGGAGGAAGAGTCACAATATTCAAGATCATAGTATCTTCCGGTCCAGTTATACCTAGTAATTGAACATCAGCATCCGCAATTTCGACAGAATAATTAGGTATTACCCCACCAGGTTCAATTACAACAAATGCTAACCCGTCTTGCTTATCTTCACGCAACCACATAAATGGAAGTTCTTCATGATCAAAAACTA
The DNA here is from genome assembly GCA_028101545.1 of Opitutales bacterium. Taxonomy (GTDB): domain Bacteria; phylum Verrucomicrobiota; class Verrucomicrobiia; order Opitutales; family Seribacteraceae; genus Seribacter. Next base: position 8,519 of record JAOHKZ010000003.1, on the reverse strand, counting down.
ATTCCATTGATCTGATTTCAGCAAAACCAAATAGTCCATCAGGTAGAGAAACTTTATTTCTCGAGACAGACTGATTTATATTTTGGCTTTCAGTTCCACCACCTAGTTCTAATTTCATACTAATAGTAAAAGTATTATAGGTAGTTAAGTAGAGAAGTGTTCAGTAGTTGGGAACCAACTTGTAAAGAAGCCTGATAGGCAGTAGATAGTTGAGTAAGTCTCATTATAGCCTCTGATAAATCAATGTCGACATCACTAGAGATTCTCTGGTCTAGTTGCATGAAATAATCTTCATCGTGCGCTTTTACTGTTTCCATTCTTGACATTCGAGCAGACAATTCGCCCATTTTATCAATAAGTTTATCCTCCTGAAGCAAAAGTTTCCTTTCATTCTCTTCAATTTCTTGAGAATAATGAGATGGTGTAGAATTAAGAAGTGAATCTCGCAAACTGACCAAATCGTTAACTACATCACCTAGTTCAGATGTTCCATTATTTCCAGCTTGTAAAAACGCGGAAATTTTACTTTCACTACCAATGTAATAACTAGAGTTAGATTCACTACCAGTGTAAGTTACATTAAGGACATTACCATCTTTATCACGATGGTCTAAAAATGTTTTGTTCCCTGTTGCAAAAGAGTATGAGTCTCCTGTAACAGCAGATTGCTTAACAGAACTCAAAGGCACACCAACTGAAATATCGAATCCCGCGACTCGATAAGCACCTGGGTCCACAGGGTTTTGTTCCCACAAAATATCAGCTTCCATTTCCTGACCATTAGCAAGAATTACTTTTGCCTTTTCGAAATCTGGAGGTACAAAACCGGCACTTGAAACTCCGAAAAAATATCTACCAGCATCAATAACTTTTAAACCAACAACTTCTCCATCGGAATCGAGAATTGCTTCAGCTCTTGCATCATTTCCAGAAACTCCAGAGGGTTGAATTGAAACTAGTGGTTTTTCCGCATTATCAACAGAAAATTTCAAAACATGATCCAATGGTTTATCTATTTGCAACCATTTATCGTTGGCTACCTTTTGGTTTGTTTCGTTATATATAAATTTGTCATTAGGAGTTATTATCGAAGGAACTCCTGATATGCTCTGTGCGTCGGAAGTGTTATCAAAACTATTCACCTGGCATTGAAAATAAGCACCTTCATGGTAAACGATTTGTCCAAAATCGTAGGTTAAGTTAGGACTCCAATTTTCACCCTGATTTGCTACTGTAGGTCCAGGTGAAGTCAAAGAACTTCCAACTTTACTGTAAAAACTTCCCTCTGAAATATTATAATCAGGAAAATTGGATGCTGTCCAATTAGATGAGAAATTAAGTTCTGAATTATCACTTGGAGTTAAATCCGTGTTGGAAGTGTAGTAAATTCCATTTTTAAAAACAGAATCACCAGTTTTGGCAGCAAAACCTTCTTGCCAAGTTGTTGCTTCGCTCCAGTTTAATGAAAAATTCGCTTCTGTATTATCTGCCCCAATGATAGCTGTGTTCGCAAAGTATAATTTACCAGATTTCATGGCAAACTCTCCAGAAAGTGAGGGATTACCTTCAACCCATGAGGCATATTTGTTGATATTTTGAAGTGCAACATAATGCTCAACTGGTGGTAGAACAAAAGTATCATTAATGTTAATTGCAGGGGGTTGATATGCGATGTAATCTCCTGCACTAGCAATTAATTCACGGTCCTCGTAGAAGAGTTTTTCTTTGCCCTCGACTGGTAAAGTCGATCCTAGCAAAAATACATTCCCATCAGTTCTTTCCATAACTTCTACCTTCTCTACCCCATTGAAAACATTACTGGTAGTGTCAGAAAGCGAGAAAGACGAATTCGATTTGATTAAAAAATACTTACCAGTGGTAGAGTCAAAAAGATGCTGACCTGCCTTAATGGATACATTAGAAAGTGAAGGATCATAGCTCACTTTACTTAAAGCTGATGGAACAACTGGTGTCGCAGAACTCAAACCAGTTAGATCACCTGCGGAAAGAGAAATTTGTGAACTCGCTAAATAAAATTGCGAAGGTAGTGTCGGGTCTGCATTGACAACCTCAAAATATTGACCTGAATTAAGTGAAGGTGTTGAAGAATCAGTGGACTTAACAATTGGACCATTGTAAGAAATTACATCTCCTGATGGAGGCAATTTTTCAACTAGATGGGGTAAAGTTTGTGCGTCAACAGAATTAGGGTTTTGGACTAAGAAGTACCTGCCTTCGTGCAAGACAACATCATTAGCAGAAACTTTTTGATTAGCTCTGAATACTTGACCATTATCTTTAATAAACGAGCCAGAAATTATTGAACCATCGCTAGGAGCAGAATTAAGGGAATATTTAAGAGTTTCTGGATCAAAAAATACAGCACCTTCATTTTCAGAACCAGAAACCGAAAATTGATTAACTGGTATAGAAACTTGTTTTACCGCATTTTCTAAATCAGTAGCTAGGGCTTGTGCAGGGTTGGAACTAAGTTGATAATCTTTAATTTTAGTGGAAATTAAAATATTTCTAGAATAATTGACTGCGGAAGTCCTATCGGGAAATAGTGTCCCATCAGGGGAAGTAAAATAAAGACGGTTGGATTTACCTGTTACCTCAAGATCCCAGTCCTCCCTTTCTTTACTATAACTAGAGCCAATTTCCCGCCAATAATCTACTCCCGAAGCACTTGGATCGTGATTAACATTTTCTGCACCAATTGACTCCCAAAGTTTACCACCCCTTTCAACGACATCACCCTGATTATAAATAGTTAATCTTTTCCAATTACTGGGAATTTCAAATGAAAGATTGGAATTGCTGTCAATGGAAGTTGAAGTAACAGTGAGAGATCTAGTCCATTCACTATTGTAAACAGCATCTTGAACGAGTTGTTTTTCACCCTTAGATAAAGAATCATATGAGGAACCAGGGTAACGGGAAGAAGTTTCAGAATCTAACTTTGCTTGTAATTGATTAGGAAAATAGTTGTTAGGATCCCACTTAGTTACAAATGTTGAAGCAGCAGAGAATTTTTCACTTGGTGAACCCAAAACTACAATATCACCTTGGGATGTAATTTCAGCAGAAAGTTTTGCATTATCATTCCTAAATGTTGATGCAGATACAGCGCCTCTGACAAATGCAGAATATTGATCAGTTTCGTATGTGGGAGAATTTGAAAGATATTGAGTATCTTTATTAATTAAATCTCTAAGCCTATGTTTGGCTTCATCTAAATCCAACCCATTAACTTTAGCCTTAAAAACATATTCCCTACCATTAACAGCAAGGATTATCTGTTCATTCTCGTCCAATCTTCTTTTGCCATCAGAACCAATAGTACCTACTTGATTGAAAGCAAAAGACTTCTTTTCTCGTTTCTCAACGAGAATATCTGAGTGGTTGAACTCCGGTTTTAACTTAGTTCCAGCAAATAAAGCTTGTTTTCGATGAGTAGAATTGACCCTATTTAAAGCCTCTTCAATCAGTTGATCGATTTCATGGCCATAAGTCTCCATTGCAGGTCCGTTTAAACTAGAACCAGCAGATCTTGCTATTTCTTGAGCACGTTGATTTAAATCTCTTAAATGGTCTAAGTTTAAATAACCTGCATCCAAAAACTCTTTGGCGTATGAGGCATTCCTTTGATATTGTGTAATCTGGCCTTTGTGCGTTTCAAGTTCAATGACACGCCCCATTCTCATGCCATCATCTTCGGGCAAGGCAATTTTTTGACCGCTAGAGATTTGTTGATCTAATTTAAAACGATCATTGTTTAACTCCTGTATCGTTCTAATAATAGAATCACTAACGCTGAGATTTGGTAAACGCATTTTAGAAATTTGAAACCATAATTACTTAATTAACCCCATTACAACTAATTCCAACATTTTGTCGAGCGTATTAAGCACTCGTGAAGACGCCTGGAAAGACCTTTGGAAAACCATTAAATCAGAAACCTCCTCATCGACCGAAACAGAACTAACTGCTCTTCTTTGATCTAACAAAAGGTTTTCGATTGTGGTATGATGATCTAAGTTATCTCCAATATCGGATAATGTGTTCCCTAAATCTGAATTTATCGATGCAATTTGTTTTGTAAACTCACCATTACTCAACTCACTAATTTTCAGAGCCAACTCATTAGCCCCCTGATCGTCATCCAAACTTGCTCTAATACTTTCAACATCAAGATTCTTATCAACAATGAGAGATGATGCTAAATTCCAACTGTTTTCTAAGACGGCATCAAAAGAAAAATTGTCGCCTAGTAAAAATTCTTTATCTCCTTGCTCTAACCTAAAAGGAACATTTTGGTATGCTAACATTATCGACCTTCCATCATCTGCAGTTCCTAAAAGTAAATCTTCTCCTGGATAATTACTGTCAGTCTCCAAGGTGACATTCTGCATTCTTCTTGCACTCGCATAAAAAGTATAAATAGAGCCGGAATTTGGGTCTTCTAACTCAAAACCTGCTCCAGAATCATCTCGAATGATGTAACCCGTGTTTTCAAACTGCTGTTTTAGTTCCTTAGGCACAACAGGAGTTGTGCTGGTAACGGTGAAAGTGTCGGACTCTGCATACGCAAGAGTCATGCTTACTTCATTAGGGTACATTTTCATTTCTCCGTTACCCTCAACACCATAAAGACCAAACTCTTCTTCCATGATAACATTCCGGCCCAACTTTGGTCTGGTTAAATTAGCCTCAAAACCAAACAAATACCCACCTGGTTCATCTTCTGGGTTGTAAATTGTATTTACTTGTGTGACAAATTCTGAAACGAGACCGTTCAAACTTTTCCTAAATGTTTCAAGATCATTAAGACGGGCAGTTTGGTAACCATGGATAGAACCGCGATCAATAACTAGTTCAACACCATTTGCAAAAATCGTATCTGTAGATGGTAGATCATTACCGGTTTGAAGAATATTAAAACTTTTCACCTCTCCATTTTCAATAATTGCTTCAGCAACACCTATTTTCACTTCTTGCAACGATCCATTGGTCACATTTAGACCGGATGGAAAAGATTTCCTTGCGATTGAATTTACATTTAAGCCAGAATTAGCATTGGGCTTAAACACATGAAAATGATTACTCCATTTTGAATCATTTGGATTAAAGGAATTAACATTGGCGTCTCCAGTAATTGGCTTTGGGGACGCTTTGACTAAAAAATGGGATTGAGATGCATCATCATAATAAACTTTACCATCTTCAAATGCAATTTGAACATCTGTAACTTCAACATTATTAACTAGTAGTGTTTGTGTTTGTGGTAAATTCGAAACATTTTCAATTGTGTCATCAATAAAGACACCAACACGAGCAAAATTTGTTGAAGTGGATGGAATTTCAGGAGATGAAGCATTTACAGTGTCGAGCGCGATATAAAAATCACCATCTGATGTACTGTCTGGATCCTTGAAGGAAATAATTTGGCCTTTTGTAACATCATTACCATTGGGCCACTGTACATTTGCAAGTTCTGACTTAAGGGGTAGTGTAGCACCGAGAGTTACTATTCCTGAAGAATTCACGGTGCCGGCAGAAGCGGATAAAGCAGAAAGGTCTGCTCCCTTCCCTACATCATTGATTGCCTGATAAAAAACATCGTTGAAGTTAAAAACCTCTCCAGATAGGTAATTTCTAGAGCTGCCTAAAACCTGAGTTTCTGGTTCCAATATGCCAGATTCTGTAATGTAAGGTCCTACATCAGTGGTGGCTTGATATAATTTACCTTCATAGTAAACCTGCTCTCCCTTTCCAATGAATTCTAAATCCGAAAAAGTTCTCTTTGTCTCGGAAATAACTCCATTGGGCGGGTTGGAGATTTTCATAAACTTAGTCTCATCCGATAGTAAATCTCCTTTTTGAGTATTAGCCAATGCTTGATAATAAACTCCTCCTTCATGAAAAACTTCATCCAATATTCTAGAAGAAAGTGCAGGATCAGAGGTAACACTTGTTCCGATCTCACCTCCAGTTGTATTGGCAAGTTCGTTTCCTGTATCAACTGGTTGATTAGCCATAAGCTCTGGAGCGGCTTGCAACAAACCCTGATTAGCTTCTTCTATTGGAGCAGCAAAAGCATTGTCCTGTAAAGCTGTTACAGGAGAAATAGGTGGTAATAAACTAACAATAAAGGGACCTTTACTATCATCGTATTTAGATCCACTTTCTAAAACTTCAAATCGCCCAAGTTGCCCGCTAGAATCGATTTTTGCCCTGACTGTTGCCGCTGTACCGTCAGGATTAGATGGTAAAGCCAAAGAGAACTCCTGGCCCCAGTCATTAGTCATAGGTTTTGCTCCAGTAGAATCTAAAATGTTTACTTTTTCACCATTCACACCATCTACAAAAATATTTACAAAGCCTGATGGTTTGCCTGTTGCTGTTGAAATATCGTCTTCTGTCTTAAAATTAATGTATGTTGAAAGGTCTTCAAGTAAAGCTTGCCTACGATCACGATAAGAAACAGCCTTTCCCTTATCAAGTAATTCAAATCGGCGAACCTGAGTGTTAACTTGGTGGATTTGGGATAAAATTCTGTTAACATCTTCAACGGATCGGCGAATTGTTTCCGATAGATCTGATTCAATATTTTCTAAACTTTCACCTGCCTCATTGAATCTCTTGGTCAATGTCTCAATCTTATGTAATAACTCCTGTTTAATAGTCTCCTCATGAGGCGATGCCGACAACTCTTGAAAAGCGTTAAAAAAGTCATTCATGGCACGAGTTAAACTGCCCGGTGCTAGGTCACTCTCATGTAAATCATCTAAACCAACATTTACTCCTTGGCGCGTAATTTTTTCACCCAATGTACCCTGTAATAATTCTAAAATTTCTTTTTGAGCACTAAGAGAAGAGGTTTCGCCCGTTTCAGTGATAACTCGAGCATCAATAAGATCATTCCTAGCATGATCTAATCCACCAACTTCAAGTCCAGATGTAAGTAAACCTTCGGCAGAGTTATACATAACCCCTTCTCGCGTAAGTACACGTTGCCTAGCATAGCTTTCATCATTTACATGAGCAAGGTTTTGCCCAGCAATCTCAGCACTTTTCGAATGATAACGAAGTGCTTCTGTAGTTTTGACTATACCTCCAAGTAGACTCATCGGCAAAAACTAAAATATAATATTTTAAGCTGATTCATTCAAGGAAGCTCGCTTGCTTAATGAAAGCGAACTTAGATCTCCAGTTTTACTGTAAGTTTTAGAATGCGAAGCTGGGTCGGAAACAGTCAATAATTGATCCGTAACATCTGTTAAGCGTGAAAGAAGTCTACCATTCTGAGCAATTCTTTTTCGAATCTGGGTAATTAAGTTATTAATTTCTTCTATTATACTATGGAACATGGGTTGAGTAACACTAGGAAAATGCTCTAAGATTTCAGATAAGGCAACATCTTCTGGATGTCCATAATTAGATGCAAGTGAAGAAACAAACCCCTCTCTTCTTTTGTGCAGAATTTTACTAGCTTCTATTTGATTTTGCACAGAACGATTAACCTCCAAAAGGCTTTGCGGATTTCGGTTCAAAATGCTTTGTTGCTGAGCATTAAGTAAACCAACTAAACCACCATACTCTTGGAGTTCATCGCGAAGCAAAGATAATAGATCTTCCCAAGTGAAAGAAGTATGTGGCTTTTGTAATTGTGAAAGCTGAACCATAAATTTTAACTATTTAGAATTTTTATCTAAATTCGGATGTGTTTTTACATCAGACAATTGTTGCTGGAGAATTGTAGACACCCCAAAACCTCCTCCGCTAGCAATACTTTCAGAAATTGCATCTGTAAAAAAATGACGATACATGCGGTGAGCACCTCCATCTTCATTAAAAACACCTTTAAACATTGGCTTGAGTGCTTCTTTCAAAAACTGCTTTACTAAAACTGACTCAAATTGATCACTAACTGCAGCAACTTTTTGGTCTTTTGAAGTATGCTTGGAATGAGCCATCTGCATTAACATAGATGAATCCATTCCAATGTATTGAGTGTTTGTTCCTTCAGTATCCATAAAATCAATTGATAATTAGTTCAGCCTGGAGGGCACCAGCATTTTTAATAGATTGCAAAATTGAAGTCATTTCACGGGTTGTAAGTCCTAATTTATTTAATGCAGAGGCAAGTTCATTCACTGTAGATGCACCGGGAGGATCTAGTTCATCTAGGGGTTCAAACCTACCGACTTCTTCTATTAAATCAGCATTCTCACCTTCCAGTAAAGTAGTAGCACCTTGCGAGAATGGTAATGGCTGACTTACCCCAGTTGTTGGGTTCAAGAAAATTGTGACATTACTACTACTTACAGCAACTGGAGAAATACGAACACTTTGAGTAGCGACAATAGTTCCAGTACGCTCGTTAATAATAACACGAGCCGGAACATCAGGTTTAACATCAATTCCCCCAACTGCTGCTAAAAAGTTTGTAGTTTGTCCTCGGAAATCAATTGGTACTTTAATGTTAACTACTCCACCATCGATAGCTAGTGAAG
>JAOHKZ010000029.1 GCA_028101545.1 Opitutales bacterium | reverse complement strand
TGCGGTTATGGCCCTGCCTTACCTGATGGAATTTCCCCATGAGTGTTCCGAGCAAACCTTTAACCGGCTCTATGCAAACTCTCTGGCCCGTGAGATCGCCAATTCTGATCCCAAGATTCGTCGAATATTCGATCAGTGGAAGGGAACCAAGACATTGAACAGTCCCTTGGAAAAGAACGAGGATCTGAAGTCTGTCGTACTGATGGAGACTCCATGGGTACGCCAAGCCAAAAGCGAGAGTGAAGCCCGCCGTAATGTGGGCATTCTCTTTGACGACAACCGTCTCAATGACGAGAAACGCCGGACTTTCGAGAAGCTCAAGCAAATGCAACTGTCTAACGGAGCCTGGCCCTGGTTCCCGGGAGGCAGGGGGAATGACTACATCACCCTCTACATTACCACCGGTTTTGGCCGGTTGGGTCATCTTGGGGTGGATATCGATCCTTCCCTGGCTATTAAGTCGCTCAACCGTCTGGACAATTGGATTAACAAGACCTACCGGGACATTCTTAGAAATGGAAAGAAAGAGAACAATCATTTGTCCTCCACCGTTGCTCTCTATTTGTACGGGCGAAGTTTCTTCCTCGAACAGCAGAAGATTAATCCCAATGCCCGGGAAGCGGTTGATTATTTCCTCGGGCAGGCCAGGAAATACTGGCTTGAACTGGGTAACCGCCAGTCACAGGGACATGTGGCTCTCGCTCTTCATCGGTTTGGCAATGACAAGGATACGCCAAAGGCCATTGTCCGTTCACTCAGGGAGCGTTCGGTCAGTGAGGATGAAATGGGGATGTTCTGGAGGGACGAGGAATTATCCTGGTGGTGGCATCGTGCCCCGATTGAGACCCAGGCGGTGATGATTGAAGTTTTTGATGAGATTATGAACGATCAGAAGTCCGTCGAGGAATGTAAGGTCTGGTTACTCAAGCAAAAGCAGACTCAGGACTGGAAAACCACCAAGGCGACAGCCGATGCCGTGTATGCTCTCGTGCTAAGGGGGAGTGATCTGCTTGCCTCGGACGAACTGGTAAAAGTATCCCTTGCTGACATGGCTCCGATCAAACCCGAAACTGTGGAGGCAGGTACCGGATATTACGAGAAGCGATTCGTCGGTCCTGAGGTAAAGCCCGATTTCGGAAAAGTCACCGTGACCAAGGTGGATGAGGGAGTTGCCTGGGGAAGCGTGCATTGGCAGTACATGGAGGATATCTCCAAAATAACCCCACACGAAAGTACGCCATTGAAGATCAAAAAGACTCTCTATAGTAAGGAGTATACGAAAAAGGGTCCTGTTATCTCACCGGTTCGGGGTCCCGTCAAAGTGGGGGATGAACTGGTCGTACGGATCGAACTGCGTACCGACCGGGACATGGAGTATGTTCACATGAAGGACCATCGCGGAAGCGGAACCGAACCGGTCAATGTACTATCCACTTACAAATATCAGGACGGTCTGAGCTATTACCAGTCCACCCGTGACACGGCTTCCCACTTCTACTTGGATTATCTACCCAAGGGCACATATGTATTCGAATATTCCGTCCGGGTTCAGCACCGTGGAGAATATCAGACCGGTATGACCAATGTACAGTGCATGTACGCCCCCGAGTTTAATAGTCATTCACAAAGTATAAGCTTGGTCGTCGAATAGGGTCAGTTCGTTTTGTAATTTATGCGAGTAGGTAACCTGATGCCATCTTGATTTTACATCATAGGGTCTAGATAAGGTCTTATAAATTAAACCTGTTAGAATTCTCTCAGCAGATCATACGCGTTTAATTCATTGACCCATCTTTCTGGGATTGAAGAAAATCCGTTGGCGGCACCCAGCAACATACCAAGTGCAAGGCCGCGGGCACAATTGTCTCCTCCTGCCATGGCATTTTCAATAAATGCTGTTTCGATATCATCTCCATATTTTAGGGCAAGGTAAAGAACGGAAGGAAGGGCGGATGATATGGAGCAGGCGGGTCCAAGTTTACCGATTGCATCTACGGCATTTTCTGAAACAACAGCGTTTGCCTTTTGAAGTGCCCATGCCGGTGCCGTTTCATTAAGTGTATCGACCAAGTTGGCTCCATGCATGAGTCGATAGCCAGCTTTCGCGAAAAAGGTTGCGGATTCTTCGGCCTCTGGAGAACGATGGGTGAGCATGGTTTGTTCGACAGAAACCCGTACTGCTTCTTCCTCAGTGGAATTTGCAAGGTGGGAAACCAGTGGTGCAATCCTGGCAGGTCCGGCAATTTCAACCGAATCGCTGCCCCCCTGAGTTTTGTCTGATTGATTTTGTAAATTCGCTAAAGTTGTCTTGGTAGCACCGTCCACATAGTCATTATATTCGGGCCACATCGCGAGCCATTCATTCATAAAGGTGGTAGCATTCCAGGTCTTTTCCCGTGAAAGAAATTTGAGCAGACAAAGTGCCTGATCTCCCACATGCCCCTGATCTCCGGCTTGTTTATGAGGATGGTAGGAATCAGCTCCTGGAGCTTGATATTGAGTTATCCGACCGTGTTTCTGAACCAGCTCATTCGTGTCGTAGATCCAGTGAACGCCAAGAGAAAGGGCGTCCGCACAGAATGAGCCAAAGAGAAGTCCGGATTGTTTATTGGTAATATCGTTCATGAATGATGTACTGAAATTTTTTGTTTTACTGAGTGTTGAATGGAAAATCGGTGTATCCTTTTGCAGTTGAGGAACTGTACCAAGTCGAAGGATCCGCATCTTCAGCGAGGGGAGCACCAACAGCGAATCGTTCCACAAGGTCTGGGTTGCTGATGAATGGACGTCCAAAGGCAATCATATCTGCGTGACCTTCGGATATGGCTTTTTCTGCAGTCTCTTCGGTGTATCCACAATTACCCATGATCGGTCCTTTAAAAACCGCACGGAATTCCTGAAGGGTCATGGGTTCACCAAGCTCATGAAAGCCAAAAGCAAGTCCATCCATAATGTGTAAGTAAGATAATTCGTATTTATTGAGTTGTTTGGCCGCGTGAGTGAACTGTTCCCGATAGTCCGGGGAACCCATATCATCAAATATTCCATTGGGTGACAGGCGGACACCTATCCGGTTGAAGGGAAAAACTTCACCGACGGATCGAACGACTTCATCGAGTAATCGATAACGGTTTTCCTTACTTCCACCGTATTCATCTGTTCGATGGTTTGTTTTGGACTGAAGAAATTGATCGAGTATGTATCCGTTGGCTGAGTGAATTTCTATTCCGTCGAAATCGGCCGCTTTTGCAAGCTCTGCACCTTTTCTAAACATTGCGATGATTTGTGGGATTTCTTCCAATTCCAAAGCTCTGGGAATCTCGTAGGGCTTGCTACCTTCCGGAGTGTGAGTTTCGTTATTTTCCAAGCGAATGGCTGAGGGTGCTACGGGTTGCTGGCCATTGATCAATAGACTATGGGTGGCTCGACCTGGATGCCAAAGTTGCAGAAATATTTTACCGTCTTTTTGGTGTACTGCATGGGTGGTTTTTTTCCAACCTTCGATATGCTCATTTTTATAAATGCCTGGCATATTCATCCAGGCAATTGCACTACCATCTACCCCGGTTGCTTCGGCAATTACTAAACCGGCTGTTGCACGCTGTCCGTAGTATTTTGCCATTAATTCCGTTGGACAACCATCTGGCGTTGCTCGTGTTCGTGTCATCGGTGCAAGGATAACTCGATTCTTTAGCTCTAGGTCACCAATTTGGGTGGGTGTTAAAAGTTGTTTGGTCATCAAGGGTATTTAAGCAAAAGTTCCTGATTAGACAATCGTATGCAGTATTTTAAAAGAAGATGAGTTTTTTAAGAGGTAACCTAGTTTGATTTGATTGTAAAAAGAACTTTGTCTTTTTTCGTAAGAAAAGAAATAATGAACATATATAGATAAATAATGAAAATCCCTACATTTCAACTTTGCTTTGTTCCCATTTTTTTAACCTTTATTTTTTCTTCCACTTTTGTTCAAGCAGGACATAATGACAAGGTTTCTGCTCATCTTTTGCACGCTGGGGACCGCATAGCCCTTGTGGGTGGTGGATTAATCGAGCGGGCTCGCTTAAATGGATATCTCGAATGTGCACTGACTTTGGGGGCAGGGCCAAAGGTGAGTGGCTTAAAGTTTCGAAATCTCGGATGGAGTGGAGATACAGTGTTTAATGATGCCCGTTCCTATTTTGGTAAACCTAAGGAGGGTAGGGATAGGTTGAAGAAAATCATTAGCGAGTGGAAACCGAGCGTAGTTTTGCTTAATTACGGATCGGAAGTCGCTCTGTCATTGGGGAGTGCATGGACGGACGAACCTACTGCGAGCAAGCGTTCAGCAGGGAGTTGGGATGAAAGCATAGCGGTTTTTCTGGAAGGATATGGGAAAATGCTTGAAGAAATAAGGAAGGGGGTTGGTGATGATTTAAGGGAAATCGTGGTGATTTCTCCACCTCCGTTGGAAAATTTGGGGAGTCCACTGCCTGACCACCAAGAAAATAATCGAAGGCTTGCTAAGGTTCGCGATGCTCTACAAAATTTTGCGAGGGAAAGGAAAGTTCATTTTGTAGATCTTTTCGCTGCAATGGGTGGAGATCAGTTGGAAGCAGAATCTCCTACTAAAGCTTTTACTCATGACGGGCTCCATTACACAAACCATGGTTACCGTGAACTAGCCTCCAAGCTTGTTTTAGGCTTGGGTTATGGAACAATCCAGCCAGATACTCTGACCGAAAATTTGAGGAAAGGTATTATTGAGAAAAACCGCTTATTTTTTCATCGTTGGAGACCCGCAAATGAGACCTATCTTTACTTATTTAGAAAACATGAGCAGGGGAATAATGCCAAAGAGATTCCTCAATTTGATCCAATTATTGAAGAACGGGAGAAAGAGATTGAAGCGATTCGAAGCCAACTCTTCAAAGGCTCCCAAGGATAATTTAATTACCACAATTTTAATTCATGAAAATTACCACCTTTTCACTATTCCTCTTTTTCACACTGTTTACAATTGCCTTTGGCCAACGGGGTCTCACAAAAATCCCAGATACCTCGATTGAGGCTCAATTAGATTCATTTATCCTTCCGGAAGGAGCAAAAATTAATCTTTTTGCCTCTGAGCCGGTGGTACGTAACCCGATTCATATGAACTGGGATTCACGAGGCAGGTTATGGGTGGTGGGCAGCCCATTATATCCTCATATTAAGCCAGGTCAGGAAGAGTCGGATCAGTTGGTTATACTCGAGGACACGACAGGGGATGGAGTGGCGGATAAGCACACAGTATTTGCCGATGATCTCCATATTCCAACTGGTGTACTTCCCGGGGACGGAGGTGTTTATGTGGCCAACAGTAATGATGTTTTGTTTCTAAAAGACACCAATGGTGATGGAAAAGCGGATCACAGGGAGGTTATTCTTTCTGGGTTTGGCACCGAAGACACTCACCATATCGTGCATACCTTTAGGTGGGGTCCAGAAGGTATGATGTGGCTCAATCAATCCATTTACATTCATACGCATTTGGATACTCCATACGGCATTCGCAGACTGCTTGGAGGAGGAATGTGGCATTATCGCCCTGAAACCCGAAGGTCGGAAGTTTTCATGAAAGGGCTGGTCAACCCATGGGGGCATGTTTTTGACAAGTGGGGGCAAAGCTTTATGACAGATGGAGCCGGTGGACAGGGAATCAACTTTGTTTATCCCCGTTCCGTGTTTGTCGCTTCCCCAGGAGCACCTCGTAGAGTGCAGGGTCTTAATCCGGGTCAGCCCAAGTTGTGCGGATTGGAAGTCTTATCTGGTAGTCATATTCCTGAGCATTGGCGGGGTGCGTTAGCTTCCCCTGATTTTCGTGGCCATCGAATCAAAACTTATCGTTTGAGCGACAAAGGAAGTGCTTTTGAATCCAGGGAGTATAAAGAATTACTAGCATCTAAGCATGGTGCTTTTCGTCCCATCGATGTTAAAATGGGACCCGACGGAGCAATCTATGTGGCTGATTTATACAACCCTATTATCCAGCATGGGGAAGTGGATTTTCGTGACCCTAGGCGTGATCACAAGCATGGACGAATCTGGCGGATCAGTTTTCCGGAAAATCCTCCGGCACCCTTTACCAAGCCTGCCGAAATGGACTCCAAAGCTTTAGCAGAAGCCCTACTTTTTTCCGAAGAGAATATAGTCAGGGAGTTAGCCACTGCTGAATTACGAACTCGTGATCCAAATGTGATGCTTTCAGCATTAAATTCTTTTGTCCGCCCGATGTCTGATCTTCATTTATTACGCAAAGTCTGGGCCACGCAGGCCTTAAATCGATTGGATATTGGGTGGGCTAGACAATTGACCAAATCGAAATCACATAATGCGAGGGCAGCCGGTCTGCGTGCTATTTACTATGATGCATCCAATAAGAAATATAAAAATATTCTATCCATTGCTGAAGAAGCTGTCTCGGACCCATCTCCTCATGTTCGTCTATGGGCGGTGAGTTTGTTGGCTCAACTTGATGACCCCCAGACCGTTGCTATTGCTTTGCGTGCTCTCGAGGGAGTGGAGGTTGATGACTTTCTTGATTTTGCAGTTTGGTCTATATGCAGGGAACATCGCGACCGCTGGGTAAATCAGATGAAAACGAAAGGGGAGAATCCATTCGATAGCCTTTCTCAACTTTTATTTGCTTCTTCAGCAATCGGAGAGCCTCTGGGTGCTGATCAAATCCTTGCCTCCATTTCAAAAGGTAAGATTAAGGAAGATAAAAAAGTTTGGGAAGTTGCCGATTGGATTTCCAATAAAGGCACTCCTGCCCATTTGCAAAAATTACTGGGTCTTTCTCAGCAAACGGATTCGGTAAGCCAACAGCATGCATATTTGAATGCCATGCTTACCGCCAAAAAGATTCGCAAAATCAATCCATCGGGAAACCTTGAGGCGGTTATGCAATTTCTGCATAGCGAGAATGATACGGTTTGGAGTACTGCGGTTGAATTGGCAGGCTTGTGGAAGTTGGAATCTGCCCGCTTAAATTTGGAAGTCATACTGAAACAGGCCGAATCCAAGCAGGTGAGAAAAAACGCGGCAATCAATTCCTTAATCGCAATGGGAGGAGAAAAGACGCGGAAATTCTTTGATGAGCAAATTCAAGATTCGCAGCTTTCTTATCCGTTTAAAGTCACCTTGATAAAAGGACAATTGAGGATTCAACCACTATTAGCAGCACGACGAGCTGTTAATCTCATGCGTAGCCTTCCGAAGGGACAAGATGCTAATACTCTGTTTTCTGCATTTCTTGCCAATAAGGGAGCGACTCAGGCCCTGACCAAAGAACTTCAGAACAATAAACTCCCAGAAGATATTGCATTAAAAGGAATGCAGTTGGCTGAGAGTGCACCCACACGACCGCAGGCTCTTATCGAAGCATTGAAAAAAGCCGGAGGTTTGAAGCCGATGAAAATGAGCCTTACAAAAGAAGAAATGATTACGATGATCGACCGAGTCAATTCGAAGGGAAATGCAGCGAAGGGAGAGAGCGTGTATCGACGTGAAAATTTGCAGTGTGTTGCCTGTCATGCGATTGGAGAAGTGGGTGGTGTGATCGGTCCGAACTTAGTTTCTATTGGTGCAAGTGCGCCGGTTGATTACCTGATTGAGTCACTCCTTGAACCGAGCAAGAAAATTAAGGAAGGCTATCACACCAACCTGATCATCCTCAAAAATGGAGATTCTTACGCGGGTGGAATTCTGAGTGAGACAGACACGGAGGTGGTTATTCGAGATCTTACCGGTAAGCACAACCGCGTCGCGAAGAGAGACATCACAAACCAGACTATTTCACCAGTTTCTCTAATGCCGGTTGGGTTGACCACTCAGTTGCGGGAGGATGAGTTTGTGGATCTTGTACGATTCATGGTGGAGCTTGGAAAGGAAGGAAAGTTCAAAACCACTACTCAGCGTTTTGCCCGCAAATGGGATGTTTTACCTGTCAATTCTCCAAATCCAGGAACCATCCATCATTATGGTTCCAAAATGTTTACACAGGAATTTGACGGGTATGAATGGAAACCATTCTATGCTATGGTCGGCGGAGGAATCCCGTTTGAAGAAGTACCGGTAGCTCTTAATCGGAGAGGAGATAAATACCAAGTTTTACGCACGCAAGTTGATGTAGTTAAAAAAGGGAATCATAAAGTTCGGTTAAAAGGAAATTTAGCTGACTTGAATCTTTTTCTTGGAGACAAGGAAGTTGAAATTCCCGCAGAGGGTAATCAAGCCGACCTCTTCATTGACTTCAAAAAAGTAGGAAAACAGAGCCTGCTAGTAGTGGTGAATGGTCGAGGTACAAAAGGTCATTTTGCTCTCGAAGTGCTGTCTGAGGATTTAAGGTTTAATAATACTTTATAGAAATGGTTTTAGGTAGAGGCATTTTTTTAATCCTTACTTTATTTGCAGGTCATGTAGTTTTAAGTAAACCACTGATTGTGGCACATCGAGGTGCTTCTTATGATGCTCCGGAGAATACACTGCCTGCATTTGAGTTGGCGTGGAAGCAGGGTGCGGATGCGATCGAAGCAGACTTTCTTCTGACGAAGGATGGGCAGGTTGTTTGCATACATGATCGATCAACTAAACGATTTAGTGATCAAAATCTAGTGGTCGCAAACTCCACATTGAAACAGTTAAAGACTCTTGATGTTGGGTCATGGAAGAGTGAAAAATATGCGGGTACTCATATACCAACCATTAGTGAAGTTTTCGCAACCGTTCCGAAAGGAAAGAAAATTTTCGTTGAGGTGAAATGTGGAGTTGAGATTATTCAACCTTTAATTAGGGAAATTAAGCTTAGTTCTTTGGATTCTGATCAAGTCAACTTAATTTGTTTCAAGGCAGATGTAATAAAGAGTTTTAAAGAGAAACTACCCCACTATAAGGCCTATTGGTTGTCGGGGTTTAAGAAAGACAAACAAGGAACTTGGAAACCTTCAATTGACAAAGTATTTTCTACGATAAAAAATTGCAACGCTGATGGACTTGATTCGCAAGTCACCATACCAGCAGAATTTTCTGTAGGAATTCTGGATGCCGGATATGAGTGGCATGCATGGACAATAAATGATGTGGCAACTGCTAGAGAACTGGAAAAGCGGGGTATTTTTTCGATAACCACCGATCGGCCAAAGCTGATTGGTTTAGGCTTTGGTCTAGATTAAAAATTACCAGTCTTTGTCTTTTTGTATTGGTATTAAAAGCAATTCGATTTGAATATCTGTACTTATGCCAAAAAGAACTAATCTCTTAATTTTAAAACTCATGCCCAGGAGACTTCGCTCTTATTGTATTTTCTGTATTTCGACATTTGTGATGAGTGCTGCTTTAGTGACTGGTGCCAGTTACAAATCCAATCTGCGAAACAATGTAACCCGTCCTTACATAGGAAAAGAGTTCTGGCCAAATCCACAAATGGATTGGCAGTTAAATGAGGGGAGAATGGAAGTGATGATCAGCAAAGTTGGTAAAGCACACGATATTCATTTGCTCACCCATCAATTAAAACCTGAACAAGGTAGTTTTTCTCAATCCGTCCAATTAAGTTTTAAAGATGTTAACCCCAAAAAAATTAAACGGGCTGGATTTAAATTTGGGGTCGTTGGTGCAATGCCTGAGGAGTATCGCTCAAATTTATTTGGAAGCATGGGTTACATGGCTGGTGTAACATCTGAAGGGAAACTTTTTGGCCCAGGCCTTGTGAGCAAATCTTCCTTGCCCAGGTCCGTTTTGGATGATCTTCACTTAACTCTAAAAGTAGAACATAATGAAGATCATTTTGTTTACATTCTAGAAGCTAGAAAACGAACTAATGAGGAAAAAAGTTCGGCCGTTATGTTTATTAATAAATTGGTGAAGATGAAAAGGGGATTACTTGGCAACCTCTCTTTGTTCGCAGATTATGCACAAAAAAATCATGCCGTTACCATTCCTGCTGATATTCAGAAATTTCAAACGGATGTAACTTTTCAGAACTGGGAAATTTCAGGAGATAAAGTAAAACAGAATCTGGATCAAACTTTTGGAGCAATTCTATGGACTCAATACACCTTGCATCGTGGGATTATGAAAATGACGGCTCAAGTTTCTCCCATGGGTGGAATGTACAAAGAAAAAGTACATCTCGAACTTTTCGAACAGGGTAAATGGAAAAGGGTACAAAGTTCTAGAATTCATGAATTTGCCAGTACGGCTCATTTTCGAATCGAGAATTGGAACGATCAGCAGCCAGTTCCTTTCAGAGTGGTTTTGAAAGATGGAAAGGAAATGGGAGAATGGAAAGGTATGATCCGTAAAGATCCAAAAAATAAAAAAACCATCAAATTAGCGGCTTTGTCATGTATGAAAGACGGAGCATTTCCCAACCAGTATCTGCAGCAAAATGTAATAGCTCAGAATCCCGACATTTTATTTTTTGCCGGCGATCAACTTTATGAGAGTAATGGAGGGTATGGAATCGTGCGGGCAAAAAAATTGGCTGATGTTCCCCGTGCGTCGCTAAACTACTTACAAAAATACTGGATTTTTGGATGGAGTTTTCGTGATGCGATGAGGGATCGGCCGTCCGTGATTATTCCGGATGATCATGATGTATATCACGGAAATATATGGGGACTGGGAGGGGGGCCTGTTCCTGAAGGCGGAAACAAGGGAAGTGATGGTGGATATGAAATGCATGCCGAATGGGTGAGGATTGTTGAACGAACCCAGGTTTCAAATTTGCCGGATCCTTATGACCCGACCCCAGTTCTTCAAAATATTGGAGTTTATTACACTGATTTTAATTATGGTGGAATCAGTATGGCGGTACTAGAAGATCGTAAATTTAAGTCCGGCCCTTCTCAGGCTGTTGATAAGAAAACCCATAAGGGAAGGGTTGACCATGTACGTGATCCTAATCTTGATCCAATGGTGTTGGACAAACCTGGATTACATTTATTAGGGGACAGGCAGGAGAAATTCCTAGAAGAATGGGCAAGTGATTTTAGAAATGCTTCGATGAAAGCTATTCTTTCCCAGTCTCCATTTTGTGCCGTAGCCACGCATCATGGCGGTGGCAAGGAAAACAATATTTTGATTGCAGACTTGGATTCTAATGGTTGGCCTCAGTCCGGGCGTAACCGTGCGATCGAATTGGCTAGAAAGGCTCACGCTGTTATGATTCACGGGGACCAACATCTCGCCACTGTTGTCCATCACGGAATTGATGAATGGAATGACGCAGGATTTTCTTTTGCAGGTGCTGGGATCTTTAATGGTTATCCAAGGTTATGGGCACCTAAGGAAGTAGGAAAAAACCGTCGACCCGATTCACCTGAATATACCGGAGAGTTTCTGGATGGCTTCCATAATAAGATCAATGTCTGGGCGGCGGCTAACCGGATGGACAAGCAATACCCTGAGCGAATCAAGGATGGCCCACAGACCATGCTTGATAAGTTAAACAACACCGCATCTGGATATGGGATTGTCAAATTCCACAAGGAGCAACAGAAAATCACTTTTGAGAGCTGGCCAATCTACCGAGAGATGAGTACGGAGATTTCCAAATACAAAACGCACAAAGGGTGGCCAATCACTGTTTCCGTGGATCAGCAATATAATCGTAAGCCGACCGGTTATCTGGCTCCTGTCAAAATGAAGCAAAAGAATTTTATTGTTCGTGTATGGAAAGAATCTTCTGGTGAATTAGTTTATGCTCGGCGAATTACAAAAGATATGTTTCGTCCAAAAGTTTTTGAGATGGGTACTTATCGAGTAGAAGTTGGAGAACATGGAAACTGGAAAACTTTTAAGAATCAAAAGATTCAAAATTAAGAGCCTTAAAAATTGAAACGAATTTTTTTACTAGTTCTTACTTTTTTTCCCTTCATTACACATGGGCATCGGCTGGAATATGAGTCATTGGAATTTTCGGTTGGTTTTTCAAAATGTTTTATTGTGGATGCTAATTCTACTAATAAAAATAAACCCTGGGTATGGTACGCTCCAACCTTACCCAGACATCCAGATTCTTCCCATACTTGGTATATTAAAAATTTAATTGAAGAAGGGATTAGTATCGCCGGGTGCGATCAGGGAGAAGTGCGAGGATCGCCTGCAAGCATTTCTCGATTCTCAGATTTTTACAATGAAATGCTCAGCCGTGGATATTCCTCGAAACCGGTTTTGCTAGGGCAAAGTAGGGGTGGATTAATGATGTTAAGTTGGGCAGTCAAAAACCCAAAAAAACTGAAAGCTTTTATTGGGATTTACCCAGTTCTTAATCTGAGGAGTTGGCCGATAAAACGAAGCCTCAGTACCACTTTAGCTGATTTTAGAATGGATCAAGATGCATTTTTAGACTCTGTTGACCGTCATAATCCAATCCATCAATTAGAAGGATTAGCCAAGGCTAAGGTGCCTTTATTTATATTACATGGAGATTCCGATCAGGTTGTCCCACTAGAAGAGAATACTCAAGTGGTTGTGAAAAAATATTTAAAGTTAGGTGGAGAAGCGAAAGTAAAAGTCGTACAGGGAAAAGGACACCAAGTAATTGATGCGTTTTTTAAATCAAAGGATTTGATTCAATTTATAATTCAGCAATCGACTGACTGATGAGGAAATGATTTTTAATCTCTTTCTTAAATGTGTGTAGACAAATAATTTAAATATCGCTTAAATTAAAACTATGAAAAAACAAAAATTTCTCCTTCTTCCTATATTTTTATTAACCCTTTCAGGGCCTTTCCTTTTCGGTGGTAAACCCATTAATCTATTATCGCCCAAGCAGATTAGCCTAAATAAAAATTGGACTCTAAAAAAAGGGATTCTTACTCCCTCTGAAACCCCAGGAGGCATAATATGGTCAAAAAGTAAGTTTGGTGACTTTACGGTTTCTTTGGAATATAAGACTTCAGAAAAAGCCAATAGTGGCTTATTTTTCCGTACAGACCCCAAAAATGCGGTACAGGGAGGATTTGAAATCCAGATTGCTTCTCCTGGTCTATACAGTGGAAAACATATTGTCGGATCTCTTTACGATGCAAAGGAACCTACGATTGCAGCTGGTAAACCAGATGGTGAGTGGAATACAATGGAACTCACATGCAAGGGGCCAAGTATAAAGGCGAAAGTTAATGGGAAAAAAGTAATCGATGTTAATATTGATAATTGGAAAGAACCCAATAAAAACCCAGACGGTTCCAAAAATAAGTTCAAGACTGCGTTGAAAGATCTTCCCCGCACAGGGCATCTTGGACTGCAATATCATGGACAAATGGTTTGGTATAGAAATATAAAGGTTATTGCTGCTAATTAGTTTTTCATTGTGGATTGTTTCGATGACAGCAAATAGGCTTGGTCTAGGATTCCGATAAGGCCATTTAATTTTATTATTACAGTTAGTTTTGCCTGTTTAAAAGGTTCCTTTGGAATGATATGCGAAAGTTAGGGTATAATGCTCTTTTGATATTACAGTCTAAGCTGTAGATAATATTACCAATGATCGTTTTTAGTTGTTCACAATAGCCTAAATTAGATTGTCTTTGTAATAAAATAGATCATCATTTGATGATCAGATGTGTATTTTACTTACACATCTTCATTTTAACGATTAAACAAATTAACACATAAGGAATCAAAATGGCAGAAGCAAAAGGATTGAGTAAACCAGTTAAATTAAAGAGTGATCTAGCAGCATTTTTAGGAGAGACTGAACTACCTAGGACTGAAATCACCCAAAAACTTTGGGAATATATTAAATCGAATAAACTTCAAACGAAGACCGAAAACGGACAACCAGAAAATGCCGGTAAGTTTATTGTTGCTGATGCGAAACTTTTGACAGTGTTTAAGAACACTAATGCCACCAGTAAGTCTGGTAAGGTAACAGATCTAAGAAACTTAAAGGAAGGTGAAACCATTAACATGATGCAAATGGCATCTGTAGTTGGAGCTAATATCGAGTAACTGAATTACAACTTTTATCCGAATTAATTCGGAATCAAGAAACGCACTCCTCGCTTATTGGAGTGCGTTTTTTTTGTAATTCTCCCTTGCTAAAGGATTGTGAAAATAAAATTATAATTCCCTAATTCATTTATGAATTTTTTTCAGGTAAGTTAGAATTCCGATCAATAAAACAGTCTATGAATATAAAACACCGTAATAGAATTATTCAGGGAATTGTCTTGATCAATTTATCTATTTTTTTGCTTTCCTGTTTTTTCCTTACTGAAAGAGGGTCTTATTTTTATGAGACAGACAACCAAGTGGACCATTTTTTTAGCTGGCTATCCGCGAGAAAAGGTTGGAGCGAATGCCTGATGATACTTCTTTGCAGTAGCATATTCTCATTGGGATTATATAGAATCTGTATAAAGCCTTTGAATGTTAACTTGGAGGAATCAAAAAATCCTGCAGAAAAAATGTCAAAGTCTCCTTATTGGTCTTAGCGGGGTAGTTACTTATTTGAGTTTATGTCATCCCAATCTTTTTTTATGAATAACAAAATTCTCCTTCTATTTTACCCTCCAGTTACTCTTGCATTTGTAGTTATAGGTTTTGTGTTCAATGCACCGGCAAGTGGATATGCAGAAAATAAGATTTCAATGCTTGAAAGATTAGCAAATCTTGACCCAAAACCATTCGTAGTTGTTGAAGCGAGCGGTAAGGATGTAAAAAGTCGGGGGCAGGGGGTTGTGATTTCTGAAAAGGGACATGTTTTATCTGCTGCCCATATTTCGTGGATTTCCAAAGAGGGAAATTATTCGGACGATTTTCGAATAAGTTTTCGTGGGAAGGAACAAAATATGCCAGCAGGTAAAATTCATCTACATACCACAAAATTTTCAGATCGCGAAGGAGCTATATTTAAGGAAGTTTTTTTTGGTGCTAAGTTAGTTAAAACACACGGATCCAGATTTCTTCAACAGAGGGATGTAGGGTTGTTTAAAATTGATTCAAAGGGAGACAAACCATTCCCCAAAATTGATTTCTTCTCGGACAAAAAGCCCAGGATTCAGAATGGTGAGATCTTTCATCTTTGCCATTATAACTTTCCTCACAAACCGGCAGATCCCTTTTTTCTCATCAACCCGGTTGAGGTGCTCGGAGTAGCTCAAACCTCGAGCGGTTTACAATATCTAGCCAAAGGCTATTATCGAGTTGGATCCAGTGGTAGTGCTGTTCTTAAAGATGGAAAGCTTATTGGTATTCAGAGTTCGGCTTACACCGTAAACGCTAAAGATATTGGTGAAATTCCTTTGGGCTTGATTTCTTTTCATATGGTTTGGAGAAACCAAATAAAAGATTTACTGGATGAGTAGAATATTGGTTTTAATAAACATCTTTAAATCAATTAATTTAGAAGATACCTTTTAAATATTCGAACCATATAACTGTCCGATTTAAACCTTTCGATTATTCAAATTCTTAAATCGGTAAATTTACTAAGTACCTTATTGTAGAAGATTAAAATTTCTCCTAGGTTAGTCCATTCGCTCATATGATCCCTTTCCTTTTTTCATGAATGTAAGAAAAGTAATTTTTTGTTTACTACCACTTTCGTTATCCCTTTGGTTGTGGGTGAAGGATGGATGCCGTTTTGCTTTTTGGGTAACCAGTGTGGAAGAGAAAAAGGAAGTACCCATTGTTGATGGTATGCCTGAGCTTGGTACACAAACCCAAATCATTTGGACAGATCAATTTGTAAGTGGAATTGAGAGTCCTATTATTGGGTTATTTTTCAGCTTAGCTTTATTTGCTACGGTTCATTTTTCCCGTAAGAATCATCCTAAGTAATTACTCATACACATGAGGGGAATAAAGCTTCTTCCTAAACCGCTTAGACGCCTGAAATAAATTGATGGATGGGCAGCAAAGTTTTTCATATTTAAAAAACTTGCGAACTTACAATGAATCTCTGTTTAAATGTAAACTGGATTTGTTGCTTTTATTAGAAAAAAAGTGATGTAGTTAAAAGTAGGAAAACTAAAATTTGTCGTAACTTACAACGATATCATCAGATAGCCTTGGCCCGCGATCCCAACTATTTTGGGTTTTCATTCCAACTGGTATCATAAAGCTGAGGGCGTAATGGGGTGGGAGTTTGATCAACTCCGCCACTTTTTCCGAATCGAAGCCAATCATGGGGCATGAATCATAACCGAGACCTTTGGCCGCAAGCATCAATGTCATACCGGCCAATCCTGTAGAGCGAATCGCTTCGTCTCGAATGAGGCGTTCATTGCCTTCATAGAAAGGTTTAATCATTGGACCGATGATGTCCTGAACCTCTTGTGGGGCATGAGACCAATATCGGGATCCATCTTCCTGGTGTGCTTTTAAATCAGCACACAAAATAAACAATACGCTGGAATCCGTGACATGTGCCTGATCCCAAGCGACATTACGTATTTGTTTTCGGATTTCCATATCTCTTACAACGAGTAGACGATAGTTCTGCATGTTGAAAGAGGAAGGAGCGAGTTTAGTTAGGCGTATAAGTTCCGCGAGGTCTTCTTCGGGCATAATATGCTCGGGATCAAAGTTTTTTACGGAACGACGAGCTTCAATAACATCTGAGATATTCATTAATTTTTTGGTTAGATTACACCTATCAATCAGAAAATGAAAAGGCTTGGTTTTCCCGAATTTTTTTTGAGTAAAACTTACCATTTAATTTGTATTTTAGATTGAGTACTTTTACCACGCCCCCTGCTGGATCTTTTCCTGCTAGTTTATTGCTCATGGCAAAATCATACTGCATGCCATCAAGTTGTTTTTGAATTACTTTACGCACATCCATTTGGCGTTTAGGATTTCCATCCTCTCCATAGAGTGCACTGATAAGTTCGACCTGAAGCTTTTTTAAGGAGCGAAAAACTTTGTGTTTTCGATCACCAGCGGAGACGAAATAGGCGATTAAATCTTTAAGCTCCTCTGCGTTCATCGAATTAATTAGACCGCCGGGCATCATCGAAATCTTTGATCCTTTCTTGGTTTGAACATCAGTAACTTTTACCTTTTTTAAGTTCAGTGGATCTAGCCCAGATTGAACTAGGGAGTATTCACCATTTTCTTCAGCGACGACTTGTCCCATAACAATGGATCCATCCTTCATAGTGAGTTCATGCTGCTCAAATTGTTCAGACACGACCATGCTAGGATGGATTGTGGACTCAAGTATGGATTTGTAGTCACTGCGTTTAGCGAGATTGGTTAAGTCAGGACCAATGCCTCCACCTTGATCTCCAAAACGATGGCAGGCTATACACAACCCTGCAGAAAACATTTTTTGTCCATTATTGTAACTTCGCCCAAGTAAAGGTTCTTTGTTTAGTTCTTTCAGTGCAGATTCAACTGTCCATGCAACACCTGGTCCTTTTGCTTTTGGAAGCTTGGTAAGATCAACACTCTTTACTTCCCCCATAAGATACTGAAGAGAAATACGATCTTTCTCTGGGACGGATGCAATTGCTGACTCACGAATTTTTTGAATGTAACCGGTAAACATGTTTCCGCCCTTTTTTGTCATGAGGTTCTGCAATTCGCCAAGGTATGACCTGCGATCATTCATGGTCCATCCAACCTGCACATCTTTCAGGCAGAAGAGAAAGTGGATGTTAAGGACATTGGGAGTCACATCTGCACCCATAGTACTCAGGATTTTACCCCCATAATTTTTGTTACGCTTCATGATTTCAGAGTTAAAATCAGGAATTTGCGCCTTGCTAGTTTTCACTAGTGCAATTGTTTTTCGTACCACGGAAGGATGATCCAGGTAGCACAAGACTCTACAAAGTTCTTCATTCAAGTTATTATCTTTTGATGGGAAGAAGGAATCGAGTTGCTGTCCAACTGCTTTTACATGGTTGGCAGTAGGCATTCCACCACGGCTCATAATTACTGAATAGGCTCTCAGCATGGCAAGCTTACCTGTCTTATCCAGCTTGTTGAAATTAACCTTAAGCAGACGCTCAATACTTGGTTTCAGGCTGTCAGAATGATCACTTCGGGCCAGACCAAGTAATGCATGAATGGCAGCTAAATCATTTTTTTCTGTGTATGCTTTGTTTGCCCAGGACTTTGGATCCTGCCATTCAATAGCAATACGGGCAGCATAACGAATATGATAATCACTGCTTCCTAAATGGGGCCAAACTACTTTCACTGCCTTGGGGTCGGCATGTCCATGAAAAGATTCAATCATTCTACGGGTGGCACGTGCTTTAGCGTGCACGCTCGTGGTGTCTAATTCAGATAATTTGGTGGAAGAGTCTCCGGTGTAGGAAATTCTGTAAAGGCGCGATTGTCCGCCACGGCCACCGACACAGAAGTACATATTGCCATCGGGGCCGATATCGACATCTGTCAGGGAAAGTGAGCCGTTATTATTCGAAACAAATTCTCTTTTTTCTCCGATGTAAGATGATCCATTTGGTTTGAGATGGATTGAATACATGGTGGCAAATGTCCAATCGCAAATGAATATAGCATCACGGTAATGGGTGGGGAAATTTGCATTGGTTCCCGCAATCACCCCGGTTGGCGAGCCTGGCCCAATATCTACCACAGAACCAACTGTATCGGGGAAGTATTTACGCCACTTTTTGGAAGTTGCTCGCCATCCACTGTCTCCGCCCGATATGCCATGATTAATTCGAGTCGGTCGGTACCATGGAGCACCAATATCCCATTCCATATCGGCATCATAAACGAAAAGTTCACCGTCCCGATTTAATGCAAAGTCACATGGGTTTCTGTACCCCATCGTTATCATTTCCCGATTTTTTCCATCCGGGCTCATTTTCATAACCCATCCACCAGGTGCCTTACCCTGAGACATATGTCCATAAGCATAATTTTGTAAAAGCACATCGTCCTTCCAATTAGTGGGAATTCTTGAATTGAGAAATTCTGGAGGCCTGGTTGCGTTTCCTGCAATAACATAGATGCTTTTACCATCGGGAGAAATAATTATGGAGTGGGGGCCATGCTCACCACCACCGGCCATTTCGGCAAGGAATTCTACCGGTCCAAGGCTACCGTCTGGCAAAACCTTGGCTCGGGTCAATTTACGATTGCCCATCATGTAGAGATGATCAAAGGCATAAAGCATACCATAGACGGAAGATTCAACATTGAGTTTTATTATCTTGGTTTCGTCGAACTTTTCTCCTCGCTTTGGTATTTCGACAAGAAAAGTACCTGCTTTTTGCTGGTCTGAAACGGTTAAGCGGCCCTTGTTATCAAAGGCCATTGAAATCCAAGATCCAAATTTTTTCTTATCTACTTCATAGATAAGATCTACTTTAAATCCAGGAGGCACATGCAAGCCTGTTGATGAATCTTCAATAGGTTTTTCTAAAGCAGGTAATCGATATTCACCAAGTAATGTAGAAAATGGAGTTAAAATAATTAGGAAAACGAGTTTAATTTTTTTCATAATAGAAGATGTAAAAATAAAAACACTATTTGATTTTAAATTTTGGAGAAGCTTAAAAACAAGCTTGGAGGATATTAATCCAAAAAGGAAAGTATTTGGTTTTCCCGAACTTTCTTAGTGTAGGTTTTTCCGTTGAGTTTATAGCTGAGATCAAGAACCTTGACTACACCGCTTGCTGGATCTGCTCCTGCAACTTGGTTGTTCATCACAAACTCATATTCTCTTTGATTAATTTTATTTTGAATAATCGCTTGAACCCCCATTTGTTTTTCTGGGTTTCCTTCCTGCCCATAAACCGCACGAATAAGCTCAATGGCAAGTTTTTTAGTTGAACGAAAGACCTTGTGCTTAGGATCTCCGGCGGAGACAAAATAGGCGATCAAATCCTTTAACTCATCTGCATTCATCGAATTGATTAAGCCCCCGGGCATCATGGAAATTTTGGATCCTTTCTTCGATACCACTTTGGATATTTCAACCTTGGTGAAAGTCATGGGCTGGAGACCGGATTGGACAAGAGAGTAGTGGTCTTTTTCTTCCGAGACGATTTTACCAATAATTAAAGAGCCGTCTTTCAAGGTAAGTTCATGCTGTTCAAACTGATTAGATACCACCATGTTTGGGTGAATGGTTGATTCGAGCATAGATTTATAGTCACTCCGCTTAGCCAGGTTAGTCAGGTCTGGTCCTACTCCACCACCTTCCTCCCCGAATCTGTGGCAAGCAATGCAAAGTCCTGCGGAAAACATTTTCTTCCCATTTGCATGACTTCGTCCTGCCAAGGGTTCCTCGTTTAAAGTTTCTAAAGCAGAATCAACAGTCCATGCAACCCCTGGGCCTTGAGCCCGTGGAAGTGCTACCAGGTCAATACCTTTGATTTCTCCGGTTAAATATTTGAGGGCGAACCTGTCCTCTTCAGGAACATTTGCGATGGCCGATTCGCGTATCTTTTGTAAATAACCCGAGAAGTAATGCCCTCCTTTTTTGGAAAGTAATTCCTTGAGTTCTCCAAGGTAAGATTTTCGTTCTTCCATCGACCAGCCCTTGGTCACATCTTTCAGGCAGAATAGATAGTGAATATTGAGGATATTGGGAGAAACTTCCTCATTCATGGTAGTTAGGATTCTTTTTCCATAATTGTTTCCTCGTTTCATTATTTCAGGATCGAAGTCAGGAATCTGTGCCTTGGTTGTTTTTAACAATGCTATTGTCTTATTAACTACAGTGGGGTGTTGAAGGAAAGACAGTACACGACAGAGTTCCTCATTTAGATTATCGTCCTCGCTTGGGTAATAGGGATCCAATTGTTTCCCGATGGCATCCATTTGAGATTGGCTAGGTTTCCCGGCGCGACTCATAATTACAGAATAAGTACGGAGCAGAGCAAGCTTGGCAGTTTTATCTAATTTGGAAAAGTTTACTTTGAGTAAGCGGGTAATACTTGGTTCTATGGTGCCAGGTAGATCACAGCGAGCGAGGCCAAGAAGTGAATGGATGGCGGCAAGATCGTTGTTTTCAGCATAAGCTTTGTTTGCCCACGATTTTGGATCCTGCCACTCGATCGCAATACGGGCAGCATAGCGGAGGTGGTAATCTTCACTTTGAAGATAGGGCCATGCAGTTTGAATAGCCCGGGGATTGGCTTTGCCATGAAAGGATTCGAGCATATGTCTGGTCTTTCTTGCTTTCGCGTGTTCACTTGTGGTGTCTAACTTAGAGAGAGCAGTGGATTCTTTTCCCGTGTAACGGACGCGATAAAGGTAGGATTGTCCTTTTCTTCCTCCCACACAGAAATACATATGCCCATCTGGGCTAATATCGATATCGGTGAGGGGTAGGGATCCGTCGATATTCGTGACAAAAGTTCGGGTTTCTCCGGTATAGGATGAACCTTTGGGAGTGAGGTGGAGGGAATAGATCGTAGCGAATGTCCAGTCGCACAAAAACAGGGCATCCCGATAATGAGAAGGAAATTGGGCATTGGTGCCTGCAATTACTCCCGTTGGGCTGCCGGGTCCGATATCAAGAACTGATCCAATGGTGTCTGGGAAATATTTTCTCCATTTTTTTGATGTGGCACGCCATCCACTTTCTCCACCGGAAACTCCGTGATTAATACGGGTAGGACGGTACCAGGGGGTTCCCATATCCCATTCCATATCTGCATCATAGATAAACATTTCTCCATCCCGATTTAGAGCGAAATCGCATGGGTTTCGATAACCCATATTGATCATTTCCCGTTCTGATCCATCGGGATTAAACTTTAGGACCCAGCCGCCTGGTGCTTTACCGCTTCCGTTATGCCCATAGGCATAGTTTTCGAGAAGAACATCATCCTTCCAATTCGTACGGATTCTAGATTTTTCGAAACTTGGAGTTCGAGCAAAATTCCCTGCAATTAGATAAAGTCCTTTTCCATCCTCGGTAACAATTAAAGAGTGCGGTCCATGTTCACTACCCCCATAGAGTTGGAACAAATTTTCTTCTTTCCCAAAGTCACCATTTTCTGAAATAGGCACACGGACAACTTTACTTTGAGATACCATGTACAAATGATCAAAAGCAAAGAGCATTCCCCATTGTCCGCTATCAAGCGGAAGTTTTGTGATAGATGATTCTGCAAGGGTTTGTCCAACTTGGGGAAGGTTGATGAGAAAAGTGCCGGCCTTATACTGATCTGAGACAACTAATCGCCCTTTTGGATCAAATGACATGGAAATCCACGAACCATACTTTTCTTTATCAACTTTATAAACAAGATCAGCTTCAAACCCGGGTGGTACAGATAAACCTGTTTTATCGTCAACAATTAGGCTATGCGATGAAGAATGCTTTGCACACAAACTAAGAGCACATGATGTTAACACGATCCATTTCAAAGTGGTTGGGAGAAGAATTTTCATAATTATTGGGAGTAAAGTATTTTAAGGAAATACAGAATTCTTTCAAATTCTTAATAATGGAAAGAGGACAAGATGGGTAGTTTGATATGATTATGTTTTGGGAAAAATTTTAATTACTCCAATCATTTAAATATTCAATTTTCTGATCCATGCTAGATGAGATCAATCTTTATTGTTTTGAAAAAACTTTTTTGAGAAACTCGTCTTTGGTTACTCCTGATACTTCATGACCTTTAACTTGAAGATGACAGTCGATTCCCATCTTTTTACACTTTTCCTTTAACAAACGACCGAAGCCTGCGTGATGAATTCCATCGCCCTTGATGACAGGTATTGGTGCAGGCTTTCCATAGTTGAGAAAAACAGGCGGATCGTCTTTGGATACATGTGTCATTGGAGAACATTGTAATGATAGTTCTTTGTATTGCCCCCAGTTTTCCATAAGGTCTTTAATACTTTTAGCTCCCACGGTTTTCCAAATCATTCCATGCTGAATGCATGCTGGACCAATCTTTTTTTCGAGAAGAAATGGATCAAGAGTTGTTTGCCCGCCCATTGCAACCGCTCCGCAAACTCTTGAGGACTGACGAAGCACTGGATCATCGCTTTTGGGATCGGCCATGTCGTCGTGATAGGCAAGCCAAAGACTTGAAGCCGCACCGGCTGAACCACCAATCACCGCGATGCGAGCCGGATTGAAGTTCCATTCTTTTGCTTTGGTGCGCAAAAATTGAATGGCACGGGCAGCATCGTGAACAGCTGCGGGTAAGAGCTCCGTTCCGGCAAGTCGATAATCAATCGAGGCGAAGCTGTATCCTTTCTTCAATTCGTTTGCGTTTGCAGTTTCATTCTTTTTTCCACCGAGCCAGCCTCCGCCGTGAATATGAACAAGTAGTGGAGTCGGTTTCTTGGATTCAACTTTCCAGAAGTTAAGGGTCATGTCTTTATGAGGCCCGTATGATACCTGTTTATAGGTGGGTTCAATCTTTTGGCCCAGCAGTGAGATCGAAATTACTGATAGAAGGATGGCTAGCTTTATAAATGGCATGATTATTTTTGGGTTATGTAAATTTGATCTGTGTTCCAATCAATATGATTCAAGTCCGCATTTAGAATAGTTAATTCGGACGGGTAAGATAACGGGCATAATTCTATGGTAGAGGACTCAGGGATCTTTATGTTGGCATTTGAGAGCCACCTTTTGGCCCGCTTGATTTGATCGAATTGAGAACTTTCCAAGGAATCCACTCCTGTCATATTTTTTACCGGAGAGAATTCCTCAAGACGATCTGCCTCTAGGATCAGAGGGTTTTTAGCAAGAGGGAGGGCGTCAAAAACGAAAGTCTCAAATTTAACGGCATTGGGTTGGGCTGGATTGATTAGGTTTCCACTATCGTCAATGTGAGTCACTTTTTTTTCTGCCCGATGGTAGGGTAGTTTAATTTTTCCACTGGCAAATTGTTCGATAAAGTCACGCCGTAAGATATGGATCGCGGGGCTTCCCGCACGGTATTTTATTCGTCCATCGTGTTCTTTTTCGAGTGCTTTTTCCTCGGGCAGATCGGAATATTCAATAATAGTAACCCGATCGCCAATCGAAACGAAATTTCCCAGTTTTTCAAACGGCCCGGTTTTAGTTAGAGAGCGACTCGACATGTCTGATTGTTGAAGGTCATGTAATCCAATAAATAATGGATTGATCGTACTGACTAATGGGTTGTCGACCTGAAAATAGGATATATGGTCGACTCCTCTCTTGGCCATATCTGCAACCGAACCGGAATCAATTAATGCTTTGAGAGAACCGCCGTGTCCGTTCGGAGATAGGGCCAGGCTATCCTGAGAGGCGCGCAATAGGTTTCCCTCGAAGTCGGTAGCTGGCATCACGCCCTGGGCAAAAAACTTAAGGTTCTCTTTACCAAGACCGTAATAGTTTTTTTCTTCAAAGTGGGAGGTTGTAGCTTCCAGGTTTAAAGGGCTACACATAATGTACCATGGAATGGTCACCTCATACACTTTAGATAATCCATGTATCTGTTCGGCGAAAAGTTGAAAGAGCGGTTTCTTTTTGATGGGGCTAACAGGTAAGGTTCCCTTAGGTCCATCATACCCAAGTCGGGTACCTTGTCCTCCTGCCACGGTGAAGGCTGCGGTCTTTCCATTTCGAATTAAAAATTCCCCATGTCTAAATGCTTTATCATAAAGTATTTTTTGCTCGGCGGTTTCGGGTGCGAGCGGGAAATAGGAGGCTGGACCATATTCGGCGGGTAAGCTAGTTTCTTCTTTTGGCAAGATACATTCATTCAATGCAGATGTGAGCTCATCCCAGTCAAGTGAATCTACTTGTTTAGAAAGTTCAGCACTATTTTCAGAAAGATGAGCCATTCTGGTCTTATTTTTTTCAATTATGTCCATAGCCATAGCCCACATTTAGTTATTCTCGTCTGCACTGGCAACTTTAACTAGGTAAACCTAGATAAGTCATAAATTAAAGTGCTATCTTAAGAATGAATTTTGTTTAATTAAGACAGAAGACCAAGTTGTGGTTTTCCTTTGTGTGCAACGGTAAAGGGGCGAACGGTTGGACTGTAGAGAACATGATCGACTGGGATACCCAATGCGTGTGCGATGGTTGCATTAAAATCAGGAATAGTCATGGAGTCTTCAATCACTTCTTCAGCTCCTGCAGAAGTTTTGCCATGAATATATCCCCCTTTGAACCCACCCCCGGCGAGGACACTGGTAAATGCTTGGGGGTAATGGTCCCTGCCTACATTTTGATTAATCTGAGGAGTACGACCAAATTCTGTGGTTAAGACTACAACAGTGTCATCCAGTTTTCCAATGCGTTTTAAGTCATCAAGTAGTGCTGCTACTGCCTGATCCATGGTATGGCAGAGTTCGGGGATTGAGGTGAAATTGTTTTGATGGGTATCCCAGCCCCCGAAGCTTACTTCAACCGAGCGAACATTTCGTTCGATTAAGCGACGAGCAAGCAGGCAGCCCTGTCCGAATGGTTCACTCCCGTAGCGGGATTTCGTATTATTATCCTCCCTGTGAATATCAAAGGCGGCAAGGTCCGGGCTGTCCATTAACCGGACCGCATCCGCATACATATGGCCGTAAGCTCGAATTGGTTTGGAGTGATATCGTTTAAGGAATTCTGCATCAATATCATTGGCTAGATTAATTCGTCTCTCAAACCGACTTTTCTCAACCAAGGACCGTGCATATTTGAGCCCGGATTGGGGTTCATTGATTGCGAGGGGTTCGAATTCGGGTTCAAAAAAACCTCCGCTTCCGTGAAAACGACTTTCGCGTCCGATGAAAACTGAGGCGGGTAGGGTGGGGTTCAGTTTTCCCTTAAGCTTGTGATACCAGGAACCAATACCCGGATGTCGAATGGTAGCTCGTTGCTGATAACTGGTGTGCATGAAATAATTTCCTTTTTCATGATCTCCCGCCGTAGAGGTCAGTGAGTTCACGATACAGAGTTTGTCAGCATGCCTAGCCAGATTGGGCAGATGACTGGAGATTCTTATACCATCGACATTAGTGTTGATCGGGCGGGTTGAACCCTGATTGCCATGACCAGTTTTGAGGTCAAAGGTATCGATATGACTCATGCCTCCTTCCATGTAGAGGTAAATGAGTTGTTTGGCAGGATCCGCGGGAAGTGGAAAAGGACTTTTACCACCAGTTGCTCCAAAGCAATTGCTAGTGGATACTCCGAGGAAGCTTCCGGCAGCGAGTTCGATAAAACGACGGCGATTACAATCTGTCTTGATCATTGGATGAAAATAAACTGGCGTGAATTAAGGAGAGCCCATACCAAGTCTTCGATGGTTTCCTCCCCGTAGGTTTGGTAATTCGTAAGAATTCTTTCCATTTCTGGCTGAGTCGGCTTCCTTGTAAGCATGGATTGGTAAACAAGATTTATTTTGTCTTCTGGTTTTTGCAGAGAGGCTAATTGTCCCCCCAGAATTGAATTTGAATTATGAATTGCAATATTCAAGGGACTGTTAAGTAAATAAAGGGCTTGTGGTACAGAGGCATGAGAAGATGAATTCTCGATCACTTCACGGTCCGACTGGCCAAAATCTCTTAGAAAATGACCTCTTTTGGCTGGGGATTCAAGTTCGACTGCCCGTGCCATATGCCTGACGACATCACGAAAATGACGTAGAGATTTTCGCTCTTGTTCGTCCCATAGTTTACGCTCGTTAGGGTCCAGTTTTTCAGGAGCTTTTCTAGGTCTAGCATTTGAAATCCTATCATTTGTTTCTGCTGTTGTCGAAGTCATCATGCCTCCCATCATCGCCCCTCCCATCATAACCGGTGAGTCTGGGTATTTTTCCTTCAGATCAACAAAGACCAGATCACGATTCTTTTTTTCCATCTCCCGAACTTTTTCCTTAAGTTCCTTTGTGAGTTTACTGGCGAGTGCATTATCTCCGGAAGTATATGCAGCAGAGATCTGTTTCTCGTAATTTACTTGTTC
>JAOHKZ010000028.1 GCA_028101545.1 Opitutales bacterium | reverse complement strand
GGGGTATTTTTGCTTGGAATTTTTACATTGTAGTCATGAATTTAGTCATGAATTTTTAGATATTTTCTTTAGAAAACTTCTAATTTTTAAAATTTTAGAAATGACTTAGCACATTAAACGCGTAAAACCTTCGCTTGCCAGATGGTTGGGAAATGTTTAAACCCTCCGCACTCATGAGTGCTCCATCAATTACTTCAGATAAGATTAGGAATCTTGCAATTATAGCTCACGTCGACCATGGTAAGACAACTTTGGTTGATCAAATGTTGAGGCAGTCTGGTGCTTTTCGGGATAATCAAGTTCTTCAAGAAAGAGCTATGGATTCTATGGACCAGGAAAAAGAACGCGGGATTACAATTAAAGCGAAGAATACTTCTGTAAGATGGAAAGAGTTCTTAATCAATATCGTTGACACTCCGGGCCACGCCGATTTTGGGGGGGAGGTTGAGCGTGTAATGAAAATGGTGGATGGAGTGATGCTAGTCGTTGATGCTTATGAAGGTCCGCAGGCACAGACTCGATTTGTATTGCAAAAAGCATTGGCTGCGGGATTAAACCCGGTCGTTTTTATTAATAAGATCGATCGGCCCAATGCGAGACCTCAAGAGATGCAGGATTTAGTTTTAGAACTTTTTCTTGAGTTGGAAGCGAGTGAAGAACAATTTAATGCACCATTCCTTTTTGGTAGTGCCAGGGACGGGTATGCTTTGAATAAGCTAGATGATGAACAATCTGGCATGACCCCTTTATTTGAGGTTTTGGCCGAAAAGATTCCAGCACCTACAATTGAGGAATCGAATGATTTTAAAATGCTTGTTTCTAATGTAGACTGGTCTGACTATGTTGGCCGAATTGCAGTCGGTAAAATTCTTTCGGGTAGCACCAAAATTGGGGACACCATTTGGCGTTTACGAAAAGATCATTCTCCTGAAAGATCGAAGGTTTCAAAGATTTTTGAATACTCAGCATTAGCCACGAATGATGCTTCTGAAGGAGTGGCTGGAAATATTATTGGACTATCAGGATTTGAGGAAATTGACATAGGTGAGACCCTTGCTGGAAATCAAGATGTAGAACTTTTGCCATTTGTTGAAATTGATCCGCCAACGGTTATGATGTCCTTTTCGGTAAATGACGGACCAATGGCAGGTAGAGAGGGTGATCGAGTTACTTCACGGGAAGTTCGTGACCGATTGTTAAAGGAAGCACGAACTAATATTTCGATTAAACTGGAGGATATGGATGGTTCTGCAGATTTCAAAGTTAATGCAAGGGGTGCAATGCAGGTAGCCGTTGTTGTTGAGGAAATGAGAAGGGAAGGGTTTGAACTTTTAGTGAGCCGTCCAACGGTTATCAAGCAAGTCATTGATGGAAAATCTCACGAACCATTCGAAACAGTTTATTTAGAAGTTCCAGACGATGCAGTCGGTGGTTGTATGCAATCTCTTGCCAACAGAAAAGGACAAGTCGAATCGATGTCCGCTAATAAAGGGAGAACTACGCTTCAGGCAACTATTCCTACTAGAGGATTAATTGGATTTGAATTCGAACTTTTGAACCTTACTAGTGGTGAGGGTATTATGTCACATTTATTTAAAGAATACCGACCCGATTCTGGGGATATTCGTACCCGTCGAACAGGTACATTGGTTTCCATGGAAAAAGGTGAATCTAATACCTATGCTTTACGAAATATCGAAACTAGGGGAAAATTATTTGTTGGTGCAGGTGAAGAGGTTTATGAAGGAATGATTGTTGGAGAAAACCCAAGGGTTGAAGATCTTCCGGTTAATCCCACAAAAGCAAAGCATGTAACTAATCACCGTGCTGCGGGTAGTGATAAAACAGAAACTTTGACTCCGCCCATAAAGTTTTCTTTAGAGCGTGCTATTGAATATATTGCTTCCGATGAGTTAGTTGAGGTTACTCCCAAAAATATACGTCTTCGGAAAAGGATTCTGGATTCAAATTTACGAAAACGTGAGGCAAAAAAATAAGGTATCAAAATTTTTACAGCTGGTTTTCTCGTAGGAGTTTTCTGATGAAAGGAAATTCGCATTATTTTGTTTCTTTGCTTCTGTTTTTTCTCTCTGCTTGTGGAGTAGGAAGTATCTATAACCCTTCTTACTATTCTGAAACTGCCTTGGGTGAAGATCTTTTTCGTGTGACTTTTCAAGGTGGAAGTGCTCCGGTGACAGGTGATTTGTGTTTGTTGCGTTGTGCTGAAGTTACCCTCGAATCAAAAAAGAACTTTTTTCAAGTTGTGGACTCGGAGTCTGGAAATTCAATTAGAAGTTTTCCTTCCCATTATCCATTTCATCGACACCAGATTCATGAAGGAGCATTTGTGGATGACCTCCAATTTGTTACCAAAACTATACGGATGAGTGAAGAAAAGCCTAAAGTAGGCTTTGCTTACAACGCATCAAATATAAAATCTTCTCTTGTGCGGAAATACAAAATTAATCTAAACAAATAGAATTGGTTTTGTCTCAAACTTCATCCTTCATTGACCATCTATCATAAAAACTATTGTATGGCTTTATAATGAATCAACCAAATGAAATTCGAATACCTGATTTTTTCCGAAGTGGAATTATAATCTGGGTAGTCATAATTATAGCGGTGCTTGCCGGATTACTTACTTCCATTTACACGGTGCAGGCTGAATCTCAAGGGGTGGTGCTTCGGTTTGGTAAGTATTTAAAAACAGTTGAACCTGGATTGCGTTTTAAATTACCTTTCGGAATTGAACAAGTTTATGTTTTACCTGTTCGCAGGCAATTAAAACAGGAATATGGTTTCAGCACTCCGGGAGGAACGAATCCGAATCAATTTAGCGATCGTCGTGCCCGGGAAATTGAAAAGAGTATGATGACAGGAGATTTAAATGCAGCTGTGGTCGAATGGATCGTTCAGTATCGAATTAATGATCCAAGACTTTATTTATTTAAGGTCTTAGATCCTGAGGGGACTCTTCGCTATATTTCCGAATCAGTTATGAGAACCGTGGTTGGTGACCGAACCGTTGATGAAGTCATTACGATTGGTCGTCAAGAGATCGAGGAGGAGGCAAGAGACCGTCTTGAGACATTGGTTAAAAAATATGAACTTGGAATTAGTATTGATCAAATTCAACTTCAAAATGTAAACCCACCTCCTCCCGTGCAGGCTTCTTTTAACGAAGTGAATCAGGCACAACAGGAGCGTGAGCGAATGATTAACGAAGCGAACGGGGAGTATAATAAAGAAATACCGCGTTCTCGTGGAGTTGCAGATCAAAAGATTCAAGCTGCCGAAGGATATGCCTTAAAAAGAGTTAATGAGGCATTAGGCGATGTTGCTCGTTTTAATTACCGTTTTGAGGAATTTTTAAAAGCTCCAGAGGTAACTCGAACTAGGCTTTATTTAGAATCTATGAAGGAAGTAATTCCGCAAATGGGAAGGAAAATAATCCTTGATGAAGATGCTTCACAAGTTTTACCACTTTTACAATTGCAGTCTGATGCAAAGGGAGGGTTGTCACAATGAAGATTCAATTAGTACTCAAATTAGCACTAATACCAATTATTCTAATTCTATGGGCAATTTATGTTTGTTCTTATGTTGTGGAAGAAACTGATCAAGTAATAATAACGCAATTTGGTAAGCCTGTTGATGAACCTGTTACAGAGGCAGGTTTGTATTTTAAAACACCCTTTATTCAGGAAATAAACCGGATTGAGAAACGATTTTTGCCTTGGGATGGACCATCCAATGAAATGTCTACAAAAGACAAGACATATCTTATCATAGATACTTTTGCACGATGGCGTATTAGTGATCCGATGCAGTATTTTTTACGATTGCGTGATGAACGAAGTGCTCTTTCCCGATTAGATGATATTCTTGGTAGTGAGACTAGAAATGCCGTTGCTAAGCATGAACTGATTGAAATTGTCCGTACAACCAAAGATCGTAAGGCGAAAACCGATGAATCTCTTGTTCAAGGTATTGGAAAGGTTGGTATGCTTTATCCAATTAAGATTGGCCGCGAGAAAGTGGAGCAAGAAATTTTCGAGAAGGCAGCGATTAAACTTAAGGGATTTGGCATAGAATTGCTTGATGTTCGTTTCAAGAGAATTAATTACAATGAAACCGTACGGCGAAGGATTTATGAGCGTATGGTGAGTGAACGAAATCAGATTGCCGATCGTTTCCGCTCTGAGGGAGCAGGTGAAGCGGCTAAAATTATGGGAAAAAAAGAGAAAGATCTTCAGCAGATTGAATCAGAGGCTTACAAAACCGTTCAACAAATTTTTGGTGAAGCCGACGCAAATGCATCCGCAATTTACGCTGAAGCATATAATAAGAGTACAGAGGCAGCCGAATTTTATGGCTTTTTGAAAACATTGGAAACTTACGAAGATGTTTTAAATTCGGATATTTCCCTTTTCATAACAACAGATAATCCGCTGTTTAAACTTTTAAAGTCTCTGGATTAAAAGTTAGAATTTTGTAGATTAATTAATCTCTATTGAATCTTCTCGAGGGTGATCTAGGTCTTTTTCTAGTAATTTTTTGATTCTCAACAACCGAAGTGTTCTGATTGTTTGAATACTTGGAGATGAATAAACATATAACTCCGCCTATCAAAAAGTAAGTTGCTAAGTCTGTGAAACTCATAGGAGATGCCTTGGAAATTTGAGGTTGGAGACTTTGATGGAGTGTTTTAAGATAAACGGCATGTAATTCGTCATCAGGAATTTCTTTTTGTTGGAAAAAAATTTCAAAGTTATTTTTCTTGATTGCATCTAAAAGTGAATATGGAAACAAGCTGTTTTGTTCTTCTTCATCCTGAAGAGATTCAAAGTCAGTCCAGGAAAAAATGTATTCCTTGAATCGAAATGATGGCGTCACATCGCTCAATGAAATATGCCGACCTTTCTCAAGCAATATTTGGGATAAGTTGTTGATTTCTTCGCAAAATGTAAATTTCCAATATTTTGTATAATCAGGATTGTTTTTGAAGAATCTAAAATTTTGCTCTTTCAGGGAACAAACATTTGTTTTTTTAATAAGAGTTAATTGGTTGGTAAGAGGTGAGCTACTAATTACATTAACAAAAGGACGATAAGAAAAGGAATTGCTTTCAAAATTTTCTTTAAAGTCCTTTAAATATGAATATTTCTTATCTGTTTCTTCTTCAAATAATGGAAGACTAAAACTTGAAAAGGTTGACTCATCCAAGCATGAAAATGTCATTGCATTACACATGCGAGCATAATCAATCTCTGAAAAGCCAAAGGCATTATGAACAGAGCAAATTGCAATTATTACTAAATATTTTAAACCCATCGAAAATAAATTAAATCTTTGATAAAGAGAAACGCCATTCTTTTAACAGAAAAATAGAATACTAATATAGTGCACTATTCTCGAAAATATCTTTAGCACGAGTTTTAAAAAAAATACATCTATTTCCATTAAAGTAACAAAAAATTTCAAACCAATAAGAAATATTTTCGAAAAATTGCATTTGGCATAAATTTTATTGATGATATTTCTCTTGGCATTTTTTGAGAGAAATTTGAAAATTACTTTCATGAATTTGATTACAAATTAGAATAATGGCTTGGTATATAGTTAAAATTATAATTACTGCTTTAATAATCGTTATTGTTTCAGAAATTTCCAAAAGACTACCATTATTGGGAAGTTTAATTGCATCTTTACCTTTAATTTCTG
This sequence comes from Opitutales bacterium, assembly GCA_028101545.1. Classification (GTDB taxonomy): domain Bacteria; phylum Verrucomicrobiota; class Verrucomicrobiia; order Opitutales; family Seribacteraceae; genus Seribacter. Next base: position 23,107 of record JAOHKZ010000028.1, on the reverse strand, counting down.
TCCTAGGTATGGTTTGGATTTTTCAAGAAACCAAAAATTCACAAAAACTCATTTCGCACGCAGAGGGTACTTTTTGGTATGTCTTACCTTCCCTTCCCATGTTTCTGGTTATGCCCTGGATGATGAAAAAAGGAATTTCTTTTTATTTGTCTCTCGGGGTAGGAATTTTGCTTACCATTATTCTCTATGTGATCATGACAAAATTACTGTCCCGATTTGGTCTGAACATTTAGTTAATTAATCGAACCACTCGTCTTTTTCATCAAAGGCAGGAATGGGCACATTAATCAATGTAAGGTTGCCAATTGCACGGTGCCGGCAGCCAGGTTTTATCATAACGGATATACCTTGTTTTAGTTTAATTTTATCGTTATCGAGTTCCAAAATCCCCTCGCCCTCCAAGACATAATAAATTTCGGTCATTTTTTTGTGGTAATGCATTTGGCTGTTTTCGGAAATAGTAACGATGTGAAAAGAAGCGGTTTGTTCAGGATCGTCGAGAAACGCCCGTTTTGTTTCACCACACGGGCAAGGCTGTGCTGGGATTGCAGCAAAATCTGCAACTTTGTAGTTCTTTTCTTCGTTCATATGCCTTAAATAAAGAATGACTACTTGGTGAGCGAATGGAAATAATGTGAAAGAAGATAATTTGTTATGGGTATTGCTGTTCTTTGGAGGAGTTTTTGGTGGGATAGCAGTTCTTCTAAGTGCATGGGGAGCGCATGGTTTAGAGGATTTGTTTATTTCATCTCCTCGTGATCGATTTTCTTTTAATTATGCGACCAACTTCCAATTGTTTCATTCTCTCCTTCTTGTATCGTTGGTGTTATTTATGACTTCTAGTGGAATCCGTTCGCTTTTGCTTCTGTTATCATCTTTGCTTTTAGTAATCGGAATTCTTCTTTTTTCATTCCCCATTTATGGACGAATTATTTGGGGATATTCAGCACTTTCTTGGTTAACTCCGATTGGTGGAATATGTTTTTTTGTCGCTTGGAGCTTGCTTCCTGTTCTTTCCATTTCCAAAATCATAACCATCCGCAAAAATCGATCAAAATCAGAACTATGAACAAATTACTTTTAGCGTTTTTATGGGTATTTACACTTGCCATTGCTTACTGGTACGGAATGACCCAGAAAATGGAAAGCGATCGTTTATCTGTAAATCGATCTGAAGTTACTAATCTGAGCAAGACGACAGTAAAACCTGATACCCCAGCACCGAACACCCTTTCAAAAATTGGAAAGTCTTCTGTTTCCAGTGAGGATACAGTACAGGTGAACAACATTACTCCCGTTCAAGAAGTTGAGGTCGAAACACGAGATTCGATTACCGATCGACTGGCATCTGGAAACCCCGTTGTTCGGATGCAGGCATTTGCAGAACTACTTAAAAACCCGACCGAGGATAATATTGCCAACGCTATCGAAGCATATGACAAGCTTCCCGAAGGAACAAGCCGTTTCAGCGAATTGAGACTCCTTACATTTAGCTGGGCACAGGTTAATCCACAGGGAGCAATGAAATGGGTGAAAAGCTTGGATGGTTTTGAGCAGCGGATCGGGACCAGTTCAATTATGGACTCATGGGCCAGAAATAATTCAGATGAGGCAATTGCTTGGGCAAAGGAGAATTTTGACGGAGGGGAGGGGAGTGAAAATCCTTACTTTGTGGGAATAATAAGTGGAATGGCGGAGAATAATCTGGTTGGTGCCACGGATTTAATGTCTGAATTACCCTACGGTCGGGTTCGGGGTCGTGCCGCATCTATTTTATTTGAGCAGACTTGGAAAAAAGGGGAGGATGTTTCCATGCACTGGGCGGAAAACTTGCCGGAAGGATCGTTGCAAAATTTCGCATACCGAGAAATTGGGGAAAAGATTGCCCGTGAGGACCTCGGTCGTGCAGTCGAGTGGGTTGATAATATGGAGGAGTCACAGGTAAAGACTGCCGTGAGTGAAGATGTGGCTGAGATTTGGGCCCGTAAAAATCCTGTCGATGCTGCCCAGTGGGTTGCGAATATGCCAGAAGGTGAGGCACGTTCGGAAAGTATGGAAGAGGTGGTCAGTCAATGGGCCCGAAAAGATCCAACCGCTACTGCGGAGTGGCTAAACCAATTTCCATCTGGTGAACTCATGGATGAACCGATCCAGCGTTTCGTTCGCGAGGTGGTTCGTGATGACCCTGAAATCGCCATGACTTGGGCGGAAGCAATCGTGAATGAGGAGCGGAAGGAGCGTACCGTTACCGAGGTTAAAAAAGTGGCCGAACGGCTTGCCCAGAAAAAGGAGGCTCAGGCAAATGGGGACCCTCAGCAAAATACAAACCCGAGAGAGGGGGGCGGGCGTCCACGAGGTGGTCCTCCAGGTTCTTCTCCTAAATAAGTTTATTTCTTCCCTAATTCTTTTGGTAATAATTTAAGTTCCTGAAAATCTAGTATAATGATTAACTATAAAATAAGTTTGTTTCTACTCTTATTTTTTGGCTATCCGGTCTCGGCAAAGATTGACTTTAATCGTCAAATTCGTCCGATTCTCTCTGAGCACTGCTTTGCCTGTCATGGATTGGATGATCCGCAGGGGGGACTACGTTTGGACTTTGCTGAATTTGCCTACAAGGGAGGAAAGTCCGGATTTCCTGCTATTGCACCAAGTGACTTGGAAGAAAGTGAAATCCTCCATCGCGTGGTCTCTACGGAAGAGGATGATCGGATGCCACCCAAGGGTGAACCTCTTAAGCCCGAACAGATCAAACTTCTCCGTCAATGGATCTCTTCGGGGGCTCAGTATGAGAAACACTGGGCGTATGTCGTTCCACAAAGACCTGCCTTACCGAAAGTGGAAGACAAAATTTTTGTAAAAACGCCGATTGATCATTTTATTCTCTCAAAACTGGAAGAAAACGGATGGGAGCCGAGTCAGCCTGAGAAAAAGGAAAAATGGATCCGACGGGTAAGCCTCGGTTTAACTGGTTTGCCTCCCACTCTCGAGGAATTCGAGAATTTCATGCAAGACGATTCTTCAAAAGCGAGAGAGAAAGTAGTGGATCGCTTGCTCGCATCTCCCCGTTATGGAGAGCATTGGGCACGCCAGTGGCTTGATCTTGCTAGGTATGCTGATTCCAATGGTTTTCAGGCGGATCAGCTGAGGGACAGCTGGGCATTTCGTGACTGGGTGATCAATGCCATTAATCAGGATATGCCTTTCGACCAGTTTACTATCGAGCAGATTGCCGGGGACTTGCTACCCAATGCAAATATCGATCAAAAAATTGCCACCGGATTTCACCGTACGCCAACCTGTAATGTGGAAGCCGGTGTTCACCCAGAAGAGAACCGTGTAAACCAAGTCTTTGATCGGGTAAATGCCACGGGTACCACCTGGTTGGGTACGACGATGGAATGTGCTCAGTGCCATAGTCATAAATACGATCCTTTCTCGCAGGAGGAATATTTTCAAATGTTTGCCTTCTTCAACAACACACCTCTTGAAGTGGAAAATAAGAGCGGCAAGGGAGTATCCTTTGATTTTTGGGGACCCAAGATGGAACTTTCTCTTTCTCCAGAAAAGCAAAAGCAGCGGGATTCGTTGAATAATATGCTTAATGCTCAAAATGTGGAACTTGCCACTCTTGAAAAAGAAGCTAATCGGAAATTCAAGGAGTGGACTCAGCAAAAATTGGAAGTAACGAAAGATAAAGAACCCGAATGGCAGGTGCTCACTCCTACGAAGGCAGTTTCGGATGGTGGGGAGAACTTGCGGATTGTTAAGGATGGCAGTCTTTTGGCGGAAGGAAAATCCGGTAACAAATCAACCTACCAAATCGCCCTGTCCGTACCCGCGGGTACCTGGAAATCATTTCAAATGGAAACCATGCTCCATAAATCCATGAAACAAAATGGACCGGGGCGAAACACCACTAATGCCAATCCCAATTTCGTGCTCACCGAAATGATCATAAAAGTGCAGGGTGCATCCAAACCATTGGATTTTGGTAGGGTGGTGGCAGATTTTAATCAGGGTGGATTTTTGCCCCAAAACTTATTCGATGGAAGTTTGGATACACGCAATGGATGGGCAATCGCTCCGGAATTTGGAAAAGCCCATTGGGTACAGGCGGAATTTGCTGAACCATTGGTATTGGGCAAGGATTCCAAATTACTCATTGAAATGAAACATCTCTATGGGGGAGGTCGCAATGTTGGCCGTCCACGCTTCTCTCTTTCCAAAGAAGGAGTAAAGAAGGGTGAAGCGGAGAACAAAAGACTTCATGAACTTTTAGCCAAGGAAAAGCGGAACGGTAAGGAAGAGAAAGAATTACGAGCGATCTTTGATCAGGGAAATCAAAAACTTTTGGCCATTCGAAAGAAAGTCGAAGATCTTGAAAAATCCTTAAAAAAAGTTACTCCACCCACAACCTTGGTCATGGTGGAAATGGACGAGAAACGGGAAACCCATGTTATGGCCCGTGGAAGTTATTTATCCCCTAAGCAAAAGGTGGAAGCGGATGTTCCACAGGTGCTTAATGACTGGAAGCCGGAATGGCCGAAGAACCGTCTTGGATTGGCTAAGTGGTTGGTCGATCCTGAAAACCCACTTACTGCGAGGGTAATTGTTAATCGTTGGTGGGGCCAGTTCTTTGGTTCCGGTATCGTTTCCACGGAAGAGGATTTTGGATCCCAGAGCGAACCCCCCACACATCCGGAATTACTCGACTGGCTTGCAGTTGAATTTATGCAAAGTGGATGGTCCATGAAACACATTCACAAACTGATCGCCTTAAGCAGTACTTATGGACAAAGTTCTCGGATAACCACTGCCATGCTGGAGCGCGATGCCAATAACCGATTTTTCCTTCGTGGCCCACGCTTTCGGATGACTGCGGAAATGATCCGGGATAATGGCCTGCAAATTGCCGGTCTGTTGAGTGGTAAAATGGGCGGCCCTCCCATCTATCCTCCCCAGCCGGATGGCTTGTGGAGACAGACCGGGCGTAATGAACCCAAGTACATAGCTGCTAAAACGGAGGACCGTTTTCGCCGGGGAATCTATGTCATTTGGAGAAGAGCTGCACCCTATGCCAGTTTTGTGAATTTTGATGGTCCTGATCGTTCCGCCTGTCACCCAAAGCGTAGCCGTACAAATACACCTTTGCAGGCACTCACTTTATTGAATGATCAGGCTTATGTTGAGATGGCTCTTGGCTTTGCAGTATCGATTTTGAAAAAAACTCGGGGACTGTCCGACCGAGACCGAGTAACCCATGCCGTTCGCCGTGCCTTATCCCGTGATCCCTCGGCCCTGGAGATCAAAGTCTTACTCAGCTTGTTGAATGAGCAGATTAAAAGACTAAAGTCCGACTCTTCCATCGCCAAGTCCTTACTCTCTCAGGCTCCCCAGATTGAGATCTCTGATAAACTGGAATCCAACGAAGTGGGTGCCTGGTTCTTCGTAGCCAATGCTCTGCTCAATCTCGACGAAACCATTACCAAAGGATGAATACACACCCAGTTGATCAATATCTTCGTACGCTTACCCGCCGTCAGCTCTTCCAACGGGTAGGAATGGGCGTGGGTGGGTTTGCCCTTGCCAATCTTCTTAACAAAGATCTGTCGGCAGTTCCCAAAAATCCTTTTTCTCACTTTGCTCCCAAGGCAAAGAATGTCATTTATTTCCACTTGGTCGGGGCACCCTCCCACCTCGATCTTTTTGACTATAAACCTGAGCTCCAGAAAAGAAACGGAGAGCTCTGTCCCAAAGAAATGTTTGAGGGCAAACAACTCGCATTTATCCGTTCCCGTCCGACCCTTCTGGGGACATCGAAGGAATCCAAATTTGAATTTAAGAAATGCGGGAAATCCGGCATCCGAATTTCAAATCTACTTCCTCACCTGCAGACTGTGGCCGATGATATGTGTTTCATACGCACTCTGCACACCGAGCAGTTCAATCATGCCCCCGCCCAGATGTATATGCAGACCGGGTTTGAACGATTCGGTCGCCCCAGCCTTGGAGCTTGGACAAATTATGGGATTGGATCGCCCAATGAAGATCTTCCCGGATTTGTGGTCATGGTCACCGGACAATATCCAGGTGCTGGAAACAGTGTTTTCGGAAGTGGTTTTCTTCCATCCGTTTATCAGGGTATTGAATTTCGTGGGAAAGGAGATCCCGTTCTATTTCTTTCCAATCCCAAAGGAGTGGATGCAACCGCCCGTCGAAAAGTAATCTCCGCAGTCAATCAATTGAATGAGATGCAACTCGATGGGGTCGGGGATCCTGAGATCGCCACCCGGATCAGCCAGTACGAAATGGCGTACCGTATGCAGACGAGTGTTCCTGAGCTGAAAGATATCTCCAAGGAATCTCAGACTACCCTTGATGATTATGGGGCAAAAGTGGGCGGTTCCGGATTTGCCAATAATTGCCTGCTTGCCCGTCGTATGGTCGAGCGGGGCGTTCGCTTCGTTCAATTATTCGATCAGGGATGGGATCATCATAATGGAGTATTTGGTGCTTTGCCCAATAAATGCAAACAGGTCGATCAACCAATTGCCGCCCTGATTAAGGATTTGAAGGAGCGTGGATTATTGGATGAAACCTTGGTAGTATGGAGTGCGGAATTTGGACGCACTCCCATGGCACAGGGAACCAATGGTTCAGGCGAGAAAACCAAAGCCGGTCGGGATCATCATAAGGAAGCGTTCACCGTATGGATGGCGGGAGGGGGAACCAAGCCCGGCTACGTTCATGGACGGACGGATGATTTGGGCTATGGTATCGCGGATTCCCCCGTGCATGTCCACGACTTCAATGCAACCCTGTTACATCTCCTGGGAATGGATCACGAACGTTTGACCTACCGATTCCAGGGACGGAAGTTTCGCCTGACTGATGTGCACGGCCATGTGGTGAAGGAAGTACTTGCCTAACTTAGAATTTACTTCCCCGTAGAAATCAATTGTGGGCCGTTATCCGCTGGCATCGATTTATGCCAGGTAATCACTTTTTGACTAAGTTCTTTAACAATTTTGGGATTTTTGTCTGCGATGTCATTTTTTTCTCCACGGTCTTTAGTGAGATCGTATAGGGAAGGATCAGAACCATCGTATTCACAGAGTAGTTTCCATTTGCCTGAACGGATTGCAAGATCAGGCAGATCTTCGACGCCATAAAAAGAATCTCGGTCCGGGGGACGGCGAAACAGAAGATCCTGTTTTCGAGATAAATTCGATTTTCCCAGTAGCACATCAGGTAGGGATTCGCCGTCAAAATTAGCATTATTCGGTGCTTTTGTTTTTGTGATCTCGAGTAATGTGGGAACAAGGTCGATTGCAGAAAAGATGGATTTTTTATTGATCGTACCCTGCACTTTTTTGTTCATTAACTTAGGTGCCCAGGCAACAAGGGAGGAACGAATACCTCCTTCATAAAGATGAGTCTTATATCCACGGAATGGCCCGGCAACTCCGGCTCCTTTTTCCGGACCGTTATCGGAGCATGCAAGGATAAGCGTATTGTCGGCAAGATCAGGATTGTTTCGGACATGATCAAATAATTTGCCCAGTTGCCGGTCCATTTCCTCAAGTACGGAAAGAAACAGTTGGCGTTTAGAACCGTCTCTCCATTGGTCAACAGGAGGCCAAAACGGGGTATGTACATCATCGGGCCAGAGATTTAGATAGAAAGGTTTCTGTTCTTTTTGAGCCTTTCTAATAAAGGGAATAGCTTCATCGACAAAGCCTTCAGTTATTTTTGAGCGTTGCATCCACCGTACACCTTTTCCAAGAATTTCCGCATGTCCCCAAATACGGCCTGGTTTTTTGGGGTCTTGTCCTGGCTTGAGGGTGAGAGGAAGAAGCTTGGGCCCCATTCCTTCAAAATTGGTCAGGGATTCATCAAATCCATATTCGGATATCGAGGGAGCATCGGCCACATTACGCTGTCCTCCCATGTGCCACTTTCCAAAGTGGCCAGTTGCATAACCAGCCTGTTGAAGAGAACGTGCGAGCATGGGAGCTTTGGGATCAAGCCATTGAGCCATTCCCCGTTTATTGTTGTGATCACGATTGCTCAGATAGGAAGTAATTTTCCAACGCTGTGGATATTGGCCCGTGGATATGGCCACTCGGGATGGTGAGCAGATGGGAGAGTTGACATAAAATTGGTCGAAGCGAAGTCCTTCCTTGGCAAGTCTGTCGATATGAGGAGTCTTGGCATGCTCGTTTCCAAAGCAGGAAAAATCGCCCCATCCCATATCGTCAATGAAGACGAGGATAATATTAGGACGCTCAGCGACTGCATATAATGATAAGTAGGGAAGCAATAATGTAAGAAAAATTTGTTTCATAAAAGGTAGATTGTGCCTTGAAAGAACTCGGTTCAAGCGTCAAAAAGAAGTTTACTTTGTTTTTATTATATTTTGTAATAAAAAATTACTTTTTTTACTAACTCAAGCTACCTATGAAAAAAACATTTCTACCCCTGATTATATTCTTATTTTACTTGTGCGGATCAATTTTTGTTTTCGCGGACGACCACAAAGACAAACTTCATGAAATTGGCGAGCGGATTAAGCAGACAGTAAAAGCCGGCAAGATCACCGAAAAGGAAGGGTGGGCCAAGTGGCATGCCGTTCTTCGTGAACATGGAGATAAGGATAAGCATGATAATGACGACCACGATGATCATCACGATGAAGATGATTGTGATGAAGTCGAAGATCTGGAACGCGAGATTGAAATCCGTGAGTTGGAATTCGAATTGGAACGCCTCGAGCATGAGCATGAGATGCAGAGAATCGAATGGAATCATGAGCGTGAGAGCATGGAGCGTGATTTTGATCGTGAGCGTCGTCAGTGGGAGATGGAAAATAGGCAGTGGGATATGCGTCGGAAGCAAATGGAAATGCAGATGCGCGGGGGACCCAGACCAGGTGGCATGCCACCCCATGGCGTACACCCTCCACATTCGCGTGGTTCAGGACCCAAGCCGGATATGCGTCGGAGTGGACCACCGAGGGGAATAATTCCTCCCATGAGTCGTGGACATGGGCATGATCATGCCAAAAAACCATGCGATTCCCAAAGGGGTAGCCTTTCTTCAGTAAAAGGAAAATCAGACTGCGGTAAATCTTCGTGTGGAAAGAAAGATGGAAAATCCTGTTGTGGGAAATGTAAGTCTGGTTGCGATAAAAAGGAATCCTGTAAGGGAGGTGAATGTAAAAAATCGGATTCTAGTACCAAGAAAGATTCCCCATGTAAAAAAGAAGGTAAATCCTGTCCTATCAAAAAAGGAACAGCTACAAAAGCTAAGGCTAAGTCAGATTGTACTAAAAGTTCCGGTAAGCCGGATTGCGGAAAAACAAAATCTGGTTGCGATAAAAAGGAATCCTGTAAGGGAGGTGAATGTAAAAAATCGGATTCCAGTTCCAAGAAAGATTCCGCCTGTAAAAAAGAAGAAAAATCCTGCCCCGATAAAAAAGAGGACTGCCCTAAGAAAAATCGGAAAAAATAATTTTTCGTATTCTCAGTTCTTTTCAACTCTTCCTTTCGAATTATGAAAAAGTCTCTTCTTTTACTTTCCGCCCTAGCTGCGTGTGCTTTATCCCTAATTTTTGCTGATGATCATCGTGATCGTGAAAAAGAACGCGAAATAGAGGAACCACGAAGAGAAGTTCGAGAAAAGCAGGAGAGAATGCATCGGGAATCCCGAGGAATCCATGAAGCGGTAAGAGAAGGAAGGATTTCCCATGAAGATGGACGCAAGAAAATCGAGGCTCTTAACCGAAAGCATCACGAGCATGAAAAAGAAAGGTTTTGGAAAAGAGTAGAGGAAGAGATTGAGGGAGCCGTTCGCTCGGGTCGTATGACCCGCAAGCAAGCGGATGCTGAATACGAACGAATAAAAAGAATCCAAAAGCAGAAGGAAGAAATTGCTCGGGAACTGCATCACGAAATTGAGGAAGGAATGAAGGAGCTACGCATCGCAGTTCGCGAGGGAGAGATCAGTGAGGAGGAAGCCCGGAGGGAAGGAGATGAGATGCGTCGTAATCTTGAGCGTGAGATTCATGCCGCTCACCGCAATATTGATTTTGAAGCTCAGGAGCAACGCATACACCAGTCGATCGAGGAGGGCCGCATGAGCGAGGAGGACGGGGAGCGTCGATTGGCAGAAATGCACCGCAGAATGGAATCAGAAGAGAGAAGGATGCACGACCGGGAGAGGGAAATGCGTAGCCATCACGAGGAGAGAGAGCATCGTGAGGAACGCAGATATTGGGAAGATGAAGAAGAACTTTGGGAACAGGTGGCTCAAGGACTGAAAGCGGCGGTTCGATTAGGGAGAATGTCAGAGGGAGAAGCTCGTGAAATTTGGGAAGAGTGGCGAAACGATGAAGGAGAGGAAGATCATGAGCACGACCATGATGAAGACGAAAAAGAGTGAGCTTCTTAAAATCAACTTTGAATCAACCATAATAAAAAATATGAATAGTAAATTCCTTACATCCACCCTTGTTATAATTTTCAGTTTATCCATTGCGGGTATTCTTAGTGCGGGAAAAAAGCCCGAAGAACAGAGTGGATACGAAAAGGGTAAGGATGTGGGACTGAAGGCTCCCAAGGGAGCGGAAGTTCTGTTTGATGGCACCATGAAGTCAGTCAAAAAGAATTGGGTGATGTGGCCTAAAAAAGACATGGATATTACTTGGAAGATCATGGATAATCCGAATGGTGGCGGAAAGACCCTGATGACGGACGGTGGAAGAAAATGGGGAACCCATGATTTGGTAACCAAGAAAAAATATTCCGATTATGAAGGCCATGTGGAATTTATCATGATGGGTGCCCGTGGAGATAACAAGCCCGATGGTTATACCAATAGCGGAGTTTATATGCAGAACCGTTATGAAATTCAGATCGAATCACCGAAGGGGAAAAACATTGCAGATCCTTACAACTGGAAGATCGGACCCCATGGGATTGCCGCTTTCTGCATGGACCGTGTGCCTGACCGTAATGCCTGGAGACCGAATGGTCAGTGGCATGCTTTTCATTTCATTTTTAAGGATGCAAAGTGGGAGGGTGATAAAAAAGTCGCCAATGCCAGGGCCACAGTTTGGTGGAATGGAATCAAGGTACATGATAACGCCGAGATTAAGAAAGCAAATGGTGGAATCAAGGTGACTCCAGCACCGGGAGGATTAAAACTTCAGGAACATGGTCAGGATGTGCGATACCGTAATGTCTGGATTATTGACCAAAGCTAATTGGATTTTTTTAGGAGGTAGTTTCCTCTTTTCATCATTTAAACTAATGAAGGCATTATTCCCCATTCTTTTATGGCTAGTATTTTTGTTTCATTATTTGAATGCATCTCCAAAGCATCGAATTTCTTATTATAAGAATGGGGAAATTCATGTGAACCAACTTGGTAAACCCGAACAGAAACCACTCACTTCCGGACATTGGGATTTTAAGCCATCGTGGTCAAAGACGGATGATAAGCTGGTTTTTTTCCGCCGCTATGTAAATGCACCGGATGTATGGAACTGGAAGACAGCAATTTGCATTATCAATGCCGACGGTACGGGATTTCACCAAATTACGGATGCCAAGAAGACGAATTTTAATCAGACTTGGACCAGGGATGGAAGCAATCGACCGATTTGGAACCGGAGGAACCCAAGTGGTAAGGGGTACCATGTAATGATCAGCACAATCGGAGCAAAACCTGGCGATGAGGTCGCATTGACCAGTGATAGTTACCATACCTGGGTATATACCTGCCTAACCGATGGTCGAGTCTTGGTTAATCATGTTCCGCCTAAAGAAAGTAGGGGATATTATCTGATGAGTTTCGGGGACAATCAAAAACCAAAATTCGAAAAAATTGAATGCGGGTTGGCGAAGAAGGGATACCTCGACCGCCTTAGTCTTTCAGTGGATGAAAAGAAAATATGCTTTGAGTTTCAGAAAGGGTTTAAGCGGAAAGTGCCGGGTAGAGTTTTGTACCTTGCAGATTTTGATAAGGACAAGAGAGTGATTTCCAATTTCAAACCGATTGCCAATCAGGATGAAAAGCCCGCCTGGTTTGCTTATCCCAGGTGGACCCGTGATCAAACCGGTATCGTCTACCATGCAGCAAAATCACTTTATCTCTATGATTTGAAATCCGAAAAAACCACCAAGGTTTCAACGGATGCCAAGGGGGACTACCGTTATCCTCACGGCGAAGCAACGCCCAAATAAAAAGCGGTTTTTACTTCTGCCAGGGCATGTCACCTGACTTTTGCAGGTGAAGCATGAGCTTGCTGATAAGTTTTCGAGCGATTGGATGAGTTGCCGGTTTTGGATTCTGCTCAGCTGGATCCTCCTTTAGGTTTACCAGTTGCATCGGTTCGAAAGGGTGGTTCTGTAAAAGTTTCCAGTCTCCCTCTCGTATCGCGTAGTAAGCACGTCCCTGGTAGCGGAAGTTGCCTTCCCTGCGTACCCAGATAAGGGTGCGGTTGGGGTCACCTTTCTTTCCATTTAACCAGATGGGGGCAAGGCTTTTTCCTTCGATTTCATTTTCAATTTTTACACCGGCAATTTCTGCAAAGGAAGGAAATAGGTCCATGGTTATTCCAAGTTCATCTGTTTGAGAAACCGGGATTTTTCCAGGCCAAACCGCACAGGTGGGAACCCTGATTCCACCCTCCCAGTGTTCCTGCTTCCCCCCGCGCCATGGATCATTGGTGGCTGCATGGGGAATGGAACCTCCGTTATCGGAGGAGAATGTGATAAGAGTGTCTTTAGCAATGCCCAGTTTATTAATCGCATCTAAAACTTTTCCAATTTCGTGATCCATGTGCTCGACAAAGGCGACATTGGTTGCTCGTTTGAGGTCCAGCTGAGGTTCTCTTTTCTGAACTTTCTTTAACCAGTCTTCAGGTGGTTGGATTGGAAAGTGGGGTGCATTGTAGGCAAGGTAAAGAAAGAATGGTTTTGATTTATCTTTGGATTTTTCGGTGATGTATTCAATGCCCCAGCGGCTGAACACTTCAGTTGCATGTCCCTTTGGCTTGATGGTCTTCTTGTTGAGACGCATCCAATTAATTCCTCCCCGTAAATGGGTCCAGTAATCATCCATCATATCTCCAAGAAAGCCATGAAAGAAGGTAAAGCCACGGTCATTGGGCAGGTTGGGTGCTTCATAACCAAGGTGCCATTTTCCAACCATACCGGTGTGGTACCCGGCTTTATTCAAAATCTCTGGTAGCGTGGGTCCGGTTGGGTTGAAATAACCCCAGTTACTCTCAGGATTCTGTCGGATAACACCAGGTGCACCTACCAGGTCAGGATAACGGCCGGTCATAAGAGAAGCCCGAGTTGGGGTGCATACATTGCAGTTCGCATAAAACTGATTCATCCGCATGCCCGAGTTCATTAATTTGTCAATCGCGGGAGTTTTGATGTCTTTTCCTCCAAAGGATGAGAGATCGCTGTACCCTAGATCATCAACAAGGATGCACAAGATATTTGGCTTTTTGGTTTTTGAAACAACCAATGAGCAGGTGACGCAAAGGGCCAATAAGATTTTAGAAAATAATTTCATAAGGTGTACTAAAATTAAGTCTAAACTAGAGGGCAAGATTCAACATCTTACCTGTATCAAAAATATCTTATGAGAAGATGTCTTTGACCGCTTTTCCAATCCCATCCTTGGTCGCATAGAAGGGGCGTTTTTCAACTTCGTAAGCGGTTTTTGGATTGATTCCCATGGCAGTGTAAATGGTGGCATGGAGATCTTCGATGGAAACGGGATTTTCAACTGCCATCAAGGGACGTTCGTCTGCAGTTTTTCCATATACAAATCCTTTTTTGACTCCGCCTCCCCACATCGCAACGCTGGTTCCACCAGTAAAGTGGCGGTGCAATCCATAGTGTTTCATTTCCTGTAATTTGTCTGTTTTTGCACGGGACTGATCCTTTGCTGTGGAACCTGGCACTCCCTCGATCATCATGTCCCTACTAAATTCACTGGCGAGAATGACCAAGGTTCTGTCCAGAAGTCCTCGTTCTTCCAAATCAAGGATTAACTGGGCGATGGGTTGATCAATCTCCTTCTTCATTCGAGCTTGCGTGGTATGTCCATTTTCATGGTGATCCCAGTGAAGGAAAGGAACATACTCGGTGGTAACCTCGACAAACCTTGCTCCCTGTTCAGCCAATCGACGGGCAAGCAGACATCCTCTGCCAAATCGGGTATCGCCGTACTTGGCATAAGATTCCTTCGATTCAAGAGTTAGATCAAATGCATCCTTTTCCTTGGACTGAAGGAGCCGGTGGGCGGATTCCATGGATCGTAGCATCGATTCACGCTGGAAATCGCTCATTAATTCACGGTTTGGATTTTGATCGAGCAGTTTTTTGAAGTGTTTATAACGGTTCGAAAATCTTCCCGGTTCCATACCCTGGGGCGGTTGGACCGATTTGACTGCCTGTTCAGGGTAGGGCAGGTTCATGGGACCAAATTCCGATCCGAAAAATCCGCCAGTTGTGAAAGCCTTGAGTTCCTCTTTTTCCCCTACACCCTCCAGTCGCTGACCAACATTGATGAAGGGAGGGACTACCTCATTCTTTGGACCGAGAACCTTGGCCATCCATGCTCCTAAATGAGGTGCCGCAACCGTGATCGGAGGAACATAGCCCGTATGCCAGTGGTACTGGTGACGCGAGTGGAGAATTGATCCCAGGTCCGGTTGCACCGCGGATCGGATCAGTGTTCCCCGATCCATTACTTGGGCAATGTTTTCCAGACCTTCGCAAATTTGCAATCCATCCACATTAGTATCGATCGCAGGAAAGGTGCTTAGGATTTTATTTGCCTCCAGTCCCTTTTCGAACGGGAAGTATCTTTTGGGATCAAAAGTATCGGGAGCGGCCATACCTCCGGCCATCCAAATCAGGATGCAGGAGTCTGCTTTTGCAGCCGGGTGAATAATGTCTTCATTTCCCCAAGCCTGTGTTCCATTGGTTGCAAGAGCGGCAGTCGATGCCAGGCCGAGTTGTTTGATGAAATCTCTTCTTTGGATGCTTTCTGGAATGTTCATGATAGAAAAAAGTTTATCGGATAATTTGAAAGTCAGGCTGCATGAAGACAAGCCATAGCAGGTCTTCCACTTGTTGGGGATCCTTTGGATTGGTCATGACTGAACCAATAATTTCTTGTTCACCCGTAGTCGGAAGACGGCCAAGGGTATGTTCATAAAGCCAGTTGATAAATTTTTGACTATCGGTTGCCTTAGCTTTCAAGTTATTTGCTCCTTCAGTCAAATATTTTGAGAGGATTGCACCGTTAGCCAAATCGATAGCCTGTAACATGGTGAGTTCAGCGGGTCGCGAAGTAACCACCTGATCACGATGGGGGCGGCCAAGAGAACTCATGAGGAAATCATTTTTCACCAAAGATGCCCGAACGGATGGTCCATCAAAAGTACTTTGACCGGGTATAGTCGGTACAGCTTTATCCAGAATTCGTTTCCAGGGGCCGGCACCATAGTTATGTACAACTTTGGCTGGGATCCATTTCTTTTTGTCCTGCACTTCCCATGTTTTATCTGTGTTGAGAGTGATTGCATCTTTGCCTTTACCGAAGGAAAACTGTGCGATGAAACCGGAACCGCCCCCAAACATTTCTGCATTTACCTCAATCAGATTTTTACCAGCTTTGAAAAAGTCCGATACTTCGTGATAGACTGGACGAGTCCATTCTCTGGATGAAGTGAGAAATTTTCCATTTACCTTAAAACTGAATGCATTATCACAAGTCGCGAGCAGTGAGGTAAATACAGGTTTATTTTTTAATTCAATCGAAGTGCGTAATTTGATCTTACGGGTTTGTGGATCCGATGCCCATATCCACTTGGCGGAAACATTTTCAATTTTTGGCAAATCTTTGGATTCTGAGAATGGGGTAGATTTATCATTGGAAGATCGATCCACCTTCGCTTCGGGTTTGTTGGGGTTGGTCCCGGTGACCTGCCAAATTGTATCCATTAACTGTTCGGCGGTCATGCGCTTGGGTACCGGGCCCTTGTAAACATACTCCTCGCCGGGCGAAAATTCCAGTCGGTCACTTTTCGATCCGTATGCATGTGATGTCATTACGAATTTCAGAAACTTTCTTAGGTCATATCCATCCTCGGCAAACTGAACGGCCAGGAAGTCGAGAAGATCGTCATTCCATGGTTTGGTGTGCATTGCATCAACCGGGTGTACGATTCCACGACCCATCAATTGGGCCCAGATACGGTTAACGATGGTGCGGGTAAACCTTCCATTCTTCGGATGGGTCAACAATCCGGCAAGTTGCTTTAAGCGCTCGTTCTTGTTTGCTTTTGGATCAATTTGTCCAATCTCAGGAAACATCCATTTCGGAGTAGCAATCTTTCCGGTTGGAATATCGCACCTTTCGAGTTCAAGGGGTTTATCGGAAAAGACGGCAGCCAAGTCATAGGCTTCCTGCAAGGTCCAACGGTCAATGAAGCTATCATGACAACTGGCGCATTTCATATTAATGCCCAAAAACACCTGGGAAACATTTTGGGCAAATTGCATATCGAGTGTCTGGCTGGCGTTTACGCTTCCCCTCCATTTTATCCCGTTTATAAAACCAGCGGCATCAGGTTTTGCATCGATCAACTCCATGGTCATTTGATCGTAAGGCATATTTTTCTTCAATGCATTGTAAAGCCAGGTGGTGATCTGTTTTCGTCCACCGGTTATGAATCCGGTCCCGGTGTAATCATTGCGCAGTAAATCATTCCAAAAGGTAAGCCAGTGATCGGCGTAGGAGACATCTTCGGCAAGCAGTTGATCGATCAGCTTTGTCTTTTTGTCGGAAGATTCATCTTTGAGAAAGGAGTGCAACTGTTCAGGGGTTGGTAGAATTCCAATCATATCAAGGTAGGCCCGACGGGCATAGGTGCGCTCGGATGCGAGAGCTGGGGGAGTAGCCTTGTTCTGCTTGGTGTATTGGTCGAGGATACGATCGATCGGATGGTTTCTCCCTTCATGTGGAGGGGGAAGTTTTACATTTCTGGGTTGTAAAGGAGGTTCCCAACCGGACGAGCCCAGGGTGATGCCTTCTTCCCAAACCATTCCTTCTTTGACCCATTGGTGTAGAATTTTGAATTGTTCCGGAGATACACCCGGACCCTTTGGTGGCATTCTTTCATCCAAGTCATCGGATTCAACAAGTTCAAGAAACCAGCTATCTTGAATATTTCCTGGCACAACCATTACTCCATTTTCCCCACCGGCAAGAAATTCAGCCCGTGTGTTCATGGATAATCCACCCTTCTTTTTTCCGTCCGTATGACATTCCGCACAATTCTTTTTCAGGATTGGCATGACCTGATGAACAAAATCAATCTTTGCACTCAGAAAGATAGGCCACAGAAAGGCGAGTAAGAGAATAATGGGAGAATAGTTCATATTACTTTTAATATGTTCTATTGTTAGTAATTTTATTGTTCTAGGCAAAATATATTTTTACGATTCGTGCTTTCTTTTTTTATTACAGGCTTCAAGATGGAAGTTATGCAAATTCAAACCAGACGTCTTTTTTTACAAAGCATAGCATTAGGATCAATGGCAGTTTCTGTTGGGGTTGATCTGAGTGCAAAAAATAAAAGCAATCCAAACCGTTTTCAAATTGGGATTCAGGAGTATACATTCAACCGCTTGCTCAGAAGTGGGAAACTTAAGCACCTGAACTATCCGTCCATGGTTAAAAAAGAATTGGGAATTGAACATGTTGAATATTGGAGTCGTCCTTTTGAGGGTAAACATACGGATAAGAAATTTGTTGCTGAACTACTCAGGCGAACCAAAGGGGAAGGAATTAGTAATGTGTTAATTCTGGTCGATGAAAAACATGAACTTGATCATGAAAAGAAATCGGAAAGGGATTTATCAGTCGACCTGCACAAGGGATGGATTGATTGTGCTGCTCAACTTGGATGTGATGCCATTCGGGTGAACTGCCGGATGGGAGGAGATCCAAAGGATAACCTTAAACGGGCAGTCGACGGGGTGGGTCGTTTGTGCGAATATGCTAAGGGCACACCAGTAAAAGTGGTAATCGAACCGCACGGACGAAATTCCCAGAATCCAGACTGGTTATTGGCGGTGATGAAAGAACTCGATCATTCCCATGCGGGTATACTACCGGATTTTAATAATTTTGGTTCCTACGACCGGTACAGTGCGGTTGAAAAGACTTTACCCTATGCACCTGCTGTATGTGCCAAGGCCCTCAAGTTTGACGATGAGGGAAATGAAATTCACACCGATTATTTTAAAATGCTTAAAATAGTTCATGACTCTGAGTTTTCAGGGGTGATCAGTATTGAATTTGAAGGACATGGGGTGGATCCCATTGTTGGTTCCCGGATGACCAAGAAATTAATTCTTGAGGGATTAAAAAGAGCGAGGAATTCATAATCCAGTACTTGGCCTTTTGGCAATGAAACCCAAATTAAAGGAAATCGGGGTTAAATCCACCCCTGTGCTGATTGTTGGTGCGGGTATGGCTGGCTTAGCGTGTGCGGTCACACTACATCGTGCGAATATTCCTTTTCTTTTGTTTGACCGCGATAATGAAGTGGGCGGCCGGGTACGCACTGATGAAGTGGACGGCTACCGATTGGATCGTGGATTTCAGGTTTTATTGACTGCGTATCCGGAGACCCAACGATTTTTGGATTATGAAAAACTTGACCTCCAAGCATGTTATCCGGGCTCCAAGGTCTGGTTTGGAAATCGTTTTCATCGGGTGGCAGATCCGTTTCGACATCCGATTGACGGGATCAAGTCATTACTTACTCCCATTGGATCGCTTGGGGATAAACTGAGAGTCGGAATGATGCGTATGGGCTTACTTTCCTCGAAGTCCATACCAGATAATTGTACTACTCGGGTCGCGCTTAATAAGATGGGCTTTAGTGATTCAATGACCGACCGGTTTTGGAAGCCTTTTATGCGGGGAGTATTTTTAGAAAATGAACTGAGCACCACGATTCGAAAGTTTGAGGAAACCTTTCGGTTTTTTTCAAAAGGAGAAACTGTTTTGCCCAAAAACGGAATTGGAGAGATACCCCGTCAATTAGCCGGGCAATTACCCAGGAATAATATTCTGCTCGAAACTGAAATTTCCAAAGTGGATATGAATTCAGTTGAATCATCAGATGGGCGAACATGGAAGGGCAGGGCCGTGGTCTTGGCAACGGAAGATTATTATGCAAATCAATTACTCGGTTTAGGCACGCAGGTGGATGACTGGAACTCCGTGGATTGTTTATACTATTCTCTTCCAGTTGATGATTTGCCCAGTGACGAACCTATTCTCTATTTGGACGGAACCGGAGACGGGCCGATCAATAACCTTACCTTTATCAGTACCCTTTGCGATTGTTCACCGCTCGGACAGGCTCTTGTATCCGTTAGTGTGATTGGTCAAAAAGAAATGAATCTTGATGAAATTGCAGATAAGGCGAAACAGCAATTAATCCACTGGTTTGGAAAAAAAGCGAAGAAATGGGAATATGTAAAAGGATATCGTATCCGAAAAGCTGTTCCTACCTGTCAATACCTTCCAATACCTAAACCGGTCTTAACTCGGGTTTATCGATGTGGGGATTATTTTGGCTTACCTTCGATCGATTCAGCCATGAATTCAGGCCGGTTAACTGCTGAGCACATTATTCAGGACCAAAAATCCTGACCTTTGAGCGGACTGAGAAATTGTGTATTTCTGCTTTGTGTCCAAAATTGTATAGGACATGAAAAAAGGAATTGTATGGTTTCGGAATAATTTACGAATTTCGGACAACGAATGTTTAGTTCGTGCACTGGATGAGTGCGATGAAGTCCTCTGTGTTTATATATTAGAATCCCGGATTTGGAACACTTCATCAGAACCTGCAAGAATAGGTTCAATCCGGGCGAAATTTATTCTTGAGTCATTAAAGGAACTCGAGGGTGAAATCAATGGGCTCGGGGGAACTATTGAATTTCTTAAGGGCCGGTCAGTGGATGAGATTCCCAAGTTAATGCAAAAATATGGAGCCGATGTGTGTTATGCTCAACAAGAAGACGCCTGGGAAGAAACAGAACAGGAACGCCTGCTTGCCAATCAGGTAAACCTGGTGCTCACTCAAGGTAAGGGGATTTGGGAAGAAGCTGATCTCCCTTTTGAGCTTAAGGATTTGCCCGCCGTATTTAGTTCCTTTCGTCGGAAGGTGGAGAAAAAAATGGAAATTCGCAGTCCCTTTCCAGCACCTGAAAGAATGAATTGTTCCTGGGAAGAAATTGATAAGCTACCCATCCTGTCTTCACTCGGTTTTGAGGAATGCGCAAAAGACGAGCGAGAGGTTTTAGATTTTAAGGGCGGTGCGAAGGAAGCCAAAAAATGGATGCACCAATGGATTTGGGAACGGGATTGCCTGAAGTCCTACAAGGAAACAAGAAACGGACTGGTAGGGGCGGACTATTCTTCCAAGTTATCCCCGTGGTTATCGGCTGGATGCATCTCTGCGGTTGAGGTTTATTGGGAAATAAAAAAGTACGAATCCGAACGGGTGGCTAATGAAAGCACCTATTGGTTATTCTTTGAACTGCTTTGGCGTGAATACTTTCGCTTTGTCGCCCGCCGTTATGGAGCCCAAATTTTTAAAAGAAATGGGATTAAAGAGTCAGATGAAAAGAAAACCATGGGCGATCCGAAGACATTTCAGCGTTGGAAAGAAGGAAGAACGCCCAATTCATTTGTAAATGCCAATATGATCGAATTAGCCACAACCGGATGGATGAGCAATCGTGGTCGGCAAAATGTAGCGTCTTATCTTGTTCACGATCTAGGTCAGGACTGGCTGGCCGGTGCCAAACACTTTGAGGAGCACTTAATTGATTATGATCCCTGCAGTAATTATGGAAACTGGATGTATCTTGGCGGGGTCGGGAATGACCCACGCCCCAACCGAGCTTTTAATTTGGAAAAACAGGCCGAATATTACGACCCCGATGAAACATTTCGTAAACTTTGGCTGTCTTGAAGTTTAGTTCAAAAACAGAATACAAATGGGGGAGGGGACATTGATGACCGAGCCTCGTTGGTAGGTAAGTTTTCCAGTTTCCTGATCGATGCGGTGAGCGGCGACGGTATTGGAGTCCGCTCCGGCAGCGAGTAACCAGTCAGCACCCGGGGTAAGGTTGATGTTTCTTGGGAAGGCTCCGCGGATGGGTTGTACCTGTACCACTTTTAATTTTCCGGTCTTTGGATTGGCCTGATATACAGAAACCGTATCGTGACCACGATTCGATGAGTAAACAAATTTTCCGCTTGGATGAACCAGAATTTCCGCCGCAGAATTGAAGGATTCTCCATCCTTTACTTTTTGAGATAATGCAGGAGTGGTGGTGAGTCGTTTAGCTGTTCCTTTTTTAGGATCCCATGCAAATGTGGTTACGGACAGACTCAATTCGTTAAGGAGATAAATGAATTTTCCATCGGTGGAAAAACGCATATGGCGGGGACCGCCACCGGGAACGGATTGGGCGACCCCATGTTTGGAAATGGAGGGCTTGTTCGTATCCACTTTATAGATCACGATTTGGTCGAGTCCAAGATCGGGGATCAATGCGTACTTTCCGTCCGGCGAAAATCCTGTCCAATGGGGATGAGGAGATTCCTGTCTTCTGTCTACCACTTTGGATCCACCTTCGTGCTCAATAACAGTGGGTTTTAGTAAATCCCCGTCCTGATCCAAAGGAAACATAGCAACCGAACCACCCCCATACTGAGCGGTAAGTAAAAACTTTCCGCTTGGATGAACTGCAATATGTGCACCGCCACCGTCGGGGCAGACCATGCGGGTAAATTCCTTTAATTCACCTTTGGGGCCAATATGATAACCCAAAGCACCGGCATTCTCTTCCCATCGCCCTAGCGAGTATAGAATTTTACCATTGGGATGAGTGGTTAAAAATCCAGGCGATCCGATCTTTGCCCCCAGTTTTGATGGAGTGAATTTTCCATTTTCCGGATTAAAGGTGGCATGGTATATTCCTTCTGCTCCTCGCCCACTTGTTCCGAAGAGAATATCGATCGGCTTGGCCAAAAGGGGAAGTGAAGATGGTAAGATTGAAACAAGAAAAAGTAGGTATGTTTTGATCATTTTATGGTATGAATATTAAACTAAAGGAAAAAATCTTTTGCGAACATATGGCAACACTAGATGTTTCTTTTTGCGCTTTTTGTAAGGATAATTGATGGGCAGTTCATTGCATTGAGGAAGGCTGAATGATATTTTTTGTCATCGCGAGGGCTGAAAGCTCGTGGCGATCCACTGTGTCACGAAAACCGAGCCGCACAGTCTGGGTGCGCCCATTGCATGCAGTGGATTGCCGCGTCCCTCGCTCCGCTCTCTCCTCGCAATGACAAGTGCGTAATGTGATCAAACTGCACACTCCACTGTTCGACCTATTTATTGGGCAAAAAACTACAATTATAGGGTGTTTTCAGTAACTTGACTGCACTAATTAATTATGATTTGGTTGATATTATGAAGTCTAAATCTTGGTTTACATTACTTTTTTGGTTACTCAGTCAATCGCTCTTTTCTGCAAACCCGGTTCCGTATTCGGCTAAGATTGATATTCGGGGAGTTAATTACTTTGGGGATGCTCAGTTTGCATTCTCTCTACACGATGGGAATGGCACAACCCATTGGAGAAATGGTAATCAAGCAGGGGAAACCATCAAGGTAACAATTCGTAATGGCCGGTATACAGTATTGCTTGGCGGTCAGGGAATGACTTCATTATCTCCGCAATTATTCCTGAATCAGGATAAGCTTTATTTAAAAGTGGAAGTTGATACGGGGGATGGACAAGGTCTTCGTCATCTTGCACCTGATCAATTAATTACTGCTACCCCTCGCGCCCTGGTTGCGGATGTAGCCAAGGTGGCTCAGGTTGCTGAAAAGGTGGGCAATGGAGCCATCACCCGAGACATGCTCAGTGCCGAAGTGCGAGCGGATCTCAATAACACGATCACACGG
>JAOHKZ010000027.1 GCA_028101545.1 Opitutales bacterium | reverse complement strand
CCGATTATAAGGGAAGATGGCTCAGATTCACAGAAGTTCGATAATTGTTTAGAGTTTCTAATTCTATCGGGACGCAGCCTATCCCACGCTATGATGATGATGATCCCCGAGCCTTGGGAAAAGCATAAGGATATGCCTCAGTTTAAAAGAGACTTTTATGAATTCCATGCATGTGTGATGGAACCATGGGATGGTCCCGCTTCTATTGCTTTTTCGGACGGAATCCAAATTGGTGCAGTTTTAGATCGTAACGGCCTGAGACCTTCCCGTTATTATGTAACTAAGGACGATCAAGTTATTTTGGCATCGGAAGTAGGGGTTCTTCCATCAATAGACCCATCCTCGATTGTGAAGAAGGGCCGTCTTGAGCCCGGGAGAATGTTTTTGATTGATATGGATGAAGGTAGAATCATTGACGATATAGAATTAAAGAAATCGATTGCTGAAGAAGAACCATATGGCGAGTGGTTGAAGGAATCTATGATTGATTCGATTTCTTTGCAATTGCCGGATAACACAAAAGAAGATGATTTCACTTCTATTGTTACAGAGCAAAAAGCGTTTGGTTATACCTTCGAAGATTTACGTTTTTTAATTGGACCGAGTGCACAATCTGGTAAGCAACCTCTAGGTTCGATGGGAAATGATTCTCCATTAGCAGTTCTTTCGGACAAATCACAATCGATTTATAATTACTTCAAGCAATTGTTTGCTCAGGTTACTAATCCCCCCATCGATCCTATCAGGGAGGAATTAGTTACTGCGTCCATAAGTTTTATTGGTTCAGAGGGAAATTTAACTAAGCCAGGTCCCCAAAGCTGTAGGTTAATTAAATACGATTCTCCTCTGGTGGACGATGTACAGGTCAGTCAACTTAGGCACAAGTTGCCTTCTGGTTTCATGTCCTCAACTCTTTCGATGGTTTTCAAGCCAGATAGTTCTAAGCTTCATGGAGAAGATCTCGAAATAGCATTGGAAGCTCTGTTTAGAAAAGCTGACGAAGCAATTATTGAGGGCGTTAATGTACTTATTCTATCGGACCGCGAACTTTCAACTGACTATGCTGCAATTCCCGCGCTTCTGGCATGTTCAGGGTTGCATCATCACTTAATACGAAATGGTACAAGGACTAAAGTTTCTCTTATAGTTGAATCAGGAGAGCCTCGAGAAGTTCAACACTTTGCTCTTCTTATCGGTTATGGTGCAGATTTAATCAATCCATACCTAGCACTCAAGACGGTCCGTCACATGATCGAGACTGGAGACATTATGGAGAACCCTATTGACGCCTGTAAGAATTTTTTAAAGGCGAACCTCAATGGCGTAATTAAAACTATGTCTAAAATGGGCATTTCTACAGTAGCTTCCTATCGGGGCGCTCAGATTTTTGAATCAATAGGCCTCAACCAATTGTTAATAGACAAGTATTTTACCAAGACTGCGACAAGGGTTGAGGGAATTGGTATCGATGCACTTGCCGCTGAAGCACGGCACCGTCATCATTTTGCATTTGCACCGAGACCCGATGAAAAATCTTTACCTTTAGACCCGGGTGGCGTTTACCAATGGCGGGCAACGGGGGAAAAGCATTTGTTTAACCCGACCACAATACACAAGTTGCAAAAAGCTACTAGACTGGGAGATTATGAAGTATTTAGAGAATACTCCAATGCGGTTAATGATCAATCTCGAGATCTATTTACTTTACGGGGATTAATGGATTTCAAGTTTGATGATAAAATTGAAATACCTTTAGATGAAGTTGAGCCTGCTTCTGAGATTGTTAAGAGGTTTAAAACAGGTGCAATGTCCTACGGTTCGATATCCAAAGAAGCACACGAAAGCCTAGCAATTGCGATGAATCGTTTAGGGGGAAAGTCAAATACTGGCGAAGGCGGAGAAGATCTTGACAGGTTTACGCCTGACTCTGACGGAAATTCCCGTCGGAGTGCGATCAAACAGGTCGCCAGCGGGCGATTTGGAGTAACTAGTTATTACCTTGTTAATTCTGATGAAATTCAAATTAAAATTGTTCAAGGTGCTAAACCTGGAGAAGGTGGAGAGTTACCTGGGCACAAAGTTCTTCCACCTATAGCTAAAACTCGTGGTACTACTCCTGGAGTAGGTTTGATTTCCCCCCCTCCGCATCATGATATATACTCTATTGAGGATTTGGCAGAACTCATACATGATTTGAAAAACTCTAATGTTAATGCACGAGTTAATGTAAAACTTGTTTCAGAAGTTGGAGTAGGTACGATTGCTGCAGGAGTTGCTAAGGCAAAAGCTGATGTTATTCTAGTTTCCGGATACGACGGAGGTACCGGAGCATCACCTCGCTCTTCAATTCAACATGCTGGTGCACCTTGGGAACTAGGTGTTGCTGAGACGAATCAAACTCTTCTTCTGAACGATCTGCGTAGTCGAGTGGTTTTGGAAACGGACGGTCAACTTAAAACAGGCCGTGATGTCGCAATTGCCTGCTTACTTGGAGCTGAGGAGTTTGGTTTTGCTACAGCTCCTTTGGTAACGCTGGGCTGCTTAATGATGAGGGTTTGTCATAAAAATACTTGTCCGGTTGGAATTGCTACGCAAGACCCAAGATTACGTGAAAAATTTGCGGGCGGTGCAGATGCCGTCGTGAATTTTATGAATTTCATAGCAGAAGAAATGAGAGAAACAATGGCTAAATTAGGTTTCCGCTCGATAAATGAAATGATTGGACGGGTAGATAAACTTGAGCTTCGAAATGCAGTCGATCATTGGAAGGCAAAAGGATTAGATTATTCCAAAATTTTATATCGTCCCGATGTAGCACCGGAAGTTGGAACTTACTGCCAAATTAAGCAGGATCATTTACTTGAAAAATCTTTGGATATGCGAGAAATTTTATTTGCCGCTATGCCAGCAATTGAAAATTCTACCCCTGTTTCTGTTGATTTACCCGTTGTAAACACAGATCGAGTTGTTGGAACTATAACCGGTGCTGAAGTTTCTCGAAAACATGGACCTAATGGTCTGCCAGATGATACTATTTCAATAAATCTTAATGGGTCAGCAGGCCAGAGCCTGGGAGCTTTTTGTCCTAAAGGTATGACCTTTACGGTAGTTGGTGACACAAATGATTACTGTGGTAAGGGATTATCTGGCGCAAAAATAATTGTGAAACCACCTAAAGATTCTTCTTTCGTCGCTCATGAAAATATAATTTCTGGAAATGTATGTTTTTATGGAGCTACTGATGGAGAAGCTTACATTTCGGGAGTAGCTGGTGAGAGATTTTGTGTTAGAAACTCTGGAGTTTCAGCTGTTGTTGAAGGCCTTGGTGACCATGGTTGCGAATATATGACAGGAGGTCGAGTATTGTGCTTGGGTAAGACAGGTAGAAATTTTGGTGCAGGAATGTCAGGTGGAGTTGCCTATGTTCTAGATGAAGATGGTCAATTTGCGAGTAAAAGACTCAACCATGAGATGGTTAAGGTTTATCCATTAGTTGAATGTGATGACACCGAAATAAACGATGTTAAGAAATTGATATCTAAGCATGTCGAATATACAGGATCTCAAAAAGGACTTACAATTCTCGATGATTGGAAAAATTACTCCAATAAATTCCTCAAAATTTTACCGGAAGATTACGAAAGAGTGTTACTTGCATTAAAAAAAGCCGAGGAGCGTGGATTAGAGGGAGATGATGCTATTCAGGCTGCATTTGAAGAAAATGTTGCAGCAGGACATTAATATAAAATTTACGAAGTAGAAATAATTTAATTATGGGAAAACCAACAGGATTTTTAGAATACGAAAGAAGACCAATTCCGGACCGTCTTCCAACTGAACGAGTAAAAGATTGGAAGGAAATTCACGAAGACTTTGAAGAAGATAAAGTACGTGTTCAAGGCTCAAGGTGTATGGATTGTGGAACGCCTTATTGTCATACAGGAATGACGATTAGTAATATGGCAAGTGGTTGTCCTGTAAATAATTTGATTCCTGAATGGAATGATCTCGTTTATCAAAACAAATGGCGAGAGGCTTTGGATCGGTTGCACAAGACAAATAACTTTCCTGAATTTACAGGTAGGGTTTGCCCGGCACCATGTGAAGGTTCATGTGTTCTCGGAGTAATTGAACCTCCTGTTGCCATTAAAAGTATTGAGTGTGCGATTATTGATAAAGGTTTCGATGAAGGGTGGGTTAAGCCTAATCCACCCAAATCTCGATCCGGAAAAAAAATTGCAGTTGTAGGATCCGGACCTGCTGGCCTTGCAGCAGCTGATCAATTAAATAAAGCTGGTCATTCGGTAACGGTTTACGAGCGTTCGGATCGTATTGGTGGGCTCCTTGTTTATGGAATACCTAACATGAAGTTAGATAAAGCAATCGTACAAAGAAGGGTCGACCTCATGGCTGAAGAGGGTATCGAGTTTGTTGTCTCCACGGAAATCGGTAACGATTTACCCGCAAAAAAACTACTTGATGATTATGACTCAGTTGTTCTTTGTTGTGGGGCAACCAAACCTAGAGATTTACCTGTTGAGGGAAGGGAATTGAATGGTGTTCATTTCGCGATGGATTTCTTAACCAAAAATACACAAGGTTTACTTGAATTAAAGGATATAACTACTTTTGAAACTGCAGCAAAGGGTAAAGATGCTGTGGTTATAGGTGGTGGAGACACGGGCACTGATTGTGTTGGAACCTCTTTACGGCATGGATGCAAAAGCATTACTCAGCTTGAAATTATGCCTCGTCCACCAGAGGAACGAGCTGTGGATAATCCATGGCCTGAATGGCCGAAAGTTTACAAAATGGATTATGGGCAGGAAGAAGCAAAAGAAATTTTTGGAGCAGACCCAAGAAAGTATCTTACGGCTACTAAGAAATTTATTGGTGACGAAGATGGAAATTTAAAATCCATACTTATACATGAAATTGAATGGAAACAGGAAGATGGTAGGTTCATGCCAGTAGAGATACCTGGCTCAGAGCAAGAAATTCCAGCACAGGTTGCTTTTTTGGCGATGGGTTTTTTGGGTCCGGAAGATATCATTGCCGAGGAACTTGGGTTGGATAGAGATTCCCGATCTAACATAAATGCAGAATATGGAAAATTTTCCACAAACATCGATGGAGTTTTTGCTGCCGGAGATATGCGAAGAGGTCAGTCTTTGATAGTTTGGGCTATTAATGAAGGCCGAGCTGTTGCTCGTGAGTGCGACCGTTTCCTTATGGGCGAAACTTCTCTTCCTTAATCATTTATCATGCGCATAGTTTGTTTAGATCTCGAAGGAGTTCTCGTTCCCGAGATTTGGATAGCCTTTGCAGAAAAAACTGGAGTAGTTGAACTAACTCGAACAACTCGTGATGAGCCGGATTATGAGGTTCTCATGCGTTATCGATTAGAGATTTTGAATAAGCATGGTTTTTCCCTTTCTCAAATACAGGATGTGATCGAGTCTCTTGATCCATTACCGGGGGCACTTGATTTTCTCGATGAATTACGTTCAAAATACGAACTGATCATACTTTCGGATACTTTTCGTGAGTTTGCCGGACCGTTAATGAGGAAGTTAAATTTCCCCACTTTATTTTGTCATGAACTAGAGGTGAAAAATGATCTCATTGAGGATATAAAATTGAGACTTCCTGATCATAAGAGAAAAAGTGTGCAGTATCTTCAGAAGTTAAATTTCGAAGTGGTTGCAGCAGGAGACAGTTATAATGACTTAGGAATGCTTAAAACAGCAGATTATTGTATGCTCTTTAGTCCACCTGAACAATTGGTTCAGGAATATCCTGATATAAAAGTGGGTAGGGATTATTCTAGTCTTATGTCTTTTATTGAAAGTCCAAAATCATGATGGTTATTATTTCAGGTACAAATCGAGAGGGAAGTTTATCATCCGTATTTTCTCACGCATTAAATGAAATTTATCAGGATAAAGGAGTGAACAGTACGGTGCTCGAGCTTGCTGAATTACCTCCAGAAACATTTTCCCCAAGTGCTTACACTGAAAAGCCTGCAAAAGTTTTAGAATTTACAAAAGATATACTTAGTGCCTCAGGTTTAGTCATTGTTGTGCCTGAGTACAATGGAAGCATGCCTGGTGCGTTGAAATTGTTTATCGACTTACTTCCATACCCAGACAGTTTTGAAGGCCGTCCAATTTGCTACATCGGTATTGCTTCTGGACAATTCGGGGCCTTGCGCCCCGTTGAGCACTTGCAGCAGGTATTCGGGTATCGCAGTGCGTACAATTTCCCCAAACGAGTATTTGTTCCCGCGGTTCATAATGTAGCAAGCCGTGAAAATGGAATAACTGACTCAGAGTTACAGTCTAGGCTTGCCGGACAAGCGGATGATTTTATTCAGTTTTGCCGTTCGTTAGGCAAAGACATTTGAATTCTAAGATAAAATTGGATTTAGTATCCTTCCATGTACATCTGTGAGTCGTAAATCACGACCACCGTGCCGATAAGTCAGGTTTTCATGGTCTAACCCTAGAAGATGTAGAACCGTTGCCCAGAGATCATAAAAATCACACTTGTTTTCGGTAACATGATATCCAAATTCATCTGTTGATCCATAAACAGTCCCACCTTTAATACCTCCGCCCGCCATCCATATTGAGAACCCATAAGGGTTATGGTCTCGACCATCCGATCCTTGCGAGAATGGAGTGCGTCCGAACTCACCTGCCCAGATAACCAAAGTTTCGTCAAGTAAGCCACGAACTTTTAAATCCTGAAGTAAACCGGCTATCGGTTGATCCACTTGGTGAGCCATGGCTGAATGTCCTTTTTCTAAAACACCATGCTGATCCCATGGGTTAGCTGCCCCACCTGCACCAAGTTTTTCCGTCAAACAGCTTAATTCAACAAATCGAACCCCTCGTTCCACTAACCTCCGAGCTAGTAAACACTGCTTTGCATAACTCGCTTTTTGAATATCTGAAGAATCCAAGCCATATAGTTTTTTGGTGGCATCTGTTTCTCCTTTGATCTCACACAACTCGGGAACTGCAGCCTGCATTTTATAAGCTACTTCATGATTTTGAATGGCAGCCTCAACTTGTGGATTATGTCCAACCTCTTGTAGAAACTGTTGATCGAAGGATTTATGAAAATCTAACCTTTTACGTTGAGAGAGGATGGATTCTCTTGGCGTTATGTTAATAATTGGTTCATTTTTATCGACTTGTAGAATAGACCCTTGGTTATTTGCGGGTAGGTATCCGCTACCATATAATCCAACTCCTCCGTGGGGTGGAACCGATCCACCGCTATGTAGAACGACAAATCCAGGCAAGTTTTGATTGAGGTTTCCCAATCCATAATTGATCCAAGCCCCAGCGGTGGGATGTCCCATGAAAGGAAATCCAGTATGGATCGCATAATTACCCTGAGCATGTTCGTTCACTTTACTTGTCATGGAACGAATAACGGCAATTTCGTCGATCATCTCTGCAGTTCGAGGAAATATTGAGCTAACCGGAATACCGCTTTGCCCATACCTTTTAAATTCGAAGGGAGAGGGGAAAACATTTCCGTTATTATTAAATTGGGTACGCTCGACCTTAACCGGCATGGGTTGCCCCGCAAATTTTGTAAGGGTAGGTTTAGGATCAAATGTATCTATGTGTGAAACCCCCCCGGACATGTAGCAGAAGATTACGCTTTTAGCCTTTGGAGTGTAGTGCGGTTTAGCTGAAAGCTGGTTTTGCCCCAGTAGTCCTTGAAGGGCAAGCATACCAAACCCACTCGAGCAGGTGGTGAGCATTTTTCGACGACTTAATAGGCTGTTCATAGGGAGATTATTTTAAATAAATGAATTCTTTCATATTAAAAAGGGCGAGTGCTAGATCTTGAAGTTTTGGTTTATCTGCAACAACGGTAGCCTCAAGTTCTTGGAGGCTTTTTTCAAGAGAATCTCGTTGTGCAGTTAGTTTTGTGTAAAGGTTCATGTCTTCAGTTGATAGAGACTTTTCTACTTCCTCCAAGCTTACATACGAATCAGGATGAAAGATTGCATTGATTTCACTTTGAGTAAGGGCTCGGTCATAAACAGATGCCAGGCTGATACTACCTAGTAACATTCGTTGCGAATTAGCAGGGAGGTGCCTGACGCCAAAAGTAAGTACAGATTTATTCATCTCATACTTGTAAAGACTTGTGGTGTATGGCTTGCCGTACATTTTTCCATTGCGAAATCCTGTGATTTTTCCATCAGCGGAATAAGTAATGGCGATATGAATTGGTTGCCTATCTGCAAGATTTTCTGGGGGTGCAAATGAAAATGGATTTGTTCTGGAAAAACTATTGCTTCCTGACATCCATTTTCTAGGCTCTTTTTCGGCAAAGACAATTGAATCAAAAACACGACCATTTTGGCTTTGTATGGTAATTACTCCACCTGCTCGTTGATTAAGATTATCAAGTTGTACCCAAGCAGAAAGTGTTTTTTCAGTAATCTCTATTGGTAAGGTATCGGTTACTGCATATCCACCTTTACGAAGTATCAATCTTCCATTTTCCAGAGTAGCACCATTTTTGAGGTAGGCTTTCAGACCTAGTGTTTGATCCGTCAGTCCGCTTTCAAAATTCCATTTAAGAATTGGATCAAGTGAATACTTTTTTTTCGGCTCCTTTAAAGATTTTTTGTCTTTGAATAATTTGTCCCGAGCATTTTCAACAATGAGAGAAATATCTTGGTTTAGGTTTAATTTCTTCTTCCTCAATTCTAGTAATATATATTTTTCTTTCGCACTTTCCTGATCCGATACGGTTAAATAATCCATTGATTGTTTGATCTCATTTTGAGTTGGATTTCTTCCGAGGGAATTTCGAAACATAATAGTTATTCTTTCTTTTAAGTCACCATTCCTGTGTAAGTTTGCAAATTCTCTTGCTGCTCTGATTACTAAGGGATCATTCATGAGCGTAAGTGACTGAGCAGGTACATTTGTAACATCACGCCTTCCTTTGGTTGAAGAGGGAACTGGGGCATCGAAAACAGATAAGAAGGGGTCTAAAGAATTGCGCTTCATTTGTCTGTAAACCGATCTTCTTACACTATTAGAGGGTTCGGAATTACCTTCGGCAACCTTATCTAATTTAATTCTCCCCGAAATTAAAAGCATGGAATCATGAATAGCTTCGGCTTCTAACCTACGAAGATTAGCATGAGAAAGTAGTAAGTTTTTTGGATCGCTCTCTTGTGCTTTAGCTGAAGGTTTTGAAGATGCCCGAAAAGTTTTGGAAGTAACAAGAAACTTGATCATGCTTTTAATAGACCAACCATCTTTCCGAAATTTGGTTGCGAGGAAATCCAGAAGTTCCGAGTGTGAGGGTTTTTCTCCCAATCTTCCGAAGTTGTCTGGAGTTCTGACAATTCCGTGGCCAAATAAATGGTGCCAAATCCGATTTACTATAACTCGGGAGGTAAAAGGGTTGTCTTTCCTCAACAAATCTTTTGCGAATTCTAATCTACCAATGGAATCCTTAGGGTAGGGGGTAGGATCAATAGCTTCCAAAAATCTTCTTGGTACTTTATGCGCTGGCTTCTTGTGGTTTCCTCTTTCGAATAGTACTTGTTCAAAAGGTTTTCCATCAAGTAATCCTGGAGCTAGGCGTGGTGCTTTGATCCGGGATTCCATTTTACGATATTCCAAAACGGAATTTTTACTGTTTGGTACATCTTTTTGTAAGTTGGGAAGTATCCCTTGTTTGATTAAAGAATTAAGAATCCTAGCTTGAATATCTGAAACGGAATTATCTTTCCATGCTTTGATTGCATCCTTAATTACCCGTTCATAGAGAATTGATAAATCTTCAGTGTCGGTTGGTGGTAAATTAGTGGTAAATAAAGGAGAGAGAATTTCAGATATCTCATCTCTTGGAGAAGGTTCATCATGAGGGGCATAAAATGCCTCTGTTATTCCAAACCAAGAGCGTTCAGCTTTTCCCGCTTCAACTGGATGATTACGGCTCGTAGTTACTTCGATGTATCCAGTTTCTCCAGCCCAGTAGTCAGTCTTAAATCGAATCCACTTTTCTATAGTAGGATCGGGGGAGGATTTTGGGTATACCGTTCCTCTTCTCGGATAATTCCATACTGAGTATCGAACGGTGGCACCTTTGTCTCCGATAACCCGAATCCAAAGGTTGCCTTTTTCAAATTTAAATCGCGGAGAAGAAAGAGTGCCATTTTGTTTGGTGCTTAAAAGATTAGTATAAACCCCAGCAGGCATAATATTGTGTATGATCTCATCGCCTTTAGTGTTTAGAGAGAATTGCCCTGCTTTCGATGAATATTCGTTCAGTCCGGTTCCACTCTTTTTCCATTCGGTGTAAGTCTTCTGCAATCCTAGGTTCCAATAATTTTTTCTTGAATTCTGCCGACGCGAATCTAGCCGGTTTTTGCTTTCTTCAACCTGCTTCTTTAAACGCCCCCACTCCTTTGAGAATTGCTGATCTTTAAGAGTATTAAGTTTTTTCCATGGCATTAGAAAGTCGAGAGTTTCATCGGAGGGTGATATTTTTGAAGTGCTAGTTTTTAACTTGTTTACGATATCGATGTTCATCCACGATTTTATGAATTCTTTCTTAATCTCCTTTTTAAGAGAGTTAAGTTTATAATTATATTCGTTAATGACCGAAGGATCATCGATGACTTTTTGTGCAGGACGACCGTTGGAAAGAATACCGAATAAAGCATAATAATCGTCCTGACTGATTGCATCGAATTTATGATGATGGCAACGAGCACAGGATACGGTTAGTCCGAGAAATGTCTTAGTTACCGCATCGATCTGATCGTCTGTAAAACGCACATGCTCATCCAATGCATCTGTGGGAGCAAAGCCATGGAGGACAAAGCGAAGTTGGGCGGTTCCGATAGCAGATTCATTAATCCCAAGTACATTATTAATCCTTGGCTTTTCGATTAGGTCTCCTGCTATGTGCTCAAGAACAAGTTGATCAAAACTAACATCTTGATTAAGTGCCCGAATCAGATAATTACGATAGCGAAATGCGTTTGGAATCGGAGGGTCTCCCTCGCTGCCATGAGAGTCCGCATATCGAACCCAATCCATCCAATGCCTTGCCCATCTTTCTCCAAAATGTGGACTGTTGAGCATTTCATCACTCATTTCATTCACGGCTTGTTGAATATTTTCAGCAGATATTTTAATAAAACGATTTTGCTGTTCAATGGTCGGGGGGAGCCCAATCAATGCATACGATAGTCTTCTCAGAATTGATAGTGAATCAGCATTTTCGTTTGGTTTAAGCCCCGCTTCTTTTATCTTTTTATCAAGAAACTGATCCACAGGATGTTCATTTTTTGGTTGGGAAACATCTACCTCACGGATGGGTTGGAAACTCCACCATAATTTTCTTTTTTCTCGAATTTTTTCCCATGAAGTTTCTTTGGCAAATTCTTCGGCAGTTGGCGGTTTTTCTCTTGGATCATATGCACCCTCAGAAATCCACTTCTCAAAATCCCTAAGAACTAAATCAGAAAGCTTCGGACCTCCTTTTGGCATTTTAAGGTTATTTATTTCGTGGCTCATTACTCGAAGAAGTAAGCTTTCTTTAGGGCTTTTTAAGGAGAGCAAAGTTCCTCTATCTCCACCCTTTACCATTCCCCCCTTAAAATCTAAAACCAGCCCGGATTTTGATTTATTCATGCTGTTGTGACATTCGTAACAGTTTTCTGCGAGTATGGGTCGTATGCGAGACTCAAAAAATTCAGCCTGATCAAATGCACTGAGTTGAATAAAGCTCAGTGTAAGTATAATTAGTGTGGAGAATATTGGCCTCACTACATCAGAATTCCAAAAATGGTGATATTGTCAAATATGGAAATACTGTATTCATGAAAAAATTGAGACAAGCGAGTAAGTGTTATGAATTGACTCAATGATTGGTCGGCATCTTAAGGTATGAAGTGAACAAATTAGCTGTTATTGCAACGAACGCATGTGGCTGGCCAAATCTGACTAAGCTAAAGAACGGTCAAGTCCTGTGTACCTATTTTAATGCACCCAGTCATGGGCTAATGGAGGGGGACTTGGTCTGTTCTATAAGTGACCGTAAGGGTCAGAACTGGAAAAAACTTTCCGTTGTGGCCAAAAGACCAAAAGGTGGAAATCGGATGCATTTGTCAGTTGGTCTTGCTCATAACGGAGACATTCTTTGCTTTAGTAGCGGGTTCTTTGTTAAAGAAAAAAAATTTGTTGGATTCTCAGGTCATTGGCTATCTAGGTCAAATAATCGTGGGAAGTCTTGGAACTCTGAACCTAATCCTTTGGTTCCTAAAGGAATTGAATCAACGATTCCATTTGGGCGAATTATTCAACTAGGTTCGAATGAATTAGCCTATTCATGCTATCGTTCACAAGGACATGGAAATCCAAGTGAGACTTGGATGGTATTATCTGAGGATGATGGACAAACCTGGACAAGGAAGTCAAAATTTGGCTCCGATGATTCGAATGAAGCCACATTATGTAATTTGGGAGGAGGGCAGTTGTTGGCCGCAACCCGAACCCATATCGATCACCATGTTAAACTTTGCGAGTTCACTAAGACTGGTAAAAAGTGGAAAGAAAAATTTCCGCTTACCCTGCCCATGCAACACCCAGCAGATTTAACCGCTCTTTCTGACAAATGCTTGTTACTTACATACGGAATTCGTAATCGTGGACTAATGGGTATAGGGGTGAGGCTTAGCATCGACAGAGGTGTAACCTGGAGACCTCCTTGGGTAATTCATCAATTTGGTGACAATGCTAAAGATATTGGATACCCTACAACAATTAGTTTAGATAAAAAGGGTAATATTCTTACAGCCTTTTATTCTGATTACGAACCATCACTAAAAACGAAGCCAGATCGATACCGAGTACTTGCCAAGAGGTGGGCATTGAAAGATTGGCTACATCCCACGATTGCTGAATCAATATCGGATGGTAAGCAGTTAAAAATTTAGTTTAGGATTTCTTTCGAAATTTTTCTATGTAGTCCTGTCGAACAGACATATCACTATCATCTTCATATTTCTTTTGTAAATTTTTAAGCTTTTGTTTGAGCTTGTTTTGTAATTTCAAGGTCTCTTTTTTACCGTAGAGATTTGAAAGTTCATCAGGATCGTTTTTGAGATCGTACATTTCCCATTCTTCTTTAAATTGATAGAAGTGCATGAGCTTGTGTCTTTTTGTGCGAATACCGTAGTGTCGTGGAATCATGTGGACGCTTGGATATTCATAATAATGATAGTATATTTCGGACCTCCAATTTTTCGTTTTTTCTCCCTTCATTAAAGGTACAAGTGAAAGACCCTGCATATCTTTAGGTTGAGGAGCACCGGCAATTTCAAGAAATGTTTGAGCATAATCCAAGTTCTGCACCAATTCAGTTTCGCGACTCCCCGGTTTAATTACTCCAGGCCATTTTACGATCAGGGGCATTTTCAATGATTCCTCATACATCCATCTTTTATCGTACCATCCATGATCGCCAATATAGAATCCTTGGTCGGATGAGTATATCACGATGGTATTTTTATCGAGCCCAAGTTTAGTAAGTTCCTTTTGTAGAAGATCTACACTCTCATCCACTCCTTTAACGCATCGAAGGTAATTTTTGGCATATCTCTGGAACTTCCAGCGGACAAGATCTTTCCCAGAAAGTTTTGCTTTGTGAAATGCAGCATCTCTGGGTGCATAATGAGCACGCCACGCCTTGAGTTGTTCGGGGCTCATTCTTTTCATATTGTTCCAGGCCGATCGATCCTGTCTTAACTGGGAAGGAGGTTGATTAAATTCTGGGGTCAAATCTACGAACAGATCGTAATTTAAATCCATATGCCGGTCGATTTCGAGTTCCTGCAATCTTGCTCCCGGTGCATTGTCTTTCCATTCATCAAAAAGGGTAGGGGGTTCAGGAATTTCAATATCGTCATAAAGAGATAAATGTCTAAGTGCTGGCATCCAATTACGATGAGGTGCTTTATGTTGAACCATCAGCATAAAAGGTTTCTCTTCAGACCTTTTTTCATTTAGCCATTCTACTGCCAAGTCCGTTACAACATCTGTACAATACCCATCTATGCGTTTTTTGCCATCTGGGAAAATCATGTCCGGGTTATAATATAAGCCCTGTCCGGGAAGAACTGCCCAGTCATCATAACCTAAAGGTTTTCCTTTAAGGTGGCTTTTCCCATAAATTGCCGTCTGATAGCCAGCCTTCTGAAGAAGCTTTGGAAAAGTTTGCTGATTCCAGTCAAAAGTATTCCCGTTATTCATGAACCCATTTTTATGGCTATGCTTTCCAGTTTGAATAACCGCTCGACTAGGCCCACAGATTGAATTTGTACAGA
The DNA here is from genome assembly GCA_028101545.1 of Opitutales bacterium. Classification (GTDB taxonomy): domain Bacteria; phylum Verrucomicrobiota; class Verrucomicrobiia; order Opitutales; family Seribacteraceae; genus Seribacter. The sequence goes on along the minus strand of JAOHKZ010000027.1, from coordinate 14,584 downwards.
AACTGTTCACGAAAAGCATTCCATCTTTGGCAAGTTTATCAATGACCGGCGTTGGGTTAACCGATTTGAGCCATCCATTATAGGCACCGATTGCGTGAGGTGCATGATCGTCGGTAAATACGAAAAGTATATTTGGTCTTTTATCTGCCGATAAGGGTAATTGGAAAAAGCAAAAAGAAGCGAAAAGAAAATATATTAGTCTAGTATTCATTAGGTTTAAATAATGTTTATTTACGAGGTTTAGGCTGCTTACATAATATGTAAATAATCTGTTGATTTGTAAAAAACGAAAGGTGCCGTCCTCCCAAACGACACCTTTCAGGATATGCATTCCTTTAGATTTACTATTAAAAAATTTTAGGTTTTGCACAAGACTTTTTTATATTTTGGTGCAGATTTATTTAATTTCCCCAATAAATATTTTTGAAATTTAACGAATTATTCTTTTCTTGCTTTAGGCCCTCTGTAAATTTTTCTCCATTCCTCGGGCATGATTGAAATATCTGTTCTATCTAAGTATTTTTTACGATTTTTTATAAGTATTTCTTTCAGCGTTTTAATTTGGAATTTATAGTCTTCATTATTGTAAAGGTTTTCCATTTCAAGTGGGTCATTTTTTAGATTGTAAAATTCCCACTCATCAAATTGATAAAAGTGAATTAATTTAAGGTCCTTTGTTCTAACACCGTAATGCTTTGCGATCATCTGATCACCAGGAAATTTGTTATAGTGATAATAAATCGAGTTTCTCCATGTTGTGTTATTATCAAAATTTTCCATTAATGGTTTTAATGAAAGACCTTGCATATTTTTAAAGTTTGCAGACTCAGCATAGTCTAAAATAGTTGGAGCTAGGTCTAGGTTTTGAACAAGAGTATTTATCATTTTAAAATTATTTTTTGATAGATCTGTACTTACAATAAGTGGCGTTTGCATGGATTCTTCGTACATCCACCCTGAACCAAACCACCCATGTTCACCAAGCATCCTTCCGTGGTTTGAGGTGTATACTAAAACAACATCACTTGAATTTGTTTCGGAAAGGGTATTTTCTATTCTTTTGATGTTATCATCGATGCCTCGGACACATCTAAGGTAATTTTTCACATATCTTTGAAACTTCCATTGTAAAATATTATCTTCTGATTGGGTTTCTCTAAGGAAGGCCTCATTTTTTGGTCTCCATGAAAGAGTCCACGCGGATAACTGTTCTGAAGTCATTAATTTAAGATTTTTTTGACTGTCTGTAATAATATCTAATTTTGATTTATTCTCATCAATTTGTTCTGGTTGGAAAAAAAGATCATCAGAAAAGTTTAAGTCATTCATTATATCCATTGACTGGTAACGGGAAGGACTCGCCTTGTTTAAATGTTTGTCGTCTAAATTATTAGGTTCAGGTAACAGAAGGTCATCATATAAACTAAGATGTCGAACAGCTGGCATCCAAGGTTTAGATGTTGCATTGAATTGTACTAGTAAGAAAAAGGGTTTACCGACTTTTCTATTTGTAAGCCAATCTATAGCTAGATCTGTTATAATGTCGGTGGAGTAGCCTTCGATTCGTTTTTGATCATCTAAACTTTTAAATTCAGGGTTAAATTTTTCTGAAGGCTCGGTTAGAATATTCCAATGATCGAAATATTTTGGCATTTCGCTAAGGTTCCACTTTCCCAACACTATAGTTTCATACCCAATTTTCTGAAGCAATTTGGGAAGCGAGTAATAATCTTCCTTAAACTCATGTCCATTTGGGAAAAAACCATTAATATGAGAGTGCATTCCGGATAAAAAAACTGCACTACTAGGGCCGGCCATTGCATTGGTGCAGTATGCATTTGTAAATACAAAACTTTTAAGAGCGATATGGTCTAGGTTAGGTGTGGGGTCAACTTTTGAAAGATATCCGTTATATGCACCAAAGGCACTTGCAGGATGACTTTCCGATACAATTACAATGAAATTAGGTTTCCTTTTTCCATGGGTAGAAATAAAAGAAAATAGTACTAAAAAAAGACTTATTAAATAATGAAACCAAGTAATTTTCACTAACTCTTTATTGAAATTCTTTTAACAAAGAAGCGAGTAAATTTCTTTAATTTTACAAATGTCTGTATAAACCAAGTAATTTTTTCGAAAAATATAACTTAAATTTATGTTTTATAAAAATGATTGATGTTATTTTGCATTAACCTATTATATTCTCTATGTGTGGAATTGTAGGATATCTAGGGAAAGGTAATGCTCAAGCACCTCTAATTGATGGACTTCGTCGTTTGGAGTATCGCGGTTATGATTCGGCTGGAGTTGCTTTTCATGAGGGAAATGAATTTTCAATGGCCCGAGAAACTGGTCGTGTGAAAAACCTAGCGAAATCAGTTCAAAAAAAGAGCTCTTCATCATCACTTGGGATAGCGCATACTCGATGGGCAACTCATGGTGCGGTCACAGTTTCAAACACCCATCCTCATGTAAGCCAAGATGGAAAATTCGTAATGGTTCACAATGGAGTTATTGAAAATTTTGGTACCCTTAAGAAGTTTCTTATTGGCAAGGGAATAGAATTTGCTTCGGAAACGGATTCTGAAGTTTTATGTAATTTGATTGCATATCATTATTCAGAATTACCTGAAGGAAATAACCGATTTATCGATGCAGTTCGATTGGCACTTCCTCAGTGTCGGGGAGCATATGGAATTGCGGTGCTCTGTTTGGATTATCCAGATATGATGGTAGGTGCTCGTCGTGGATCTCCTCTAGTGGTGGGTTTAGGCGATGATGCTAATTTTATAGCCAGTGATGCTTCGGCATTTGTAGGTCGTGCAAAGGAAGCTGTTTTTCTTAATGATGGTGAATTAGCCATTCTTAAAGGTAATGAATTTCGAATTACTACAATGGAAGGCCATGAGGCACAAGCCATCACACATCCTGTTGATCAAATTTCAGAAGAGGTTGAACTTGGTGAGTTCGATTCTTACATGGAAAAAGAAATTTTTGAGCAACCTGTAGCCTTAAAGAATACGCTCCGTGGGCGTTTTGGTGATGATGGAACAACAGCTAAGTTGGGTGGGTTGGAAGGTCATGAAGATGAGCTTCGAAACTTGGATCGAATTATCTTCGTGGCTTGCGGAACTGCTCGCCATGCATGTATGGTTGGAGAATATCTAATCGAACGATTGGCTCGAGTTCCAGTTGAAGTCGAACATGCATCTGAGTTCCGCTATCGAAACTCTCCTAAGGCGGGCAACTCCCTGGTTATTGCAGTAAGCCAATCCGGGGAAACATTGGATACATTAGAAGCCGTTCGGGAAGCCAAAACAAAAGGTCTTTTAACATTGGGCATTACAAATGTTGTTGGTTCTTCTCTTGCCCGTGAAACTGACGGTGGAGTTTATCAGCGTGTAGGACCCGAAATAGGGGTCGCTTCAACCAAAGCATTTTCTTCCCAAGCATGTCTGTGTGCGATGCTTGGGCTTGCTCTTGGCAGAATGCGCGACCTTTCTCCCACTGATGGGCAAGCCATTGTTGAAGGGTTAAACAAATTGCCAGAATTAGTTGAAAAAGTTCTGCAACAGGGCGAACAGATTAAGAAACTTGCAGTCAAATATTCCAAGGCTGAGCACTTACTTTTCCTCGGTAGACAAAGTTTATACCCAGTTGCTTTAGAGGGGGCATTAAAGCTAAAGGAGATTTCTTATGCTCATGCTGAAGGTTACCCTGCTGCTGAATTGAAACATGGACCAATCGCCCTAATTAATCCAGAATGTCCTTCAATTTTCATTGTTGAAGGCACTGAGCTTTCTGCAAAAACAATTGCTAATATGCAAGAGGTTAAAGCTCGAAAAGGTCCAGTACTCGCAATTGCACCCGAAGATATTGAAATTCCTGAAGAAGCGGCTGATGATGTTTTTCGCCTGCCTATCGCACATGAAGTAATTCGACCAATTTTGGCTAACTTACCGCTTCAATTATTTGCTTACCATTTCGCTCGACTTCGTGGGCTCGATGTCGATAAACCACGAAACTTGGCAAAGTCAGTTACAGTAGAGTAAATTTGATTTTAATCGGCTCTTTTCCTCCAAGATGCAGGGTCAATTCCGTAAAACTTTTTAAATGCATCGTATATTTTAGGACTCTCCCTTTTTAATCTTGTTCCTCGTTCAAAAAATGCAGAGGTCCCGCAAGAAAAAATTTCCGGTTTATCTCCCTTGATGGATTCATAACCACCGTATGCGCGAATGGAGTAATTCTTACCTGATTCATAGGCTTTCATGAGTTTTGCATGTTCTTGATCTACGATATTTTGCCATTCCTTAAATTCTTTCGATCTTCTTGAAACTGGAATACTTTGGGCAATTCCATCATCTGCAAAATCGATCAAGTGAGCGAATTCATGTAAGGTTAGATTATGTCCATCTCTCGCTTTTTTAATTGATTGCTTTAAATAATTCCAACTTAGGTTAACTTCAAAACGTGTTGCACTTCCTCGGGCGTTGGGATTCCCTTTTATTTCATTTTCACATAAATGAACCGCCCTCAGGTGTCGATAATCTGATAGAGGACGATTTACAATTAGTAAGCACGCTTCTGCTGCAACTAGAATCCTCATCTCTTCCGTGGCTATTTCCTTCTTCATATAGGTAATAGGAAATTCCTGGAGGAAACAAAAAATCCTTTCTTCCCATGGGGCAATTAAGTCTTCCGGTAACCATTTATACAAACCAATGTTGTTTAAAATGATAGACCTTTGATCGGAGGTTAGTTTTTGGCCTTTTTTTTGTTTGAGTAAATTGTCCAATAAAATACCACGGGGATTAGTAAGTTTGATTGAAGGCTTACTTTTTCTTTCTTTCCTCCTTTTCTTTAAAACAACAGACAGAACGAAAACTGTAAAAAGGAGAATACAAATAGTGAATTGGACTACGATCATAAGTTGATTTTGCCATCATTGAAAATGTGCATCGAATTTTTTACTTACCATATAATCAATTTAACAAGTCATTCTTTCGGATAGCGATCAACTTGTCCTTTAGTTTTTTTCGAAAGACTTGGACAATAGGCTCGTATTTTGGACTATTGGCCAGATTAGTAAATTGTTGTGGATCTTGCTTCATGTCGAAAAGTTCGATCCCATTCCTCCCATGCTCGAAGCCTCCTTTTAATTGTAGCGGTAATTTTTCACCATATTGAATGAATGCCCATTCTTTATTTCTAAGTAAAAATCCAGTTCTCATTGGGGCAACTGAGAATGCGTCTTTTCTAACTTCGTGAGATGGGTCATCCAACATTTTTGAAATATCTTTACCCTGTAAACGGTTTAGCTCTGGCAGACTGCAAATACTTGAGAGGGTGGGGTACAGATCAAGCAGTTCTACGAATGAATCACAGACTGCAGGCTTTTGGCCGGGCATCGAAATAATCAGAGGGACCTTGGCTGATTCATCCCGCAAGCTGACCTTTGCCCAAAAATCATGCTCCCCGAGATGAAATCCGTGGTCGCTCGTGAAAATAACAATGGTTTCGTCCCGTTTACCGGATTTTTCCAGTGCTTCCATGACTTTGCCCACCTGTGCATCTAGATAAGCGACTGAAGCATAGTATCCACCTACCGCCTTCTTTTGTTTACGAATATCCATCTGCATATTTTCACTTGTGCAATAATTGATTCCAGCTTTCGGTATGTCACCCCAGTTACCGGGAAACTTTTCTGGTAGCACCATTTTGGAGTATGGTTTGAATGGCTTATAATATTTCCTTGGAGCTACGAAGGGAACATGGGGTCGTACAAAACCTACACCTAGCCAAAAAGGTTTTTCCATAGACTTGTATTTCTCAAGTAACTCGACTGCCTTTTTAGCTGTCTTCCCGTCAGAGTGCACAAGATCGTCTCCATCTGCTTCCACGACTACAAATGTGTTACCTCCAACTACTGGTCTTTTGCCGTCTGAGTTTTTTTGCAAGGTCTCTCCATCACCAGGTGCCCGCCATTCCGGGCCCTTACTGTTGTATTTCTCGTCCCACGAAAGTGAATCATCTGCTCCGTCTCCTCCGCTTTCGATTCCGCCAGGGACGCCCATATGATAAATTTTGCTTACCCTAGCCGCATGATATCCGTGGTTTCGAAAGTGTTGGGACCAGGTACTTCGGTCGCCGATTTGAGGGCGTGGGCTTTTATAGCCGAGTGCACCCGTAGCATGGGGATAGTACCCAGACATGAAAGAGGCCCGTGATGGCCCACAATATGTTCCCTGGCAAAATGCTTGGGTGAAGCGAACACCCTCACTGGCAAGCTTGTCAATGTTCGGCGTTTGGCAAATTGTATTTCCGTAACAGGACAGAGCGGTGTAGGTTAGGTCGTCCGATATTATAAAGAGAACATTGTATTTCTTGGCGTAAGTTAGAGTAACTCCACACATCCATATAAAAAGGATAAAATATTTCATGAATCAGAACATGGATTCTTTTCAATTAGTTGGGCAAGAAGATTTTTAAAGTCTTATCTTGTTTTCATTGCACATCTACCATGGTATAGAAGAGAAATGACCAAATCGAGTTCCTCAATAATTACTGTTCAACAGCATATAATGCGTGAGCAAAAACGCTTCCCTGGAGCATCGGGAGAATTTTCTTTTCTACTATCTGGGATAACTTTAGCCACGAAGATGATACAGGCTCAAGTTCGCCGGGCGGGACTGACTGATGTTCTTGGAGAGCATGGCGATATTAATGTTCAGGGTGAAATCCAACAGAAACTTGATGTAATTTCCAACGAGGCACTTGTTCACTGTTTGAGTGCTCGGGAAAGTATTGGCGTCTTAGCATCCGAGGAAAATGAAAATCCCATGCTAGTGCATAAAGGTTCAAAAGAAGCGAAGTATGCGGTCGTTTTTGATCCATTGGACGGTTCTTCTAATATCGATGTTAATGTCAGTGTAGGCACAACTTTTTCAATTTTGCGCAAACCAGATGATGTATCTGGAGACAACCCAGAGGCTTGGGTATTGCAACCTGGTAGTAAGCAGATTGCCGCTGGATATGTGGTATACGGATCCTCAACCATTCTAGTATACAGTGCGGGGCACGGTGTGCATGGGTTTACTTTAGACCCTGCCATTGGTGCTTATGTTTTAAGCCATGAAAATATGACGATGCCAGAGCAGGGAAAATATTACTCGGTAAACGAAGCGTATCGAGATGGATTTCCTACCAGATATGGAGAGTATATTGATCGGTTACGGTCAGGGGTACTTGGAGTTAATTATTCTTCCCGTTACATTGGTTCAATGGTCGCTGACTTTCACCGTACTTTATTAAAAGGCGGGGTATTCCTTTACCCACCTACCAAAGACAACGCTGAGGGTAAACTTCGTCTCCTTTATGAAGCTAACCCAGTAGCATTACTTGCAGAGCAGGCTGGAGGGGTAGCGTTAGATGGTGAAAAAAGGATCATGGATATCGAGCCAACTAGTATTCATCAGCGAACCCCACTCGTTGTGGGCAGTCGTTTTGAGATGTCTGATTTCGAAAGATTTATCCAAAAAAAGACCTAGGTAATTACTGGAAAGCTTCATTTTTATCTGATAGGTTTTAATTAGATTTTTTCAAACTCGATCTTTAAAATTAGGTAATTCTTTGAATTTTGCTTCACTTCGCTTAGAATAGTATCCAAATTAATTTGTATATTACAATGTATACTTTTTGCTCACTACTTCTCTTTTTACCTGCACTGATTTTGGCGAAGAACAGTATTGATTTTAATTCCCAAATTAAACCGTTACTTTCCAACAGATGTATTGCCTGTCATGGACCAGATGAAGAAAATCGGGAAGCCGGTCTAAGGTTAGATACTTTTGAAGGTGCGACCCGGGACTTGGGTGGGTATTCTGCAATTGTTCCCGGAAATCCGGATGAAAGTGAAATTCTTTTTCGAGTCACGCTTGAAGATGGAGATGAAGAATTAATGCCACCAAAGGGGCGGGGCAAGCGTTTGACCGAAGGGGAAGTTGCATTGCTAACCGAGTGGATCAAACAGGGTGCCAAGTTCGACAAGCATTGGTCATACAAAGCCCCAGTTAGAGGAAATCTTCCGACAACGGTTCATCCTGTGGATTTTTTCATCGATGAAAAACTAGAGATGGAGGGGCTGAGCAGAAGTATTTCTGCAGACCCACGTACATTGGCTCGTCGTGTTTCTCTTGATTTAATAGGTTTGCCTCCGACTCTTGAAGAATTGAATCAGTTTCTTGCGGATAAAAATTCGGATTCTTACGACAAATATGTTGATCGATTACTGGCACGTCCCGAGTTTGGGGAGCACTGGGCGAGAATGTGGCTGGATCTAGCCCGATATGCCGACTCCGCGGGGTATGCGGATGACCGTCCTCGAACGATTTGGGCGTTTCGGGATTATGTGATTAAGGCTTTTAATAAAAACCTGCCCTTTGATCAGTTTACTATCGAACAGTTAGCAGGTGATTTACTTCCCGAACCCACAGAGCAGCAATTGATTGCAACAGCATTTCATCGAAATACCCAAACTAATAATGAGGGAGGAACAAACGACGAGGAATTTCGTAATGTAGCAGTGGTTGATCGAGTTAATACAACTTTTGCTACTTGGATGGGTACAACGATGGCCTGTGCTCAGTGTCATACTCATAAATATGATCCTATTACCCATGAGGAATATTTCCAATCTTTTGATATCTTGAATCAAACCCAGGACGCGGACAAGAGAGATGAAAGTCCAGTTGTGAGTTTCTACAGTGATCAGCAAAAGAAAATGCGTTCCAAATATGAATCCGAAATTAAGCAGTTGGGGGAATCTCTGAAATCTCCTCTTGGAAGTGATGAATTATCCAAAAAGTTGATAGACTGGGAAAAGGATATATCCACTACAAAATGGCAAGTACTCAAGCCAACTAAAGTGAAGGCGGTCTCAGGAGCAACCCTCACCGTAGGAGAAGACGGATCTGTACTCGCTTCCGGAATTAAAAAAGTAACCGATGAATACAGGCTTACTTTTCAATCATCATTGGAAAAAATATCCGCTTTACGGGTTGAGTTTCTTTCGGATGATTCCCTCACTGATGGAGGACCTTCGCGAAATCACAACTTGGTCCTGAATGAAATAATCCTTAATTCAATGGGCTTTGATGATTCTGAGCGAGGTGCGAAGAAAGGGCAGTTCGTAAGAATAGAATTGGATGGCAAAGATCGTATTTTACATGTTGCAGAAGTTCAGGCCTTTGTTGGAGAGGAAAATGTAGCAGTCAATGGAAAAGCCCGACAAAGTACTACTGGGTACGGAGGACTTGCAAAACTTGCTATTGATGGAAATACAGACGGTGATTTCCATAAGTCGAAAAGCGTTACGCACAATGCAAATGGAGATGCAGAGGCATGGTGGGAAGTTGATCTTGGGAAAGAGCAAAATTTGACTAAGCTTGGAATTTGGAATCGTACTGATAGTGGTCTACATTCCCGATTGGATGGTTTCCGGTTACAGGTTTTAAGTGGCGACCGTCGGGTCGTTTGGGAGAAAACATTCTCTCAAGCACCCAAGCGTGAGTTTGTGGTTCCTTTGGATGGAGCAGAGGTCGGGCAATTTGTAAAGGCGAGTGCCAGTTATGAGCAGAAAAAATTCGAGGCGTTTAACGCAATTGATGGAAATATAAAAAAGGATTCTGGTTGGGCGATTGCTGGAGGCCAAGGCAGAGATCACGATGGGGTGTTTACTTTAAAGCGGCCTATTGCTGGCGGTGATTTATCTATCCGTTTACTGCAGAACTATCCCAATCATTCGATTGGTAAATTCAGGCTTTCAGTCACTGAAAAGCTCAATCCTGCACCGGCAATGCCAGATCGTATCAAACATATACTTAAGGTTGTTTATGCTGATCGTACGGAAAAGCAGAACGAAGAGTTGATGAGATTTTTTATACAACATGGACCAGAAGGGAAGAAAATCAATGATCGAGTTGCGACACTGCGTAAGAAACTCGATTCTATAAAACCTTATTCATCTGTCCCTGTATTGAAGGAAGTTGTATCCGCAAATCAAAGAAAGACTTTTATTCATTTGCGTGGTTCTTATCTTAATCATGGTCCACAAGTACATGCTAATTTCCCCTCCGCACTGGCCCCTCCCTTACCTGGAGTTACCAAACCCAATCGACTGGATCTTGCACATTGGATTATGAATAAAGATAATCCTCTGACTGCCCGAGTTTCAGCTAACCGGTTCTGGGAAAAAATATTTGGTATAGGATTAGTTTCAACCAGTGAAGAATTTGGTTCACAGGGAGAACTTCCATCTCATCCGCAATTACTTGACTGGTTAGCCACTGAATTTGTTCGAATGGAGTGGAATATGAAAGCATTTATTAAATTGTTGGTAACATCAAAAACCTATCGTCAATCCTCCCATGTGACGGATGAAATGGCTGCTCGTGATCCGGCTAATCGATTACTTGCCAGGGGACCGCGGGTTCGGCTTTCTGCTGAGATGGTACGGGATCAGGCATTGGCGGTTTCCGGTTTGTTAAGTAAGAAAATGTTTGGCCCACCTGTTCGTCCACCACAACCCGATATGGGGATTAAAGCAGCATTTGGTGGTGGAATTGACTGGAAAACAAGTGAAGGGGAGGATCGTTTTCGAAGAGGAATTTATACCAATTGGCGACGATCCAACCCTTATCCTTCGATGGCTACTTTTGATGCCCCGAACCGGGAAGTTTGCACAGTACGCCGTGGTACGACTAATACTCCGCTGCAAGCTCTTGTGACCATGAATGACCCAGTGTATGTAGAGGCTGCCCAGTCATTGGCTCGAATCATGATCAAGTCTGCTAATTCTTTAGAAAAACAACTAATAACTGGTTTTGAAATTTGTCTTTCCCGTGAACCTAAAAAATTTGAAATAGATCGTTTGAAAGCCTTGTTTATTCAAATTAAAGAGCGGTATGCAAATGATACAGGGCTCGCAAAAAAAATGGCCACTGATCCAATTGGCCCGGCTCCCAAAGATACTAACTTAGTCGATTTGGCCGCGCTCACCGTCACGGGTAATGTCCTTCTTAATTTGGATGAGATGATGATGAAAAGATAATCAGTTTCTTAATATACTTTATTTATGAATCCCTTACTTGAACAAATCCAATTAAACACCCGTCGCCACTTTTTAAAAAACTGTGGGGTGGGACTGGGGGCTGGTGCGTTGGCTCAAATTCTATCTCCTGATGCCTTTGGCTTAAAAGCTCCTGAAAATCCCTTACTTCCCCGTAAATCACATTTCAGTTCCAAGGCGAAGAGAGTAATTTATATCCACCTGACTGGTTCTCCTCCACATTTGGATTTGTGGGATTACAAACCAGAACTCGTTAAGCGAACCGATCAGGAGTGCCCGGACGAATTCATTAAGGGAAAACAATTTGCATTCACTTCAGGTACTCCAAAGTTGATGGGTACCCCGCGTGAATTCACCCAGCATGGAAAGTCCGGCATGTGGATGTCTGATGCAATTCCCCATTTGCATAAGCATGCTGATGACCTTTGCGTAATTAAGTCAATGCACACCGACCAGTTTAATCATGCACCAGCTGAATTATTTGTGCATACTGGTTTTCCTCAACCAGGTCGTCCTTCTTTTGGTGCTTGGACCACTTACGGATTGGGTTCAGAAAACCAGGACCTTCCGGGATATGTTGTTTTAATCTCAAGTGGAACCCAGCCAAATGGGGGAAAGAATTCATTTAGTGCCGGTTTTATTCCTTCAGTTTATCAGGGCGTTCAGTGCCGATCAAAAGGGGACCCTGTTTTATATGTTTCCAATCCTCCGGGTATGGATCGTAGTTTAAGGCGTGCGAGTTTAGATGCTCTACGGGACTTGAATCAAAAAGCGGCTGAGGATTTTGCTCATCCTGAAACCCTTACCCGTATTGCTCAGTATGAATTAGCCTATCGGATGCAGACTTCTGTCCCTGATGTAATGGACATCTCAAAAGAGTCGAAAGAAACATTGGAATCTTACGGTGCAGAAGTGGGTGGTGCCAGCCTTGGCAATAATTGTTTACTTGCCCGCAGGCTTGCCGAAAAAGGAGTTCGATTTGTACAGTTGTTTGACTGGGGTTGGGATTTTCATGGTACCAACCCAAATCAGGATATTCGTGATGGCCTTACCAAAAAGTGTGCTACCATGGATAAACCGATTGCTGCCTTAATTAAGGATTTGAAAGATCGTGGTCTATTCGATGAGACCCTTATTATTATCGGCGGTGAATTTGGCCGTACGCCATTTCGGGAAGGGCGCACATCCAAAGGAAAAGTACTTGGTCGAGATCATTTTCCTGACTGCTACACTATGGTAATGGCCGGAGGTGGTGTGAAAGGTGGACATGTTCACGGGGAATCGGATGAGCTCGGGTTTGGAGTCGCTAAAGATCCTGTTCATGTACACGACCTACAAGCAACCTGGATGCATCTTCTCGGTTTTGACCATGAACAGTTGACCTATCGGTTCCAAGGCCGTGATTATCGCCTGACTGATGTGCATGGACATGTGGTTAAAGATCTAATCGCCTAGAAAAATAGTTTAAGAAGACATTTGTTTTCTTATTTTATTCTCAATCATATTTACCATATTCATTTCATAATAGTCCTCCCATGCATTCTCCCTTAATATTATATTTTTTCTGCTTTGCATCAGTAATACCCCTATTTGGACAAAAGATAATCAATGATTTTCGATTACAAGATCCTGAGTTAGCTGTTACTCTTTGGGCGGAATCTCCCCTTTTGTATAATCCAACGAACATGGATGTGGATGCAAGCGGACGAATTTGGGTAACTGAAGGAGTCAATTACCGAAGAAGTAAGACCCGGGCGGAGGGTGACCGTGTAGTTGTTCTTGAGGATACGAACCTGGATGGAACTGCTGATAAATCTACCGTTTTTATTCAAGATCCTGAACTGGTTGCTCCTATGGGGATCGGGGTAATTGATAATATGATCTATGTTTCGCAAACCCCTCACATATTGAAATATACTGATGTTAACCGGAATTTGGTTTTTGATGAAGGAGATCAAAGAGAAATCTTTCTTACTGGATTCATTGGAAGTAATCATGATCATTCCACTCATTCCGTGATCGGTGGTCCTGATGGTAAACTTTATTTCAATCAGGGAAATTGTGGGGCTAAAATAACTGACCGGAGTAATCGAACTTTTTATGTTGGTAGCTTTTATTACAACAAGGGTGGACCACAGGTTGGTTGGAATTTAAATCCCACTACATTTGCAGGCAATCAAAGTGATGATGGGCATGTTTGGGTTTCCGGGTTTACTGGAAGAATTAGTTTAGACGGAACCGGTATGGAGATTGTGGGTCATGGATATCGCAATAGCTATGAACAGATCTTTACTTCCTTCGGAGATATGTTTCAGAACGACAACGACGACCCTCCCGCATGTCGTACAAGCTTTGTTCCAGAAGGTGCTTTTTTTGGATTTTGTTCGGAAGATGGAAAGTTCGGATGGTCGGCAGATAGAGTGGCTGGACAAACTACAGCTGAAGCGGAATGGCGCACGCATTTGCCAGGAACATTTCCACCTGGTGATGTCTACGGGAGTGGTTCTCCAACGGGCATAACCTATTATGAAAATGGAGCTTTGCCTAAAAAGTATGAGGGCTCTCTTTTTTCCTGTGAACCTGCCAAGCGACAAATTTTTCGTTATGTTCCTGTGCCTGATGGGGCAGGGTATAAGTTGAAACGGGAGATTTTCCTTAGTCGTCAGGGGTCAGATAGGATGTCAGGCGCATTTTCCGATATCATGGTTGGGGCAGATGGAGCTTTGTATATTGCTGATTGGTACGACCCTATGGTCGGTGGACATGGAGCCGCCGACAAGCAACATATTGGTAGGATCTATCGAATTGCACCCAAGGGATTTAAACCGCAAAAAGCAAAAGTAGAAAGTGCTGAAGCACTATTGGCTAGCCCTGCTCACAATGTAAGATTTCAGGGGTTTGAGAAGTTAAAGTCAGAAGGTTTGTCTTCCTTGCCAGAGATCAAAAAACTTTTGAAAAGAGATTCCCCTTGGATGCCTGGGCGAGCTATTTGGATCTTACCTCATCTTGGGGAGGAAGGAATTGCCGAATTAAAGAGAATTCCTTCAACAATTGGTAAGCAAGATTATCGATACCGGGCAGCAGCCTTGCGTAGTGCACTTCGATACGACCTTGAAAACTTGGGCTGGTCCATGATTGAACAGCTTGTAAAAGATGAATCTGCTCATGTACGGCGAATCATCCTAACCCATCTGAGAGATTTTCCATACTCTAAGAAAAAGGGTGTTTTATTAGATCTAGTTTTATCGGGTGATATGAAAGATAGAACTTACCTTGAATCTGTTGGTTTAGCTGCGGATGGTGTCGAAGATCAGTTATGGACTGACTATTCTAAGGTTCGTGAGATTTCCAATCCTAATGATTGGGATAGGCAAGCCCACTTGCTTGTCTGGAGACTGCACGGAAATTCCATGATTGATGACATGGTGTCCCGAATGCTGCTGCCGGAAGTCTCTG
>JAOHKZ010000026.1 GCA_028101545.1 Opitutales bacterium | reverse complement strand
GGTTGCCTTTGCCCTGTACACTCAGGATGCTGGAACCCTTAAATTGACCGGACAGCTCTATCCACTCATGCCCAATGAATCTCGGGAAGTCCGTCTGGAAACAAAGCAGGGGAAAGGATGGAAAGAGATTTCAAGAGTTAAGATTACCTACCCGGGATGGAGTGCCCATTTTCGTATCAAAAACTGGGATTCCACAAAGGATGTCCCTTATCGGGTCAGGCATGGAGAGAAGGCTTCTTTCGAGGGATTAATCCGAAAAGACCCGGTTAATCAGGACACGATCGTGGTCGGCAACCTGTCCTGTAATTCGAGCCGTACGAAGGGACCCCGCCCCCAGATCATTGAAAACCTTAAAGCGATCAACCCGGATATGCTTTTCTTTGCCGGGGATCAAACCTATCACCACACTGAACACACCGCAGGCTGGATCGAGTTTGGACTGCAGTTCAGGGATTTAATGAAAGACCGGCCCACGGTAACTATCCCCGATGACCACGATGTTGGACAGGCCAACCTATGGGGCGAAAGTGGAATCGTTGCGACTTCGCCTGCCGGCAATTCAGGTGGGTATTTTTATCCCATACCCTATGTTAACATGGTTCAGCGTCAGCAAACCTGGCACTTACCCGATCCGGTGGATCCTAAAAAATTAAAGAGGGGGTTGGAAGTTTACTTTACTCGGTTACGGGTAGGTGGAATTGATTTTGCAATCCTGGAAGACCGAAAGTTTAAAACCGGGCCAGCCGGTAAGATCCCTAAAATGGGCCCCCGTCCCGATCATATTAATGACCCAGCTTACAATCGCGACGCAGTTGATCTGGATGGTCTTGTATTATTAGGCGACCGCCAACTGAATTTCCTGTCCGACTGGAGTCAGGACTGGGAAGGAGCCCAGATGAAAGCCGCTCTTTCCGCCACCGCATTCTGTGGAGCTGTTCATATTCACGGAAATCCAAACAGCCGCCTACTTGCTGACCTAGACAGTAATGCATGGCCTCAAAAAGGACGGAACAAGGCATTGTATGAACTCAGAAAGGCATTGGCCACACATCTATGCGGAGATCAACATCTAGGCGTAGTGGTACAGCATGGAATTGAATCACACCGGGATGGTCCGTTTGCTTTTACCAGTCCAGCTATTGTGAATACAATTTACGGTCGTTGGTGGAAACCGGAGGACGAAAAACCCGGTCCACGCCCCATTCCGAATTCCCCTCTCCCCTGGACCGGAGACTTTGAGGACGGACTGGGAAACAAGATTACTATGCACGCCTACGCCAACCCAGAGGACCGGAATAACGAACTCAAAAGAGCGGACGGATTCGGAGTCGCCCGGTTTAATAAAAAAGACCGTTCGGTAACCTTTGAGTGCTGGCCTCGATTCTCCAAGGTAGCCGATGGGGACAAGGCACAGTTCCCCGGTTGGCCGGTCACTTTTAAGATGACTCAGAATGACGGACGGAAAGTAAAAGGTTGGTTACCAAAACTGAATTTCTCGAAACCGAACCCAGTCGTACAAGTAATAAACGATAAAACCAAGGAAGTTCTTTACACGATTAGGGTAGAAGGAAAAACCTTTCAGCCCAAGGTTTATTCCGAAGGCAAGTACACAATTAAGGCCGGAGCAAATTCACCGATTAAGGTTATATCAAGTGAAACTCCATCCAGGGAAAAACGAAAGGATGCAGGGAATTTAAAGGCAGCTATTTAAATTATTCCTTACCGTGATTGGAAGAGGATTTCTTCTTTTCTTTGGCGGCAAGGAGCTCCTCCTTGTTTCTTGATTTCAAAAAGGCAATCAAGTCCCTGAGATCAAATGGGGATAAAGTAAGCCCAAGGGGGGGCATCGCAGACACAGGGGGGGAGACTGAAAGAACTTCTTCCTGTTTTAACTGAGTCTCTTTTCCGTCCGGAGAAATCAATAACATTGAACTGTTGTCTTCTGCTTTCTCAGCTATTCTTCCAACCAGGGTAATTCCTGCCTTGGTACTGACACTGGATAGTCCATAACCCGGGGAAATTTCCGCACTCGGATTAACAAGAGACTCCAATAACTTGTCCGGTTTCAATCGATCACCCACAAGAGAGAGTGGAGGCCCCTGCAATCCACCTTCCTTATCAATCTGATGGCATTGCATGCAGGCACCCTGGTTCCTGAATACTTTGTCCCCACGCATATAATCTCCACCGAACATACTTAAAGCATGAACCCGACCGGGATCTCCCGCAGCATATGTGGCGGCAACTTTTTTGGATTCTGCATGATCGTTCTCAGAAAGATAGTGATATAGATCAAGCCATAGCTCAGGGCGTAGTTCCAATTCTCTTTTTTGCCAAAGTGCAATCATAGTATCAGGTTCTTGCTCCACTAATTTCTCTAGAATTTTCCGGGCCACTAAGAGAGAGTCTTTTTGAATAGCTTCCAAACATAATGTTTTCATGTCTGGCAAATTTCTACTGAGACAAAATTCAAATGCAGATGCCCGAACTTCTTCGCTTTCATCGGTAAGCAGGTTGATCAGGAGATCGTTATCTCCCTCAATTTCCAATTCCGCCATGCTGCGCAAATTTGCCACCCGGACCTGGGGGTCCAGGTTTTCGTCTCTAATTTGCTTTCGTATAATTTCAATATCTATTGAAAGACCAGCTTTTTGGGCGAGGTTGGTTGCCAGCGAAAGAAGGGATGGATCATCTTCTTCCAAAATAAAGTTCCTTAAATCTTCTCCGAGTACTTGAGTAAGGTTGCTCATGGAAGAAGAAATTGCAGGCATAGGCCGGTAATCCCCAAGCACTGGGTCTGTGTCTAATTTCATTCCCCACCGTAACAATCCCTGAAGTGCAAAAGATCGAATTTCTTTATCTATTTTAGGATTCGAACAAAGCTCGAGTAGTCTCTTAGCGGATTCATCCGTTCCCATCCTGAAGTTCGAGGCAACAATTCGATATTGGATATAAAATGGATACTCACTCGGATCAAGCAATGCCAACTTCTTCCCAGCCAATCCATCAAGAGCAATTGTATCGTAGATCGCCCTAATTGCTTCGATTCGGACAAGGTCACTCTCATCTTCCAGAAATGTCATCAATGCACTGTTTCCCAATCGACGAAGCAGGATAACCGCAGTTAATCGTTGTTCGACTGAATCTGATTTCCCAAGTGCAATAATTTGTTCGGGAGTGGCAAGTCGATCCAATGCAGAAATAAATGAATGCCTTAAAACAGGATCAAAATCCCGGCCCTTATTCTGCTCGACCGCTGATAATAGAGCAGAAACTGACTTTGGATCCGACTTCTCACCCACTCGACCCAGTGAAATTGCCGCCATGGAAACAACACGCGGAGATGAATCGTTCAGAAGGTTACCCAAAGAATCGACTAATTGATCCAATCCCGAATCCCCTACGACCTTGACCGCATTGGCACGGACTTCGTCTTCTTTATTATCGAATAAACTTTTAATAATCGGTGATACCAATTCGGAATGACCTTTCCTCGCTAATTGACCAAGCCCCCAAATAGAATGAAGCTTTGCATAAACAGAATATTTCTTATCCTCCAAAATATCATTAAATTTTGAAATGGCATCTTCACCCTTTTGAACCATCGCAAACTGTGCAGACTGGCGAACCCTTTGATCTGAATGTTCTAAAAACCCGACTAACTCGACCAAGGAACGATGGTCAAAACCATCTGCCATAAGTTGAGCAAGAGCCTTACCCTGTTCCTGAAGTTCTTTATCAGATGGTCGAATAACCTGGATCGAGCCGTTTGTATTAACCGACCATCCTCCTCCAAAATCAGCGAAATAAAGATTTCCGTCATATCCTTGGGCAACATCGGCAATACCAACATTGTTTAGGAGAATTTTTTGATCCTTCAATCCGAAGCCTGCTCCTTTTTCCTTCATTTTTGCCACAATCACTTCGCACCGAGAGGCTGATCCACGATAATTGGTTACCAAGAAACTCTCCTGCAAGTCTTTGGGCAAAGTATCACCAGTCACCCAGGCAACCCCAGATGGACCATGTCCAAGAAAACCAACTGGGGGATAAACCCATTGAGGTTGTTCTTCAGAAAAGGTCTCAAACATTTTTTCTCCAACCCAAACTGATTTTTTAATATGAAAATCTCCCCAATCTAAATCTTTGACATATTGATGTGCTGACTGATGAGACATATCCCATCCAGAATCTGAATTCTCAAGTACATATACTATACGTGCTTTATCCCCAATATCTCCCGTATTATCGAAGGTAAAAAGATTACCGTGTTGATCGAAAGCAATTTCCTGTGGATTCCTTAAACCATGTGCCACCACTTCAAAACCACTCCCATTAGAATCACATCGAAATATGGCCCCTCTTCCAGAAGCAGCATGTACCTGGCCAGTTGAATCCGTAACATGATAACCCCGGTCACCAACCGAGAAATAAAGACGTCCGTCAGGTCCTCGAACAATGCCATGAAGGTCATGCCCGGTAAAAGAAATACGCACCCCAAATCCATTGACAATTTTTTCGTTTGTGTCGGCAATGCCATCATCGTTTGGATCAGTTAGTCTCCTGAGTGCCGGTATACAGGTAAAATATACCGCATCCCTTTCCGCCAAAACAGAAAAAGAAATTCCATCAAGGGTTTCATTAAAATCAGCAGAAAAGACCGTTCGGATATCCGCCACGCCGTTTCCATCCTTGTCCTCCAATCTAATCAATCGGTCAGGAACATCATTATACCAAGACATAGGAATTTCGTCAGAGAACTCCTCGTACATTTTTAGTCGATCCTCGAGGGTCCGAGATTGGAAATCTCTTGCGACCATATACCTGGCACCCCGAAGGTCCTGAACTCCAAATTTGAAACGATTTGCTTCGGCTACAAAAATCCTGCCCTTCGGATCAACATCTAAACTCGCAGAATTTTCCACATGCGGATAGCTAACCCAAGTATAACCTTCATAACCGGAATGAAGAATTTTGCCCCTAAAAGGAGAAGATTTATTTGACAGGTCAGGCATGTCGGCAGTGCTCAAAGATGCCGGCTTCCCGATGGCGATAGACATGGAGAGCAAAATGAATGCTAAATTTATTCTGATCATAAATATGTAGAAATATTTAATATAGTTTTTTAAGCTAAGTTAGACAAGAAAGACCTACAATTCGTACTTATTTTTCTCGGGCATTGCAACTGTCCTTAATTTTCAAATTGGTAATTTAATATCAATTTGCTCTTATCCTTGAATCCTTGATTATAAA
This sequence comes from Opitutales bacterium, assembly GCA_028101545.1. Lineage (GTDB taxonomy): Bacteria > Verrucomicrobiota > Verrucomicrobiia > Opitutales > Seribacteraceae > Seribacter. The sequence continues at coordinate 25,086 of JAOHKZ010000026.1, read as the reverse complement.
AGAATTTCTTGGTAAGAGAAATACTATCATTATTTCTTACCACTCCGAATAAATTCAGAATGACTGAAAACCCTTATTTTTCCTACGCCGAAAGCTTTAAGAAAATTACGGAGTCAGGTAAAAGCCTACCGTATGGTAACATTGCTCCATTGCCAGATGTTATCCGCAAAAATGATGCGCCTATTGCTCTGATTATGTCCCCCCATCCCGATGATGAATGCATAATGGGGGGACTTCCGTTACGTTTGATGAGAGAGACCGGCTTTCGGATCGTTAATGTGGCTATTACTCTTGGCAGTAATAAGGAAAGGAAAAAAGAAAGGCTTTGCGAATTAGAACGGGCATGCAATTGGATTGGTTTTGAATTACAGGAAATGGGAGATGAGGGCTTGGAAAAAGTTACGATTAACTCAAGGCAATCAAGCCCTGAAAATTGGGCTGTGATGACAAAGCAATTGGTTAAAATCATTGAAAAGTGGAATCCGACTGCAATTTTTTTCCCCAATTCGCACGACTGGAATAAAACTCATTTAGGGGTACACATGCTCACCCTTGACGCCCTTAAGGATACTGATAATTTCTTTCCTTTCCTTATTGAAACTGAGTATTGGGGTCAAATGCCAAAACCCAACCTTTTAGTAGAGAGTACCACCAATGAAGTTGCTGATTTACTCGCTGCACTCTCCCATCATGAAGGGGAGTTAAAAAGAAATCCTTTCCATCTGCGCATGCCGTCCTGGATGCAAGATAATGTGAGAAGAGGAGCTGAAGTAATCGGTGGACAAGGGGGAACGGCACCCGACTTTGACTTTGCCACCCTCTATCGTGTAAGTCGCTGGAGAGATGGAAAAATTCTTCCTGCCTGGGAAGGCGGGCGTATGTTGCCCTGCTCTGACAATAGTAGTCAGGCTTTATTTTCCGAACAAAGCTGAAATTAAAACTGCAGGGAACTGGCTTTCACCACATGGGTGAATAATTTTTCCCCGTTTAAGTCATAAGCTTCCAAAACTAACGAGGGATCCTTCTTGCGTGTGTTAACTTGAATGAGGCAATACCCACAGGTTTTATTATAGCCCCAAATTAATCCATCTGTCTTAACCACCGGGTGAACATGTTTATTAGTCAGCCGGCCACTTACAAATTCGAATAAATCATACCCTTGCGGACGTTCTGTCCGGCGCAGGTCGATTCTGTGCCGATCCGCAGCAATCAGAAAAACGCCTCCAATTTTTTCTGACTCAATAAAAGAGAAAATTTCCTCTCGCTCATCCGGATATCCATCCCAAGGGTCTTTACTTCCGGGCTTAATTCCTTTGGAGAAGGGAACAGAAGAAGCGATTATCTTGAAGACTGAATTTGAATTCCTGAGGGTTTCCTTAAGCCACATCTTCTGTACTGGACCAAGCATAGACTTTTTTTTCCGATCCCGGTAATAACGACAATCAAGCATGATGATGTCGACCTTCCCCAAGGTGAAGCTATGCCAACACCCAGGGTTTTTGTCCCCCCCACCCATAGCCGGGTTGTTCCAATTACGCATAAAATTATCAAGCACCGGTTTTTTCCAGGCTGGTTGATTGACCAATGACCCAGGCACACAGTCATCGGTTGCAAAATCATGGTCATCATAAATCGCGTGCATTGATGTGCCAGCCACTAGCTTTCTCCACTCCGGACGTGAATGCCGACGGGAATAACAGTAATTACCAGTCAACTTAACATCCTCCGGGTCATCAATATAAACATTATCCCCTAACATCAACATGGCACGGGGCTCATGTCTCGCAATTAACTTCCATGCTTTTTCATACTCAGGAACAAATCCTGAACACCCGCCGAAGGCCAATGTGAACTTGGATTCTTCATCGGGTTGGGGGAAAGTGCGAAATCCAAAATCCACATCTGGAACCTCAATTTTCTTTCCGTTCACAAAAACATTGTAAGAAAAATAGGTTCCTGGTAACAGCCCATCCAGTTCAATTACACCGACAAAACCATTTTCCTGAGTGGTTCGTATAGTTTCACGCCCGGAATGACCGGAAATTTCAACTGCCACTTCATGCGATCCGTCGGTGCGAAACCAAAAACTTGCACCTGTATCCGTAATTCTGCCCAGCATTGGTCCGTGTAATATAGGAGACGGAGAAACTTCTATTTTCCACTTTTTAAAATCCGGATGTTCACGGAGCGGAGCCAACCATTCCCTTGGTTCCGCTAAAAGACGTTCAAAAGGAAGACCGAGCCTAACTGCATCGCGGGCAGACTCCAAAGCTTTTTCGAGCTTCCCTTCACGCAACAAACAAAGGGTGGAAATAAATCCTTTTTCCGCAGGATCGGTGTGCTTCTTTCCGTTCTTTAATTCATGGTAGGCTTTTTCAATCTTATTCTCTGCCAGGTAACGAAAGGCATTTCGCTCACGGTCATGCTGACCGGATAGAAAAGAATTAAATACTCCCAGAAAAACTAAAATACTAATAAACAGAAAAGGCGAAAATTGGATTTTATTTTGGGTCATAATATTAATTGTATTTCAATTTTGATAGAATTGTCAGATCAAAAAAATAAATACTCTAGGATTTCGTGAGTTCTTTAATTATGTACTCCGTAACTTCAGTTGAATCCATATTGACAGGGACATGTAAAGCCTTACGCAACTCAGGTTCTTCTAATACTTCAAATTGGCTACGCAGAAGATCAGGTGGCATAAAATGGTTTTTCCTTTTCGCCATACGATCCGCCAATATTGATTGAGGGGCATATAAATATATGAGTTTTATCTCTGCCCTATTCGTGTCCAAAATCTCTCGACTTTTCCGGGTTAGTGCAGAGCAGGTAATTACAGATTGAATCCGTTGCTCCAAGCGGTGATCAATTTCTTTTCTTATCGTTTTCAACCATGGTTCGCGTTCGCATTCGGTCAAGGGTTCTCCCCTCGACATCTTTTTAATATTAGTTTTGGAATGAAAGGAATCTCCTTCCACAAACTTAAAGTTCATGGCCTCCGAAAGTTTTTTACCAATCGTAGTCTTTCCCGAACCACAAACACCCATAATAATTATAATCATAGAAATTTTGGTATACTCTCAGGATTCCGGAATATAAAGTATTAAAAATACCCAGATTATGGCTCAAGAATTACTTTCATCAAGCCAGGTTCCCGACCGTACAATCGTTCAAACCATTCAGGTCCATCTTCAAGAGATGCCTTTGCACTGATTAATGGATCGACCTGAATCGACCCGTTGGCCATCAATTCGATACATTTTGGATACTCACCTGCAGAAGCACAGGTACCAAACAAAGAAATTTCACGGGTGACCACTGACTGCAATGGCAGTTCTATCTCAGGGGCAAGGTTTCCTACCATAACCACCGAACCGCCTTTTCGGACAGCAAGAATACTAAGCTGAACAGTTGGTGTGGCACCGACTACTTCAAAACTTTTATCCACACCCTGGCCTCCAGTTTCATTAAGAATAAAACTCAATGCATCCTCCTCTTGGGAATTAATTACCTGAGTGGCACCCAATTTCTTTGCCAAGTTAAGACGATCATCATCCATATCTACCGCTATAATCTCACGACAACCAGCTGAACGGATTGCCTGAATTAAAAGCAACCCAATCATACCGGCTCCGACCACCAATGATTTGTCCCCACTACTAAACGAAATTCTGCCCACTGCATGAACTGCGACTGATACCGCCTCTATCATTGCTGCATGCTCAAATGGAAAAGAGTCCGGTAATTTATAAATTATATGGCTGGGTACACTGACAAACTCGGCGAAGGCACCGTGCCTACGATAATCTTCGCAGGATACTCCCAGTACCATTCGATTATCACACAGATTAACCTGTCCTTTTTCACAATAACGACAATGCCCGCAGTATACAGTTGAATCAAATGTGACCCGGTCTCCCTTCGAAAAGCCCACGACATCCGATCCACATTCCTCAATTAAACCAGCAGCTTCATGCCCCATAATCAACGGTGGAACCCTTCGACCACTGCTTCCGTCATAACCATGAACATCACTCCCGCAAATACCACATGCTTTAACCCGAATCAGCACTTCATCCTTACCAAACTTGGGGATGGGAGAATCTTGAATTTCAAGCTTCTTTGGTTTGGTGAGCATCATTGACTTCATCACTATTTACTTTTTACGGGAATTTAAAAATCATTCCCTTTGGTCGATGTCTTGATCCTCATCAAATACATATCAGCCGTCATATAGAGAGTTGAACCATCATCCCCAAATGCGCAGTTTGCTGTGCGTTGACCGGTAAGAATAGTACCCAGATGTTTTCCTTTGGGCGAGAATACCAAAACTCCTCCCGGTCCGGTTGCCCAAATATTACCTTCCACATCCACCTTCATGCCATCATTCCCGCCCCGGCGGGATGAATGTTTTTTACGATATTCGGTTGAGTCAAAGAATACCTTACCCTTTTTGGCCAAGCCGTTTTTCTTCAGATCATAGGACATCCAAATCGGTCGGGGGCCATGGGAGTTCGCCACATATAAAGTTTTTTCATCCGGAGAAAGAGTAATTCCGTTTGGTCGTTCGAGATCCTTACTGACCAAAGCGACTTTCCCATTCTTACGGAGAATATATACTCCCTGAAAATCTATTTCACGCTTTGGATCTTTTTCCTTTTGAACCAGTCCATAAGGGGGGTCGGTGAAATAGAGCTCACCTTTTTGATTATAGACCAAATCATTTGGACTGTTGAATCGTTTATCATTGTACTTTCCCGCCAGTGTTTCATAGATCGGCTGCGGTGAATCAGTCGATGCATTCATCCGGGCTACACGACGGTCTCCGTGCTGACAAAGGACCAACCTCCCTTTTTCATCAAGGGTAAGACCATTGGATCCAGACTCACCCGGTCTTGTTTCTTTCGCAGTATATCCCGATGGGTCTAGGTAAATACTCGCACCTTCCCCTGCCTTCCATTTGTAAATTTTATTGGTGGGCACATCAGAATAAAGAAGGAAATCTCCCTGGGGAATCCATACCGGACCTTCAGACCACACATAACCCTCTGCAAGAACTTCAATTTTTGCATCCTTAGGGATAAGCTTGTTGATCGAGGGATCTAATCTTTCAATCGATCCGGTAGTCGGATAATTCTTCGCGAATAGGACAGAAGCAAAAATATGAAAGAGGAAAACAGAACGGGTAACAATTGATTTTTTCATGGGTTTATAGGGATTAAAATTTTATCGCCATTCTGAAGCCCAGTCATGGGTGTGGATCTGGCTTTCAATGTGCCACTCCCTGAGTTGATCCAATAAACTTTGCTTAATTCCACTAACCGCGGTTTCATCCCACAAATTAACCACTTCATCTGGATCATCTTTCAAGTTAAACAACTGTCCGCATTTCATGTGAAGAAAATGAACCAGTTTCCATTCTTCATTACGAATCATACTCATAAATTCGGTCTCGGTTAAAATACCATCCTTTATTTGCTCAGCATACACATAGTCACGGGGTATCCAGTCTTTACCCTGAAGTGCTGGTAATATTGACTTTGCTTCAAACATTGGTGGAACCTCAATTCCGGCCATCTCCAATATTGCAGGTCCAATATCCATATGCTGACATAAACCGTCTACAGAACGACCTCCCTCAAAAATACCGGGTGCCCAGACTACCATGGGAACTCGGGTAACTGAATCGTACATAGTCCATTTCTGGCTATGTCCATGATCAGTTAAACAATCTCCATGATCCGAACTGAAGATCACAATACCGTTTTCCAAATAACCCTGTTTTTCCAGAGTAGTCAAAATTTCACCGACCTTCTCATCAATCATACTTACATTTGCCAGGTAATATGCCCTTTGGCGGTGTCGCTGCTCACGGCTTGGTTCAAGGTCAAGCACAACCGAATCGTGATCCACTTCATTATTGTGCTTCCGTAAACCTTTAAGTGGCTCTGGTAAACCATCAAGTTCTTTTTTGGTAACCTCCATTATCGGTAGGTCTTTTTTGAGATAAGGATCACTAAATCGCTTCGTTGGGTCGTAGGGAGGATGAGGTCCTGGAAACCCAATCTGTAAAAAAAGTGGTTCGGTTTTAGGGTAAGTATTTAACCACCAGGTTGCGGTATCCCCCACAAACATATCAGGGTGCATATCCTCCGGAAGTTCCCAGTCAAATGCACCAAGAGCATCTTTGTAATCAGCACGCTTACGATAAAGTTCACGTTGTTGCTTAACCAAACCCCGTGCTTTTAAAGCCTTATCCCACTCATCAAAGTAATATCGTTCCTCCAAATAACGGTCTTTATTCTCCACCACATACCGTTCGTGAAAACCCAATGGAGTATGATAAGGGTAACTATGCATCTTCCCCACATTGACGCATCGGTATCCGGTATCGGCCAAGTTCTCAATCCATGAACGTTTCCAGGAATCAGCATTTTTAAAAATACCGGTGGTATGTGGATAGTATCCGGTAAATAAACTAGCTCTTGCCGGAGCACAGGAAGCAGCTGTGATAAAACAATTATTAAAAGATACCCCCTCATTCACCAAACGGTCCATATTTGGCGTATCCATATGGTCGTGACCAAGTGCAGCAATTGTATCAAAGCGTTGCTGATCCGTGATGATGAAAATAATATTGGGACGATTATTCATAGAAGGATTGTTTGTTGAAAACATAATAAGGAATATTATGTCGCGTTGTACACATTTTCTTACAGAAATACCTTTTTTACAGATAATAAGGTAAATGAATAATCAAAAATCTTTCACATCATGAACAACCTTTGAACTCGCTAGTCTTTTTGGTACTCGAATGTAGATAAGATTACTGGATCCGGATATTTTACTAAATTAGAGGAAACGCAAGTGGCTTGGAAAGGTAATTCGAAATCATCAAATAGAGATGCACAACGTTGAACCTGCTTTGGTGACAGTCGGCTCGCAAGGGAGCAATGGGGATCCCATTTAGCAGTTCGATAAAGTTTGTTCATTGAAGAAAAATCAGCATTTGCATCATGCAAACTATGAAGCTTAGTCAGTGGACTCGATTTTTCGGGTGCGAGAAAGATCAAGCCCCGGTCTTCAAAAATTGCCAGATTTTCAAAGCTAATTTCAAAGCTCTTCTGACCTTCTAAAAATTCCCAGTTTATTTTTTTTGGCCCGCTTATTTCCCCATAAACTAAAGTTAGATGAGGTCGAAATTTTTTTTCAAAAGCTCGGCAGGGTATCTTATTTTCAGATATTTTCTTCCACATATTTTGAATCGTGGCATTCGTAATATCGTCAAAGTGGACTTCAAGTGAATAGGGCATATTAATGGATAGTTAAAATTCTTGGAACCAATTCATACCAATAATCAATTTGTTCCTTCAATACAATGGAACAAATAAATGTGTTAAGAAAAAACCTGGAAAGTTTCTAACCTTTCATTAAAAATCGAACTCTACGCCCAACCCGAAATGAAAGAAATCTTTGAGCGCCTGATCACCCGCTAAGTTAAATTCTCGATCAATGGCCCAACTATATACTCCATGCCCTGTCAGTGCAAAATTTCCAGAAAGTACTTTTTTCGCTCCGGTTCTTAAAGAGAAAAAATTTAAACCATTATGACCGTCAACGACATAACCATCATTCCAGCCTATGGTTCCCGACATAGAGAGATCAATATCCTCCTGAAATTTAAACTCTTTGGTATTGGACCATTCATAAAAAGCACCCTGCGCATCCATTGAATAACAGGCATCCAGAGATGTCGATAAATCAAAGGGTAAATCTCCATAGCTAATTCCCACAGACCATTCATCGTCCGATTCATTATCCTTGGGAAAAAGTAAATGGGTATAACCAGCATAGAATGTATACCCATCAATTTCTTGTGTCAGGGCAAAGTTGTACTGAAGTTCATCATATTGATGATTGGAAGATCTTCCATACCAAATTCCTCCAGAAAGATGATCATAACCGAGTTCCAATGAGCTGTTCCAAAGAGATTTACCATCTAAGGCATCTCTTCCCTCTGAAAAATAACGGCTCTCCCAACCCGCATGAGCATGTGCATTAAAGGTACGGTGTGCATGCATTTTCTCAAAGGGCTTGGTTGTTTCCGCCTCATGTGACTTGGCCACATTTACAAAAAATAAAAATTGTGCACAAAGGGTGTATTTCAGAATTTTCAAGTGATTTCTTAAAACTTCTATCCCATCCTAAGACAACAAAGAAATTAATACACATAGTTGCTTTTTCGACCGGTGTGTAACAACAATTTTGTATTTTGAATCATACTAAGGGCTAAGGATGATCGTATCTTTGGGCATCTTATCTGAAGTTTAATTTCCTAAAAACAAATAGATCCCGCTAATTTAATAACCAGATTAAACCTACATTTTTTGAGTCAGACTCAGAACAACAATCTCGGTCGTGCTTTTCAGGCTTTGATAAGGTTAGCTTAATTAGATATTCCGAACCGACCTTTGTGTTTCCCCCCCGTGCATGAAAAGCCTATCATCGGCACTCGCTAAAACGAGCCCAACCATCGCATTACCAATAGATGAATAGCCCAGATATTGATCTCCACCAATGTTTCGTTTCCCACCAAAAAAAGCGGCCCCTCCTCTTGGTAACCTCGCAAGTTCAAGGTATGGAATCCAAGTTTTCATTACTTTAGGATAATCTTGGCGAGCCGCTGTCTTGATACCGGAAAAACCAAATATCAAACCGATTGATGACATGGCATGTGCGTGCCGCATTCTTCCATTTAACCTCACAAGGGAATTTGCGAGTGACTCTGAAAATTCTTGTTCTCGACCAGCTATCATCAAGGCTGTTGCCATCGCACCTGTTCGAGCTGCAATATCTGGACTCCATCGTGCACGTGATGAATATCCTAATGCCCCTGTCTTCGGATCAAGTGACTTTTTTACCTCCGAAAAAGAATTACGCCATGATTTTTCATTTATGGGATGCCCACATTTCTCTGCCAAAGCCCAAGCTAAATGTGCCTGCACATTGATCACAATCAGCCCACCACCACTGTACGGGATTGAGTAATGATGCCCCATAGTTCCTTTCTCCGTGACTCTCTTACTCAAGAGATCACAACACTTTTTTAATTCTTCGAAATAAGTGTTATCTCCTGTGGCCAGTTGATATTCTGCAAGAAAGATTCCATTCGCAGCAGTCTGCCAATTCTTGGGGCCTTTCTTGGGATCATTTAAATCGATGGATGCAATACTGGCTTCCTTCACAAACTCGAGCCCTCTCTTAATTGATGATAAATGAGATCGGTCATTATTTGCGAGAAGAACCAGTCCACAAAATGCTGTGGTGTAAACATCTGCATCTCCCCCCACTCCCGGTTTCCAACGACCCGATTTTTGTTGAACTTCAACCAAATGGTTCGAGATATCTTCTAAAAACTTTTTTCTTTTAGAACAGGAACTTGGAGTTGATTCGAAAAAAGGAGAGCTCGGTGGTAATGTAACAGATAAGGTAATCAACCTGGAACCCCTTCGAATTTGAAAAGGAAGGTGGGGCTGCGGTAAGACAGCATACCGGTTTAAACTTGTACCCAAAAGTGCCTGTGGTCCATCCAATCCAGTGTCTGTTTTTTTTGAAAACGGCTTGGGTAACTTTCCATCGATCAGTACAATTCGGTCCCCAACTACAAGACCGGCACTTTCAGCCGCCCCTCCCTCACCCACATCCATTATGAGAATTTCTTTATCCCCATCAATAAGTCGACCGGTTGCCTCAAGCACTCCCAATGGAAAATCATGATGATCACCGTTTTTACTATTTACCAGTTTAGGATTATAAACCGATTTCCCGAACAGAGAGATAAAAAGGAATGGAAAAGTGGAAACAAAAAAATGAATATATTTCATGCCTTTCAATCCTTTTTATTTCGCACCGAATCGGCAAGCGAATATAAATAAAAGGAAAGATTTTACCTAACTAAGCTTAGAAAAAACAGCGGATAAAGTGTCCTTGGCATCACCGAATAACATATTCGTATTATCCTTAAAATAGAGCGGGTTTTCGACACCGGAATATCCGGCAGCCATACTTCTCTTTAGGGCAACTACAGATTTAGACTTCCACGCCTCAATAACGGGCATACCGGCGATGGGACTACTTTTATCCTCCAACGCAGATGGATTTACAATATCGTTTGCCCCCACCACTAAAAGAAGATCTACCTCAGGTAAATCATCATTAATCTCGTCCATTTCAAATACGATATCATAAGGCACATTAGCCTCGGCAAGTAGAACATTCATATGCCCAGGCAAACGACCGGCAACCGGGTGAATCGCAAAACGAACATTTACATTTCTACTTCTTAATGCCTCAGTTATATCCTTCACAACATGCTGGGCTTGTGCCACCGCCATTCCATATCCTGGAACAATCATAACCTCCTTAGCTTCCTTAAGCTCCGTTGCAACTTCCTCCGCAGAAATCTCTGTAATTGAACCTTCAATTTCGGTAGAACCTTCGGAATTTCCCGAACCGGTTCCAAATCCACCAAATATAACATTTGCTAAACTACGATTCATCGCTTTGCACATAATATAGCTAAGAATTGCCCCACTACTCCCGACCAGGGCACCCGTTATTATAAGTAAATCATTCTTGAGCATGAATCCAGCCGCCGCTGCCGCCCAGCCGGAATAACTATTCAACATCGAAACGACTACTGGCATATCCGCTCCCCCAATCGCCACAATTAAATGAACGCCCAATACAAATGAAATTGCTGTTACAATGAGCAAGGTAATCCATGCCTCATCATGCCCCTGATTAATAAACTCGGAACCCAGCCAAATTGAAACTCCAACCATTGCCAGATTGATCAAGTGACGGGCAGGTAATAAAATTGGTTTTCCGCTCAATGAACCGCGTAACTTTCCAAAAGCAATTACCGATCCGGTAAAAGTCACCCCTCCAATAAACACCCCCAATAGGATTTCGATATCATGAATCAAGCGATTCGCACCTTCCAATAAATCATGACTGGGGTCGAGAAAACTGGCCATTCCAACCAAAACGGCGGCCAGTCCGACAAAGCTGTGTAGAATTGCCACCAGCTCGGGCATAGAAGTCATCTCTACACGTTTGGCGAGGACAGCACCAATCACCGCACCTCCCAGCATCAAGGGAATTAGTAGTTTAAAATTCTCAACTTCTCCACTCAGGAAAGTAGCAAGGATGGCAATTATCATCCCGGCAATGCCATACCAGTTTCCCCTTCTTGCTGTTTCCTGCTTGGACAAACCCCCGAGGCTCAGGACAAAAAAGATGCCCGAAACGAGATATGCCATAGTGATCAGTCCCTCTGTCATTGCTTACGAAACATTTTCAACATTCTCTGAGTCACCAAAAATCCACCAGCAACATTAATTGTTGCCACAAAAATTGCCACTCCAGCAATCCATGGATTATCTCCGGAAAGAAAGAACATTCCACCAATAACTATTATTCCGCTGATCGCATTGGTTACACTCATCAAAGGCGTGTGTAAGGAGGGGGTGACATTCCATACCACCATGTAGCCGACAAAGCAGGATAGGACAAAGACAGTAATCTGATCAAGAAACTCGTTTTCACCCTTCCATCCAACAGTGAGTAAACCGATAGCAAGTACACCGAGCAGTAAGCCAGGAGAAAAGAGAGATTTTTTTTCTTTAGCGAGAACAACCGATTCAGTCTTGTCTGCATGAACCTTTTTTGGCTGTACACTTACCTCAACTTTAGGTGGCGGCCAGGAGACTTTTCCTTTATCCAAGACTAGGGAACCACGAATAATTTCATCTTCCTGATCGATCTTAAATTGGTTAGTTGACCCAAGAAGTTTTACCAACTTAACCAGATTATTTCCGTATAATCGGCTCGACTGTGTGGCTAAACGAGATGGTAAATCAGTATACCCAAGAATGGTAACCCCATGAGCAACAATCCGTTCACCCTTTTTCGTAAGTTCACAATTTCCACCTCCCTCTGCAGCTAAATCTACAATTACCGAGCCTTGCTTCATGCTCTTGACCATATCCTCAGTAATCAAAACAGGGGATGTTTTACCCGGAATCATAGCCGTTGTAATAATTACATCAACTTCTTGTGCCTGTTCAGCAAAAAGCTTCATTTCCGCTTCGATAAATTCCTTGCTCATCACTTTTGCGTACCCTCCTGAGCCTGCTCCATCTTCTTCGAAATCAAGCAATAGAAAGTCTCCACCAAGGCTTTGTACTTCCTCCTGAACTGCTGGTCTGGTGTCAAAGGCACGGACAATTGCACCCATATTCCGTGCAGCCCCAATTGCTGCCAAGCCGGCAACCCCTGCACCAATTACTAGAATCTTAGCAGGGGGTACTTTACCTGCCGCAGTAATCTGCCCAGTAAAAAACCTTCCAAACTCATGGGATGCCTCAACTACCGCACGATAACCTGCCACATTGGCCATTGAGCTTAAAGCATCCATCGACTGTGCCCGCGAAATTCGGGGAACACAATCCATCGCCATCCAATTAATTTTTTTCTCTCCCAGTAATTCAAGGAGCTCTTCGTTGCGTGCGGGATAGGCAAAACTAATCAATGTAGCACCCGGTTTAATTAATCCAACCTCCTCTTCCGAAGGCGGGTTTATTTTGAGCAGCAGATCACCCTTTTCCCAAAGCTCTGACTTTTCATCCGAAATCTTTGCGCCCGATTGGACATAAAGATCATCTGGGAAATTCGCCAACTCACCAGCTCCAGATTCTATCCATACTTCATAACCTAACTTTTCAAATGCAGAAATATTTTCCGGGCTTATCGCAACCCGTCTTTCCGAAGAGATCGATTCTTTTGGAACAACTAATTTCATTTAGGCAAGTTTCATTTAATGGAGTGCATGAAATAAACGATTCTGTAAAGAAAAAGCTCATATTAAATTCATAGCTGGAATAAATTTTATGAAAAATCATTACAATTCATGATTAACAAAATTTTACTTCTCGTCTTTTTTTCAAAAATGTGAATAATGTGAATAAGTCGAGTGCTAGGACAAAGTTTCACATGTGGATTGTATGGAGATTGAGAGGGTGGACAATCGTTCGAATACTGACTTACTAAACAAACAACGAACGAAAGAATTCCCCATGAGTGATGATGAAAATAATCATGAGCCTACGGACACCCGTATGCGCTTTGACGAACTTGCCCTGTCTCAGCCAATTTTAAAGGCTGTACAAAAAGCCGGCTATGAAAACCCCTCCCCTATTCAGGAACGTGCCATTCCGCCATTGCTCGAGGGCTCGGACTTCATTGGCGTAGCCCAGACTGGAACCGGAAAGACCGCGGCTTTTGCACTTCCTCTCCTGTCAAGGATGGATGAATCGGTAAAAGGTGCCCAAATTCTTGTCTTGGCTCCAACTCGCGAACTGGCCTTACAAGTTGCTGAAGCAATCGAAGGCTTTGCCGAAAACCTTCCCAAATTAAGAGTGGTCGCAGTGTACGGCGGAACCGGATACGGTGAACAAATCCGCGAGTTTAAACGCGGGGCTCAAGTCGTTGTAGGTACACCAGGTCGGGTAATGGATCATATTGAAAAGGGATACCTTAAACTCGATAACCTTCAGGCACTTGTTTTGGATGAAGCCGATGAAATGTTAAGTATGGGTTTTATTGACGACATTGACTGGATCCTTGAACACACACCAGACGAGCGTCAAACAGCCCTTTTTTCTGCGACCATGCCCAAGCCGATTCGTAAATTGGCGGAAAAGCATTTGAATAATCCGACTGAGGTTACAATCAAAGTCAAGGCAGAGAATTCTCCCAATATTCGTCAACAATTCATTAAAGTCAGGCAGCATGAAAAAAGAAATATGCTACTTCGCCTCCTTGAAATTGAAAAGTTTGAAGCTATGCTCATTTTTTCCCGCACGAAAAATGCGACCATGGAAATAGCAGAAATGCTCCAAGGGAAAGGATACCTAGCCGAACCTCTGAATGGAGATATGCCGCAAAACTTAAGAGAGAAAACCGTCGACCGTCTTAAGCGAGGTAAAATTAATGTGCTCGTTGCCACTGATGTTGCGGCTCGCGGACTCGATGTGGATCGAATATCCCATGTGCTCAACTATGATGCACCGTTTGACCTGGAATCCTACACCCACCGGATTGGTCGTACAGGAAGAGCCGGGCGTGAAGGAGACGCTATTATCTTTGTTACCAACAAAGAAATGAGAATGCTCAACGCGATTGAACGGACACTAAAAGTCCCTTGCCAGGAATATTCATTTCCAACGAAAGAGGAAATGAATGAACGAAAACTCGAGGAATTCTTTGGAAAAATCGAAGAAGGACTAAAAGCAGACTTGGGGGATTATCGAACCGCAATTCAACGCTACCTTGAGGAATCCGGAAAAGATTCAATTGATGTGGCCGCTGCTCTTGCTCATTTGGAGGCTGGCAAACAGGGACTTTATTATGTGGACATGCCTCAACCCTCCAAGAAAAACTCACGTGATAGTCGCTCAGGTAGAGATCGCGACAGCCGTGGTGGCAGAGACGACCGTGGTGGCAGAGATAGCCGCAGGGGAAGAGATGATCGGGGCGGCAGAGATGATCGTGGAGGTTCTAGAAATGACTCTAATCTCCAAAGTTATCGCTTGGAAGTAGGCGAATACCATGGGGTGCAAAAAGGGGACATTGTCGGGGCGATTGCTAATGAAGTTGGCTTGGACCCTAGAAACATGGGTAAAATAAGAATGTTTAAAGATCACACATTCATGGATTTGCCCTCAGATATGCCCAACGACATAATGAACGCCCTAAAAACAGTCTGGGTCCAGGGACATCAGCTTAATATTTCTAAAGACAAAGGCAGGCCAAGACCAGACCGGGGAGGAGCAGGACGATTTGACAAACGTAAGAAGTTTGGCAAAGGCGGTGATTTCAAGAAGAAATCAAAAGGCCGCTTTAGAGATTAAGCTTACTTCTTTGCGGTTACCCAACGGACCGCATTCCCCAACATATCAAGATATTCTTGAGTAGACATGGTGGAATTATGATGCCCCAAAGTGGTTGAAAATATCCGGCCCTTACCATGGGTATTTACCCAAACACAAGCTTGGGGTTCATTAGGTTTTTTGTCTTTTCCATTGTCTCCATAAGCGAGAACTGTAGTACCCTCATAAACTTGTTGCACATTATAAAGTTCTCCTTCAGGTGTCAGCCAGCCATTCGGCATATCCTTCATGATTGGATGATTGGCATGCTTTTTTACCTTGTTCACCGTAATGGCTGCTTTAGGTCCATGACCCTTGGAGCTGGCTCCCAACATTGCTGGCCAAGCTTTCTTTTCGCCTTCCTTCGCAGGAATGCTCCAGTGATACGAATGCATCGCACAGTGTAAGGCAACTGCTGGCTTACCAGCTTTATGAATATCGGTGATAGATTTTACGAAATCAGCATCTTTTTCATGAGCAAAACAATGATTATAGACAATGTAGTCATAACCATCAGCCCAACCAGACTCACTTAATTTAGCCTTACTTTTTTTCTCATCCATCTCAAAAAAGATATCCCACTTAGTTGGAACCCGCTCACTAATGCCTTCACTAATGATATTCTTTTGTTGCTTGTAATCATGGCAACATCCACCGGTTATCATAAAGGCCTTTAGAGGCTTTTTATCACCGTGATGTTTTCCGAAAATAGATAACGAGCTTAATAGAAATACTAGAGTGAGGAATATTTTCATAATTATGGTTATTGTTTAAAAGTATGTTTGAAACGAAGACAAAGGACGCAGTTTTGACAAGCACGGAATGATCCCGAAAGATATTTTTCTAAGGTTATGTTAAAAAGAAAATTATCCATAATTCAATGCTTGTGGGTTGTAAATATAATCATTTTCTCATCCAATTTATTTACATTCTCATGAATAAATCTTTCTTACTCTTAGCCCTATGCCTTTCATTTACAAAAGAAACAGATGCTCAAAATAATGCTTTAAAAGTAGGAACGGCTTGCGTCGATGTCAGCCCGAAGGTTACTCCATTTCAATTGCGATCAGGGAAATCGAGTTATGTGCATGATCCACTCCATGTCCGGGCCGTCGCTTTTGAAAGAGATGGGGGGCGAGCCGTGATCTGCCTGATAGATGCCATTGGCATTGGTCGCGAGATGTCCGACATTGCCAAATCACGGGCTGCTGGAAAAACCGGATGGAAAACACAGGATATGCTCATCTGTGCAACTCATACCCACTCCGCACCCAAAGGTGGCGAGGGCATGCCCGGACGGGAAGCCTACGAAAAGCTGAAATACGAAAAATTGGAAGAAGCCATCGTGCAAGCCATCAACTCCATGGAACCGGCAAGGGTTGGTTTTTCATCGGATGACGAACCGAGCGAAGTACGCAACCGGCGTTGGTTCCTCCAACCCGGCACCATGCCACCGAACCCCCTGGGTGAAAAAGACCAAGTCAAGACCAATGCCAATCGTAACCATCTGGTAAAGCCAGCGGGACCCGTGGATCCTCAGCTTTGTGTAATCGATGTCCGCAACTCAAGGAACAAACCCCTCGCTTTAATCGCCAATTATGCCCTCCATTATGTGGGTGGCGTGCCCAAAAAATTCGATGACAAAGGCCGAGAAGTCGGAATGGCCTCGGCCGATTACTTTGGGGAATTCTCCCGAATCATGCCCTACCGAATCGGGGGAACCAATCCACCTACAGACTTTGTTGCCATGATGACCAACGGAGCGAGCGGGGATATTAACAACCTCGTTTTCACCGGCACACGAGCTCCCCGATCCCCTTTCGAACAGATCCGCATCGTAGCCTCCAAGACAGCCGATGCCGCCTGGCGGGCAGTGAAAAAGATTGAGACCTATGAAACGAAACCAATCATCGCTACCCGCCAACGTGAAGTCAACCTACCCTATCGGGAACCGAACGAACGGGAAATCAAGTTGGCCGAAGATCTTCTCCAACGTACTCGAAAGGAGCGGGACGCGATCAACAGTCGGGCCACCTCAGTTGCCACAAGGGTAATCGAATATGCCAACCCCGAGTATCCAAGAACTGAACCCGTGCTTATTCAAGCCTTTCGCATTGGAGATCAGGCAATCGTTAGTATGCCCTTCGAGGTATTGGTGGAAATCGGTTTGGAAATCAAAAAGAAGAGCCCCTTCAATCAAACCTTCCTGATTTCGATGGCCAATGGTGGCTATGGCTATCTTCCCCCTGCGAATCAACACAAGCTCGGAGGCTATGAAACCTGGTTGGGAACCTCCCGGTTTCAGCCCCAGTCATCCGAATTACTTACTAATCACCTGCTTCAAATGCTTCATGAATTGAAATCCATAAATTGAAGAAAGTTTTTAGTCGCTGCATGCATTTTTTATCAGATGCCAATCACGAAACGCAATTCTCACTTACGGAATTGGGTGGGAGGCTGGCCAGTCAGGCGTTTAAAAACGACTGCCATTCTCTCCGGATCATTGAAACCGCACAATTCCGATATTTCGCCAACCGAATACCCTGAATCAATAAGCATTTTTTTGGCTAAATTAACTCTTAACTGGCACAACATTTCCCAAGGCGTACATTCGTAAATCTTTGTGAATTTCCTTTCCAAAACTCGGCGGGGAATTTTGAGTTCATCGCAAAGCTTTCCAATGCTGATAGGTTCTCGTAGCCTTTCAGTGAGGAAAGCCATTGCCCGTCTCAGCATCCGATCTTTGACAGCCAAATGATTTGCAGAATGCCTTAATTCGACACCAGATGGAGGGATCAGGTGACATCGGTTGCCAAGTTTTAGTTTTCTGAAAAGCATATCCGACATCGATTGGCCCACGAATTGGCCGTATTCTTGCCAAGGAATAGAAACGCTTGAAAGATTTGGATAGCTCAAATCACACACTAAAGGATCATTATTGGCTCCAACCACCACAACCTCATCCGGTACCTTAATCCCAAGTCTGCTACAAGCACTACACAAGAATCTGCCCAAGGGGTCATGCGTCGCAAAAATCCCACAGGGTTTTTCCAAGCCAAGGAGCCAGTCATTCATTTCCTTACTGGGATTATGGATGGACTCGCTGTAGCGTAACTCCTCGAATCCACTTTCGCAATGAACGGAAAAAGGCGTCCCTCTATCTGAAGCTTGACTCTTGAATCCTTCGATGCGGAGGTCGGAATAAGGAGTCGAGTTGCCAAGGCAACCAAAGGTACGCATTCCCACATGGGACAGAGCAAGTGCAGCTTCTCTCCCGATTGCTAAGTCGTCCGCATCAACGGTCAGTACTTGGTCAAACTGCTTATGCGTACCAACCATAATGTGAGGAATACGAAGATCAAAGGAAAGCAGGTCATCAGCTTTTTGAGGTAACCACTCGGAAATTAGTCCACTAGGTTTGGTTTCATGTAACAAATCACCTATTTCTGTCATAGGTCGATGAATACTGTGAATTCGAAAATCTAATTGTCTACTCGAAAACGAGGCAAGTGCAGGTGTTAGGTGCCGGAGAAAAACCTCCGACATGACAATGGCAATCGTATTATGCATGGGAATGTTATATAATTTACAAAAGTCGTAAATCGACAGAAATTATATCACATGACAATGGCAATCTTTATATACATTGGACTGATATATAATTTACAAAAAGTCGCAAATCGACAGAAATTAAACGCAAAAAAGAGTAATAATTCCTTGTAATCTGACTATCTATCTAAAATATTATTCTATCTTAATGCAATTATGAATTCCCGAAATCTTTCTTTTTTACTTCCTGTATTATCGATATTTATGGGCTTTTATTATGGTTCTGCAAAAGCGATTAATTTTGAGTTGGAAGTCAAACCCTTCCTTGAGAAAAAATGTTTGGCTTGCCACAATCCAAATGTAACCAAGGGTAAGGTCGATTTCAGTTCCGCCGAATCCGTCTTTGGCTCGAAGAAGGAATTGGTCATTCCCGGAGATGCATATGCCAGTGAAATTTGGCTGGCTTCCACCTCCGACGATCCCAACGAGCCTCCTTACATGCCCGACGAGGGCGAGCACTTGACCAAAGAAGAAGCCGATTTACTCGCCCGTTGGATCGACGAAGGGGCCAAGTGGCCGGTAGGGTTGGTTCTGCGCGAAGCCTCCAAAGCCGACAAATCCTGGTGGGCTTATCAACCGCTGGCCAAACCTGAACATTGCAAAATCGATACCTTTATCGATGAAAAGCTCACCGAAGCGAACTTGCGTCGTAATCAACCTGCAAAGAAACGCGACCTCATCCGCCGGGCCACCTACGACCTCACCGGTCTGCCCCCCACTCCCGAGCAAGTCGAAGCGTTCGTCAACGGACTAGACCGTCGCCTCACCGATGTGCACGGTCATGTGATCAAACAAGTTTTAGCTTAACCCAAGCTTTGTCCGATGAAACATTCTTTTTTTGTTACCGGTTTATTCCTCGCATCCACTCTCCTTGGCGAAGGTTTGTCCTTTGCTAAAATCTTCACCGACCACTGCGTACTGCAACGGGACATGCCCGTGCCCGTCTGGGGATGGGCCGAGCCGGAAGTAGAGGTAACGGTTGAATTTTCGAGCCAAAAGAAAAGAACTACCACCGACAAGACTGGCAAGTGGATGATCAGACTCGATCCCATGGTAGCCAATACCAAAGGTCAGCAATTGAAAGTGACTGCCTTCGGCACATCCGCCATCCTCAAAGATATTCTCATTGGAGAAGTCTGGTTGGCATCCGGCCAATCCAACATGGGATTCTCGATCCCCAAGTCCACCCACGCAGAGGAAGCCCGCAAACTTATCCCCCACCCTATGTTTCGTCGCTTTAAGGTTGGCCCTTATATCGCGGATGAGCCGCTTGCGGATATCGGAACTGACGGAGCTTTTCAAAATCCGCATTGGCGAATGGGTGATGATGGAAAATGGCGGACCGTTGACAATGAAAGGTTTGGACTCGACTGGATCAGTGCCGTTGCCGCCTGGTTTGGCCATGAGATACGCATTTCGCAGGGTGTACCAGTCGGGATTATCGAGTCTCATTTTGGAGGCTCAAAGCTTTATTGCTGGATGCCCCGCGGATCCCTTGAAAGAAGCCCAGAATTTACTCGTGATATTATTGAGCGCTATCGGGATCAAAAGAAAAAGTGGGACGATGCCTACGCTGCCTGGCAAGACGATCCAAATCGCGATCCCAACCGACCGCCCACCGAACCATGGAGGCTTTCCTGTCTATACAATGCCATGATTTCACCCATCGCTCCCCTTGCGATGCGGGGAGTGATTTGGTACCAGGGCGAATCCAATCAGGGAAGGGCTGAGGCATATCGAAGACAGCTCCCCACTATGGTCAAAGAATGGCGCCAAACCTTTAGGCAAAATGATATGGCTTTTCTTGCCGTGCAACTCCCTGCTTTTGGGAAAGTCCGCGTTTGGCCGAGAAGTCCATGGGCAGAGATACGGGAATCCATTGCCCTCCTGGAAAAGTCCCTACCAAATACGGCAACCGTTGTTTCGACTGATTGTGGATTGCCTGATGAAATCCATCCGCCGCTAAAAAAACCGATTGGACAAAGACTGGCACTCGCCGCTCGGAGCAAGATTTATGGGGAAAAGAATCTGGTCTACCGAGAACCGAGACCTGAAAAGATTATCTTTCAGGAAAAGGGGGCTTTGATTGATTTTGACCAAAACCTTTTTACCAAGGATGAACAAACAGAAGTGACAGGCTTCTCTTTGGCCGGGCTGGATCAGAAATTTCATCCGGCACAGGCAAGGATCAAATCTGATGGGAAGGTATGGGTAACGTCTGATAAGGTGAAGGAAGCGGTAGCCGTTCGTTATGCCTGGCAGGACAGCCCGATCGCCAACCTTCAAAATAAGCAGAGCATGCCTGTGGGCACCTTTCGTAGCGATATTTGGGAATTGCAGACACAGGCACGCATCACCGCTCCACTCGTTCTTAAGTCAGGAGGAACCCCAGATAAGCCTGAGGTGTTTGATGGGCAGGGAATGCTAATCGATTTGGGCACCAAGGTCAGTGAGCACGACTGGATCATGGATGGTGATCTATGGACATCCCAGCCGGGGTTTCTGAAAAGTTTCGGGCACACTCCACGGATTGCCGGGCAAACGGCCGGGCTCTTTATCGGGGATATTCCGATTACCATTCCCCGCGATCATAAAGCGGAAAAAGATCGCCCCGACATGAAATCGAAATGCTATTTCCCCCCCGAAAAGCTAAAACCGGGAGAAATGGGATATGCAAAAGATGGATCTCTCTACTTCCGCTGGCCCAAAGGATGCAAACCGGGCAAGGCGATCGGAGCAGACCGTGGACGATTCAAGCCCATCATTTTACCCGCAAAAAACGGCGTAAACGGCGTATCCATTGCCTGCTCCAATATCATCATACGTAACCTGACCGTCAAATATGCCGGGAACGATGGGTTTAACATCCACGGCAATCGCAAAGGCATCCGGTTGGAAAATGTTCGGGCACTCTCCTGTGCGGACGAAGGTATCAGTGCCCATGAGACCACGGAAATGGAAGTGTTTGATTCTGAAATCGCATGGAACGGATCCATCTCCGGTGGGGTAACCGATGTGAACGATTCGGTGACCACCTACCGCAACTGCATCGTTCACGACAATACGGGAGCCGCCTTTTCCTTTACCGGCAAAGCCCACCGCGTCTACGACTCCCTGATCTACAATCAGGAAAAAACCTTTCATGTGCACAAGGAAGTTGATTTTAAAGAAGAGCGAAACAAAATCAAATAATGATGAAATTGGTATCATGGCTTTCCATTTCTGCCTTTCTGGGCGGAGCCTTGCTTACTGGTGCCGTTAACGAGCGGCGGCTTTCCCACTGGGCCTGGCAACCGTTGCAAGAGATAGAGGTGTCCTCAACGCAAAGCGTTGATTCTTTCATCGAGGAAAAACTCAAGAATAATGGTCTGCAGCTTTCCCCAAAGACCGACCGACGCACTTTGATTCGCCGGCTCAATCATGACCTGCACGGTCTTCCTCCCACTCCGGAGGCAGTCGATACCTTTCTTGCCGACAACACCACGGATGCTTATGAAAAACTGGTAGACCACTTGCTTAACCATCCCCGGTTCGGTGAGCGCATGGCCCAGCACTGGCTGGATCTGGCCCATTATGCGGACACACATGGATTCGAGCGGGACAAACGCAGGCCCAATGCTTGGCGGTACCGGGATTACGTCATCAAGTCTTTTAACAATGATAAGCCCTATCTTCGCTTCCTCAAGGAGCAGATTGCCGGGGATGTCATCTGGCCGGACGACGAGGATGCCAATGTGGCCATCGGTTTTCTGGCTGCCGGACCCTGGGATTTCGTCGGACAAGTGGAAACCAAGAGTCCAGTTCTACGACGCTCGGCGAGGGCTCTCGACTTGGACGACATGGCGACCCAGGTCTTCACTTCGACTCAAGCCGTTACCCTCAACTGTGCCCGTTGTCACGATCACAAGCTCGATCCCATTTCCCAGGAGGAATATTTTAGGGTAATTGCGGTCTTCGCAGGAAACAAAAGGGATGACCGTACCATCACCGAGGCAGGTCTCAAGACCTACGAAAAGGAAAAACAACGCCTGACCAAAGAACTCGACGATGCTCAGTTCGAACTTGCCCAATCGTTAGGCGACGGACTCGGTCTGGCCGATATCGTAGGGGGTGGGAACGGAACGGGCAACGGAGCCAAGGGACATGGCCTGGACCCACGAAGCGCCAAAGTGCAGACCCGCTATTTCGGGGCCTTGGGTAATGTCGTAACCAACCAATTCAATCCATCTCCTTTTGATTTCGTCGATGGGGTGTTTATACCTGACGGAAAAGGAGGCTCTGCCAAGATCCCGGTCAGTTCGACCGGTTTGACCGTAACCGGTTTGCCTAAAACATCCGGGAAGGCATGGGACATGATTCGAAACGGTCCCGTGGCCAGCCAGCATTCCACCAAACTGGGCGGGATTGATTTCAAGGATGCCAACCAGTCCTTGCTTGGCATTCACGCAAACGCGGGAATCACCTTCTCCCTGGAGGCCTTTCGAAAAGCCCTTGGTCAGGCCGATCTCCGTTTTACGGCACAGGTCGGATATTTCGGGGCTGGCGGAAATTTTCGAGCCAGCGCTTGGGTGGTCATCGATGGGAAGATCGAGGATTCCTTCAAAAAGATCACCCGAGCAGATGGACTTCAAACAATCGATTTGGCGATTTCGGCAGACAGTCAATTCCTTACCCTCATTTCCACCGACGGGGAAAACGGGTATTCGATGGATCAGGTTGGTTTTGGAAATCCAATGATTTCTCCAGCGTCTCCCAAGGAAGCAAAACCGGAAGAAGTTGCCCGCATCGAAGAGTTGAGAGACTCTATTCGGAAACTCCGCAAGCAGTCTGAAGACTTGGGTACGCCTCCCAAATTTTATGGCGTGGTCAAGAACAAGACGATGGAGACCATTCGTATCCATGAACGAGGAGAACCGGAAAGCCCGGTCGGTGACCCGCTCCCACCCGGTGCCCTTTCCGCCCTGCAAATGCTCGACCCGAACCTGACGGACATCACGGCCCCTGAAACCGATCGTCGCCTCGCTCTGGCAAACTGGATTACACATGAAGAGAACCCCCTCACCTACCGTGTAATCGCCAACCGTCTCTGGCAGTGGACCTTCGGGAATGGGCTCGTCACCACACCGAGCGACTTTGGATTCGGGGGCGGTCGCCCATCCCACCCCGAACTCCTCGACTGGCTGGCAAATCGTTTAAAACAAAACAATGGCTCCCTAAAAGCCATCATCCGCGAGATCGTCCTAAGCAAAACCTACCGCCAGCAATCCATTTTCTCTGAACAAAACCCAGGCGTTGACAAGGACACTGCCAACCGTCTTCTCTGGCGGCAAAACCCGAGACGAATGGATGCGGAAACCATTCGCGATTCAGTATTGCTGGTTAGTGGAAAACTCAATGATCAAAGAGGAGGTCCTGGATTCGAGGACTTTGCCTACAAGCAAGCCTATGCCCCCGAGTATAATTACATCACGGCGGACAGTCCCAAACTTTGGCGGCGCAGCATCTACCGCTTCGTTGTCCGCACCACCCCCAACCGGTTCATGACCACACTCGACTGCCCGGACCCGGCCAATTTTACCCCCAAAAGACTCAACACCACTACACCGCTTCAGTCTCTCGCTCTGTACAACAACGACTTCATGCTCCGGCAGGCCGGTTACCTCGCCGAACGGATCAAAAAGGCTGCGGGCCCCAATCTTAAGAAGCAAATCGATCAGGCATTCCGTCTTGTCTTCAACCGCCCGCCAAACCAGAAGGAAATGGAAATCTCGAAGTCCGTACTCGAAGAGGAGAACCTCTTTGTGCTCTGCCGCTCCCTCATCAACTCAAACGAATTTTTCTACTTCGACTAGATTGAAGTAGCATTACAAAAATTTCCTTTTTAAATATCTTCAATGAAAACTATGACTTTTCTTACTGCTATTGTGAGAGCAATACTGACTACCCGAGCTGGGATGCATGGCAAACAGGTTCCATTCAATGGCTCAAAGAAATCGTCATCTTGAGCAAATGAGATGTCAAGTATAGTCTTTTAATGAAGTATTAAACTAACCTCATGCTATCATCATTACATCGCTCAGTCTTTATAATGCTGAGTTCTTTGGTGTCTCTTTTGCAAACAAACATCGTGAAAGCAAGCGACTCCTTTGATGAGTCAGTCGGTGTTTTTTTTGAATCTCACTGCAACCGATGTCATGATGATAAAAAGCAAAAAGGTGATTTTCGACTGGATGAACTTTCCAGAAACTTCACCAAAGGAGAAGACAGTGAACTATGGTTTGAAGTGATGGATCGCATAAATTCCGGTGAAATGCCTCCGGAAGAAGAAACTCAACCCACTGAAAAAGAAATCGAACAATTGGTCAATTGGCTTGGGGTTAAACTGAAGGATGGAGAAGCAGCACGGATGGCGGCCAGACCAAAGGTAGCTCATTACCGGCTGAGTCGAGATGAGTACGCGCATACCATTAATGACCTGCTC
>JAOHKZ010000025.1 GCA_028101545.1 Opitutales bacterium | reverse complement strand
CATCATGAATACCCAAAAAATTTGTAACCTTTTTGTAATACTGATGACTTTTTCAAGTCCTCTGCTTCAGGCACAAATAAGCCACGAAGGTGTTATGGGTGCTCCATTTTATGGTATCACCCGAGATTCCTCCCTTTCCGTTGTCAATCAGGTTGGACCGTTTGCTGATTTTACGATTCCGACCAAGCTTAACGCTAAGACCGATGCCACTTCTCTAATTTCTGGTGAGTTCACAAAGTTGCAAGCTTCGTTAAGTTTGGATGATGGTACAATTACAATATTATCTCCATCCATAGTATCTTGGTCTAGCCCGAGCAAAGATCTAATTATCAAGGACGGGTTTGTTACCGCTGATAAAATTTCTGAAAATGCACGAGTTTCAATTAGTGCAAATGCGGAGGGTTTTTCTGCAATTCTTTTCATTCGTTTGCATGCAGGTGCTTCAAGCGGTGACCCGAATACAGATCCTTCGAAACCGACCGATAATGTTCTTTCCGATTCCATCGATCTTGAGCAACCAGGTTGGAAAAAATCAAATTGGTTCGGTAATTATTATGATGGTGGAAACAACTGGATACACCATCAACATCATGGTTGGATATATTCTTTTTCTGATCGTCCTGATTCTGCATGGTTATGGTCACCATCTCAGAAATGGATCTGGACCAGTCCATCAGTTTATCCTCATATGTACAGAAATAAGGACGGTGCATGGATGTACTTCATTGTTCAAGCTTTACCCCAAAAAGTTTATTACAATCAATCAAGCAAATCGCTTGAACGAGCAGAATAATTTCAAGTGAACTAGGGAAAACAGATGGCACCGAGAACGGAACAATTCGTTTGAAGGAAATTAACCCGGGTTTTTCCTCTTCTTCTCCTGAAAATCTGACCGTATTGGGAAATACCCTTTACTTCCGTGCACAGGATATTGAGGGGGAGGAGCTTTGGAAAATTGTAGATTCGCAGTGAGTTTTTACTATTTGAAAAAGTTTTCTAATTTTAAAATTTAGATTATAAGCATAGCGTCGCCGAAGGAAAAGAAGCGGTAGTTCTCTCGAATAGCCTCATGGTAAATTTTTTTGAGCAGAGATATTCCATTTGATTTATTCGGATTAAGAAAGGAACCGACTAAGCACATCAGAGTGGAACCGGGAAGGTGAAAATTTGTCAGTAGGTGATTAATCCCACGAAAATGATAAGGTGGGCAAATAAAGAGGTTTGATTCGGCTTCAGTAGATTTGAAAAGTTCCAAGTCATCTGTTTGAAGATAGTGCTCAATTGCCCGGACACAGGTTGTACCAATAGCCAGTTTTTTCTTTGAAGGGTCGCGCAGCACAGATTTGGTAGCAGGGGGTAGGACATATTTTTCCGCATGCATGGCATGATCTTCAATGCGTTTGGTTTCAACCGGGCGAAAAGTACCCAGTCCTACAGACAAGGTTAGGTCATATATAGAATGGCCATCCTTTTTGAGAGTATTTAATGACTCAGGGGTGAAGTGTAAGCCCGCTGTGGGGGCAGCAACGGCGGAACATTTTTCCCGGTCTGCATAAACCGTCTGATAGCGTTTTTCATCCTCTTGATTGGCGGGTCTACGTACATAGGGGGGAAGAGGTAGGGCACCAATTCTTTGAGCAAGAGCAGTTGGGTCGGTATCCTTGGGCAGATCGAATCGTACGATGTATTCACCGGACGGAAGACTTTTAAGCACCTCTGCGGAATATTCATTTTCGATTCCAAAAGTGCCGTTTTTTGCGGTTTTGCCTCCCGGTTTTAACAGACATTGCCAGGTAGTTTCTGATGGAGAATCGGGGCGGAGTAGCAGGCATTCAACCTGCCCGCCAGTAGGTCTTTTTCCAAAAATCCTCGCTTTGAGGACCGATACATCATTTCGAAAAATAGAAAGATTAGGAGGAAGAAGTCTTGGAAGTTCATGAAAGTGGTGATGCGAGATAGTTTGTGTAGACCGATGAAAAAGCAACAAGCGTGAATGATCACGGCGTTCTGCGGGTGATTGGGCAATCAATTGTGGGGGCAGTTTGTAATTTAAATCTTCAGTCAGCATAAAATCCTCCTTTAAAACGCATCGACAATCGAAGAGCAATCGCCTAAAACTTTTTTAATCCATGAA
This sequence comes from Opitutales bacterium, assembly GCA_028101545.1. Classification (GTDB taxonomy): domain Bacteria; phylum Verrucomicrobiota; class Verrucomicrobiia; order Opitutales; family Seribacteraceae; genus Seribacter. The sequence goes on along the minus strand of JAOHKZ010000025.1, from coordinate 29,023 downwards.
CCTTTGATTATTATGAGTGAAAATAAGCCCGCTGTCTTCGTTAATCCTCTAGAAAATATTTCCAGTAAAGCCCATATTGGAAGTATGGAAGCATATTTAAAACATTATGAAAGAAGCATAAAGGAGCCAGATGAATTTTGGTCCGAAACAGCCCACAATTTTTACTGGTTTAAACCATGGGATCGAGTAAGATCTTTTAATTATGATATGGATAAAGGCCCCATTGATGTTAAATGGTTTGAGGGAGCCAAAACAAATGTTTGTTATAATTGTGTGGATCGCCATCTTGAAGTGCGTCCAAATAAGACGGCTATAATTTGGGAGGGTAATGAACCAGGTGAGGATAAAACAATCAGTTTTAAACTACTTCATCAACAGGTTTGTAAATTTGCCAATGTTTTAAAGAGTCGTGGCGTGAAAAAAGGGGATCGTGTTTCAATTTATATGCCTATGGTAGTGGAAGCTACCATAGCCATGCTGGCATGTGCCCGTATTGGTGCGGTACACTCCGTTGTTTTTGGGGGTTTTTCTGCGGAAGCTTTGGCCGATCGAATAGTGGATTCGAATTGTAAGACATTAATTACGGCTAATGGTACATTTCGTGGGGCCAAGGCCATTCCCATGAAGCCCAATGCAGATAAGGCAATGGATAGTGCATCCAGTCAAATGGGGGAAGATGTGGAGACATGTATTGTGGTCCGTAGGGTAGGGGAAGAATCCGGGATTGAATGTTCAATGATGGACGGCCGGGATCTTTGGTGGGATGAAGTAATGCAGGACGCCAGTGATAAATGTCCTTGCGAGGAAATGGATGCGGAAGATCCACTTTTTATTTTGTATACTTCGGGTTCCACCGGAAAGCCCAAAGGGGTTTTGCATACAACTGCAGGTTACATGGTTTATACCGCGACCACGCACAAATATATTTTCGATTATCACGAAGAGGATGTTTATTTTTGTGCTGCGGATATAGGTTGGATAACTGGGCATTCTTACATTGTCTATGGTCCACTGGCTAATGGTGCGACCACGATGATGTTTGAAAGTATCCCCACCTATCCGAATCCTGACCGATATTGGCAGGTAATAGAAAAGTGGAAAGTGAATCAATTTTACACTGCTCCGACCGCAATTCGTGCAATTGCAGCCGCTGGAGAGGAATGGCCCAGCAAGTACAATATGGAAAGTTTGCGAATTCTTGGGAGCGTTGGCGAACCAATCAACCCCGAGGCGTGGCGATGGTATCACCGAAATGCCGGCAAGGAAAGGTGTCCAATTGTGGATACATGGTGGCAGACTGAAACGGGCGGTATTCTTATCTCTCCTTTACCCGGTGCTACCCCTTTAAAACCTGGGTCCGCAACTTTTCCGTTTTTTGGAGTTAAGCCAATTTTATTGGACCCTCAGTCAGGAGAGGAAATTAAGGGAAATGGAGTTAATGGAGTCTTGGCTATTGCAGAGCCTTGGCCCGGACAAATGCGGACTATATTTGGAGACCATGAGCGTTTTGAAAGTACTTATTTTCAACAATATAAGGGATATTATTTTACTGGTGATGGTTGTCGCAGGGATGAGGATGGGTATTACTGGATTACCGGTCGGGTTGATGATGTCATTAATGTTTCCGGTCATCGTATGGGAACGGCAGAGGTGGAAAGTGCTTTAGTTGCTCATGGTGCTGTTGCTGAGTCTGCCGTAGTTGGCTTTCCTCATGAGGTGAAGGGGGAGGGCATTTATGCTTTTGTTACTTTGAATGCAGGTGTGGAATATACAGAAGAATTGAGAAGCGAATTAAAACAACAGGTTCGTACTGTAATTGGGCCTATCGCAACTCCGGATCAAATTCATTGGGCTCCGGCTTTACCCAAAACTAGGTCGGGTAAAATTATGCGAAGAATACTTAGGAAAATTGCCACCAATGAAACCGATCAAATTGGAGATGTATCCACTTTGGCCGATCCCAGTGTTGTAGAACATCTGATTGGGAATAGGTGAATAACCTTTTTTCTTGGCACTCGCCAAAGGTAAAAAAATAATTCATTTTCAATTTTAGAAATGAAAATTTATCTTAACGGAGATTTAGTTGCAAAAGAAGATGCAAAGATATCTGTCTTTGATCATGGTTTACTATACGGAGACGGAGTATTTGAAGGAATCCGTTTGTATAGTGGATGTATTTTTAAATTGGAGGAACATCTTGAACGATTAGAATTTTCCGCGAAAGCAATCCTATTGGATTTACCCCTCGATCGTGAACAATTAAGAAAAGCGGTTTGTGATACCTGCCGAGCAAATAATTTGGAAAATGGATATGTTCGTCTTGTCGTGACACGTGGTCCCGGGCATCTTGGTTTGACTCCAGACGGATGTGGACCGGGAAACGTTATTATCATTGCAGATGATATTCAACTTTATCCCGAGGAGTTATATGAAAAAGGTCTGAAGATCATTTCTGTTCCCACTCGACGAATAAATGCTTCTGCACTTCCTCCTGCGATCAAAAGCTTAAATTATTTAAATAATATTTTAGCTAAGATTGAGGCCAAAAAAGTTGGCTTTCAGGAAGCTTTAATGCTCAATGATAAGGGTGAGATTGCTGAATGCACGGGTGATAATGTATTTATGATTTCCAAAGGGGTTTTATTCACTCCACCTTTAGATGCTGGTTCGCTTCGGGGCATTACCAGAGGGGCAGTCATCGATTTGGCTGCCGAATTGAATTTGCCTTGCCGGGAGCAAGCATTGACTAGGTATGATTTGTGGACTGCCGAGGAATGCTTTCTTACTGGCACTGCCGCCGAAGTTATTCCTTGTGTTGAAGTGGATCATAGAAAAATTGGAGATGGAGCACCCGGTTCCACGACTCGTCGACTCATTGAACTTTTTAGAAAATCCGTATTAACGGATGGTGTGAATTTGAGTGAATGAAATTATCTATCGATTTGTAGTTTTACAATTTGGCACATCATATGCGTTGAGTTTTTTAATTTAAATGAGTAGTATTAATTTAACAATAATTCCAAACAAACTTTTATGAAGTGCCACCATTGCGATAACCAAGCCACCGTTCATCTTACGCAAATCCTTAACGGGCAAATGCACAAGATGGACTTATGTGAAGGTTGTGCTCAGGCAAAGGGTGTCACCAATCCGGAGAATTTGTCTATAAGCAGTTTGATGGACAAGGTGGAATTGGAAGTTGATAGTAGTGGGGCAACCATGGTTTGCGAGAGTTGTGGTACGACACATCAGGAATTTAAGAAAGGTGGTCGATTGGGGTGTGAAGCATGTTACCATGTTTTTCGTCCAGTGCTTGACCCTCTTCTAGATGGTATGCATGCCGGTACTAAGCATTTGGGCAAGGTGCCAGCGGGTTCTGAATCTAGAATACAATTCGAACAATCTATGCATTCTTTAAAACAACAGTTAAAGGATGCAGTTGAAAAAGAGGATTATGAAAAAGCTGCTGAATTAAGAGATAAATTGCGTGATCTTGAAAACCAAACAAAATCAACAGTTTAACTTTTTTCAATTTGTATGTTTCACACCATTTTAAATAAAGAATCGGGAGGAAAAAAACAGCCTAAGGCAATTCCGGTAACCTTGAGTACGCGGATTAGGCTTGCACGCAACTTAAGGCAATTTCCATTCCCCGGACGGGCTGAAGTGTCCCAAAAGCGTGCCGTTTTGTCCAAGTGCATTGATGCAATGAGTGGTATAAAAGGTTTAAATAATTCTATCTCTGTGGAAGTGGATGATTTAAGTGAATTAGACCGACAAATTTTAGTTGAACAACATTTGATTAGCCCTGAACTTTCTCAAGTGGAAGAAGGATCGGGAATTGTTCTAACTCAGGACAGATCTTGTTGTATAATGATTAATGAGGAAGATCATTTGCGTATACAAGTACTCCGCCCCGGATTAGATTTTAGTTCTGTTTGGAAACATGCTGATGAGGTGGACTCAGGAATTGAGTCTGCAATCAGTTATGCTTACGATGGGGAACTTGGATTTCTTACCGCATGTCCTACAAATTTAGGAACAGGAATGAGGGCATCCGTTATGATGCACCTTCCCGGACTGGTGATGTCGAAAAATATGGACAAAGTAATCAACGCAGTTAATCAACTGGGTATTGCAGTCCGTGGTCTTTTTGGTGAGGGGTCTGATGCTAATGGCAGTATTTTTCAAATATCAAATCAACAAACCTTGGGCGAATCAGAATCTGCTATTATTGATCGTCTGAATTCGACTTTGGAAAGCCTAGTCAAACAAGAAAATTTTGCCCGCGAAAAACTTTTACAGGATGATCGTGCTCGTTTGATTGATAAAATGAGCCGTGCTATTGGAAGCCTTAAAACCTGTCATTTAATTCAAAGTGCAGAAGCAATGGATTTGCTTTCTCTTGTTCGACTTGCCACGGATTTTGGCATGATGCCGGATAAGTTTCGTGGATTGGCGGATCGCATGTTTATCGAAGTTCAACCCGGACATGTTCAATTGTCTGCTGGAAAAGCAATCGATCCATCTAGGCGCGATGAATTGAGGGCTGAACTTTTAAGAAATCATTTTTTAAGAGCACCTTTGCTTGATCTTTCCAGCCACTAGTTGACTTTGTTACATAGAAGGGTATAAATTTTATTATGTCTGAACCGATGAGTAATTTCACGCCTCGAGCTCAGCAAGTACTTGCACTTGCGAGAAAAGAGGCAGATCGTTTTCACCACAATTATGTGGGGACTGAGCATTTATTGCTTGGTCTTATAAACTTGGGACAAGGCGTTGCCGTTAATGTTCTGCAGAAAATGGGCTTGGATTTGGACACGGTTCGCCAAGCAGTTGATGAACAGGTTGGTCTTGGACCAGAAGCAAAGCCTTCTGGCAATGTACCTTACACCCCAAGAGTAAAAAAAGTTTTGGCACTTGCAGGTAAAGAAGCAAAGCATCTTAACCATAGTTATGTTGGAACTGAACATATTTTACTTGGGCTTCTTCGTGAAGGTGAGGGAGTTGCCGCCCGTGTTCTAAAATCTCTTGATGTAGATGTGGAACGTTGTCGGAACGAAATCCTTTCAGAACTTGACCCTAATTTCTCATCGAGTGAGGAATCAGAAGCTTCCGTAGTTGGAAGCGGCGTATCGGAAGAAAAAGGAAAAGATCAGAAAACACCTGCTTTGAAGGCTTTTGGTCGAGATCTTACAGAAATAGCCAAGAAGGGAGAAATGGATCCGGTGGTCGGTCGTGAAAATGAAATTCGTCGTGTAACTCAAGTATTATGTCGAAGAACCAAGAATAATCCTGTTTTAATCGGAGAAGCAGGGGTTGGTAAAACCGCGATAGTCGAAGGATTGGCTCAACAAATTGCTTCCGGTATGGTACCTGAAAATCTTTTGGATAAAAGAGTCGTTACCCTTGACCTTGCTTTAATGGTCGCCGGTACAAAATATCGTGGACAATTTGAGGAGCGCATCAAAGCAGTGATGGACGAGCTTAGGAAAGCGAAAAATATTATCATTTTTATCGACGAATTACACACTATTGTTGGAGCGGGTGCAGCTGAAGGAGCTATGGATGCTTCAAATATTTTTAAACCAGCCTTGAGCCGTGGAGAGTTGCAATGTATCGGAGCAACCACATTGGAAGAATATAGGAAATACATTGAAAAAGACAGTGCATTAGCTCGCCGGTTTCAATCTGTAAAAGTGGAGGCACCTTCCATAGAAGATACCATTCTTATTCTAAAAGGCATTCGTCCGAAATACGAAGAACACCATAATGTCAATTTTACAGATAAATCTCTTGCAGCTGCTGCTAAACTTACCGATCGATATGTAACCGGTCGTTTTTTACCTGATAAAGCAATTGATGCGATAGATGAGGCAGGTGCTAGATCTCGGATGGAATCTCTCAAAAGACCACCTGAAATCGAGAAACTATCCGACGAGATTAAAGAGGTTTGTGCACTTAAAGAATCTGCAATTTCCGATCAAAATTTTGAAGATGCAGCAGAAGCCCGTGATAAAGAAAAAAAGTTGCGTGCTAAAAGAGAGCGGGTTTTAGAAAGTTGGAAGAAAAGTCGTGAAGAGAAAAGAGTCTCCGTGGACGAGGACGATATGCTCCAAGTTATTGCTGATTGGACTGGAATTCCATTGAACCGAATGGAAGCAAAAGAATCCAAGAAATTGCTTAAATTAGAATCTGAACTCAGAAAACTTATCATTGGTCAGGATTTTGCAACCGAAGTGGTATCGAAAGCTTTGAGGAGATCGCGTGCTGATTTGAAAGATCCTAAACGCCCCATTGGTTCATTTATGTTTCTTGGACCGACTGGAGTAGGGAAGACGCACCTTGCCAAAGTTTTAGCTGAACGTATTTTTGGAGACCAGGATTCACTTATTCAAATTGATATGTCCGAGTACATGGAGAAACATGCTGTTTCTCGAATGATAGGTTCTCCTCCAGGCTATGTTGGGCATGAAGAAGGTGGTCAGCTAACCGAAGCTATACGCAGGAAACCGTATGCAGTAATCCTTTTTGACGAAATCGAAAAGGCTCATCCGGATGTTGCTCAAATCCTTCTTCAGATATTGGAGGATGGTAGATTGACAGACAGTTTGGGAAGGAAAGTTGATTTTCGAAATACTATTTTGATTATGACTTCAAACGTTGGGGCACACATTTTGCAGAGAAACAGCTCGCTTGGTTTTTCCGCGGGTAATGCAGATGATGATTTTGATAAAACCAAAGATAAAATTATGGATGAGGCGAAGAAATCCTTTAAGCCTGAATTCCTTAATCGTTTGACCGAGATTGTTATCTTTCGTCCATTGGCTAAGGAAAGTATGCGTGCAATTGTGGACCTTGAATTAAAGAAAGTTACCGACCGCTTAAAAGAAAAGAAACTCAAACTAGAGATTTCCGACGAGGTTAAAGAATTTTTAATAGAAAAAGGTTATGATAATAAACTTGGAGCACGCCCGCTCAGAAGAGCGGTAGAGAAATATCTTGAGGACAGCTTGGCTGAAGAGGTACTTTCTGGGAGTTTAAGGAAAAATAAACTTATCCGTGTTCTTATTACTGATGACGAAGAACCTAAACTTTACTTTTCCCAAGAAGAGGCAGGAGGCGAAGTTTCGGTCTCTCCCGTTTCCAAAGATGAAGATAAAGATATAGATTCTTAATTTTTTCTACAAACTCTAATGGTTTTTTTTAATCAACCTACATTGTAAATATATGCAAAGATCACTTATTCTTTTAAAACCAGATTGTATTCAAAAGGCCATTGTTGGCCAAGTAATTAGCCGATTTGAAGGGGCTGGTTATTCTATTATCGGTTCAAAAATTGTTCAACTAGATGACGCTCTTTTAAATGAACATTATGCTCATGTTGCAGATTTGCCCTTTTTTCCTGAGATTGCAGATTTTATGAGTTCTCTGCCTGTAATGGCCTTAGTATTGGAGGGGGAAAATGTTATTCAGGGCGTACGTGATTTAATTGGACCTACCGATTCCACCGTTGCTCCAAAGGGAACAATCCGAGGTGATCTTGGAACTGACCGTATGAAAAATGTGGTCCATGCTTCCGATAGTCCCGAATCCGCTTTAGCTGAAATAAACCGGTTTTTTGAAGCTGATCAAATTGTTAATTAATATTTTTCAATATCAGGGTACAAACAGCAAAAGCTGCAATCCCTTCCATCCTTCCGATAGCACCGATTTTTTCGTTGGTTGTTACTTTTAGTCCAATTCTATTAGTCTCTAAATTTAAAGTCTGAGAAAGGGTATTTTTAATATTTTTTATATGGGGAGAAAGCTTGGGTTCTTCGGTAATTATAGTGAGATCAATATTACCTATCTGATAGTTTTTATTTTCTGCTTCCGATAGAGCTTTTTTAAGGATTATTTTCGAATCCATATTTTTATTATTTTCATCAGTATCAGGGAAGTAGTGTCCAATGTCAGGTAGTGCCATTGCACCCAAAATTGCATCAGCAAGTGCATGAGTCAGGCAATCCGCATCCGAATGCCCTAATAATCCAAGGTGAAATGGGATCTGAACTCCTCCGAGGATGAGTTTTCTTCCTTTTGTTAATCGATGGAGGTCATAACCATGTCCAACGCGAATAGGTAGTTCTTGAGTCATTTTTGGGGAATTAGAAATTTAAAATAAGGCAAGTCTGCAACTGAAGTTAATTTTGGGTTTGGATAAGATGGGGTTAGCAGGGAAACTTTTTTTCCGATAAGTTCAAGGAGAGAAACCTCATCCGTAACTTGAAGCTTTTTTTTAGAAGCTAATTGTATGCCTTCTAATAGCCAATCCTTCCTTGATACTTGGGGTGTTTCCATGATCCATAGTGAAGAGCGGTCAATTGATTCTGTTTTGCAAGGAGCCTCGGTGTTTTTTGGATTTAAATGGCTAATTTTTTTGATGGTATCACTAACCGGACGTGCAATTGCAACGGCACCAACTTTGGAAACAATTTGTTCCAATTGATCAATCGTATTGGATTGAATCATCGGGCGGGCACAATCGTGGACATAAACAAATTCACAGTTTGCCGGACAATTTATGAGTGCATTTGAGACCGAGTCTTTTCTTTCCACACCTCCCTTAACCCAGATAGGTAAAAAAGTTCTACTATTTTGTTTGTGAACTAATTCAATTTCCACTGAAAGCATTTCCTTCTGCTGGGAGTCACGGTAGACAATAATTGCATTTTCCACTTTCCTAGAATTTAAAAATGCTTGGTAACTTAGACGAAAGGCATTTGTGCCATTAATCGGATTAAGGAGTTTATCCTTATGGGGGTGGTTCATCCTCGAGCCAGTTCCACCAGCAAGTAAGACTGCGAGATGGATCATCTGTCTATTTCAGCTTGTATTTCAGAAAGGGCGAATTCTGGATTGCTGGAAGCAAGAATTGGCCGTCCGATTACGAGGAAATTAGCCCCTGCTTGTGCCGCTTGATATGGTGTCATTACCCTCTTTTGATCCCCTGTTGCAGAACCTGCTGGTCGAATACCTGGGGTTACAAATGTTGTGGAGTCCGGAAGTATGGGTCTTAGTCTCATGAGTTCAAGTGGTGAGCATACAATGCCATCAATATTTGAATCGATAGCCATTTTGGCAAGTCTGTCTACTTGATCAGGAATCTTATTTTCTACACCTATGGAAGTGAGATTATTTTGATTCATTGAAGTCAGAACGGTCACTGCAAGAAGTTTTGTGTTTGGAAGGAACTTTTTGGCGGCAATAGAACATTTTTCTAGTGCTTCTGGACCAGCTGTCGAATGAAGAGTTAACATTTTAATCGGAAGATCTGAAAGACTTTCAATTGCTTTAACCATTGTGTTTGGAATGTCATGTAATTTCAGATCCAAGAATATTTCCTTTCCGCTAGATGATATTTCGTGAAGAAAATTAGGACCATCTCGTAAGTATGTCTGTAATCCAATTTTTACCCATTTGAGCTTTTGCCCAGTTGCTACTAGGATTTTTTCCGCTTTTGTGCGACTTTCAACATCTAGGGCGAGAATAACTTCAGTTTTAGAATCTAGCATTTATGACATCATGCTTGCTCATTTCGCTTAGCCAATCCTATTCTTTCTCGTCGCGTAGAAGTTGATATTTTGTTAAGCATTAAGGATTACCAAAATGAATCCTAAAAATGCGATATCTCAAGTTTCCCTTAAGGCGCCAGCAAAAATAAACCTGTTTCTCGCGATTACAGAAAAGAGAGATGATTGTTATCATGAAATTAACTCTATTTTATCAACACTTGAGCTGTCGGATCAAATTACATTATTAAAGACCGGGAAAAGGGATGAAATTACATGCAATTGTAAGGAAGACAACTCGTTGTCCGGATCTAACAATTTAGCTTATCGGGCTATTGAAGAATGGCGAAAATTTACTGGCGACCGAACCGGTGTAAAAGTTAGTATAACTAAGCGAATCCCCCAAATGGCTGGTCTTGGTGGAGGGAGCTCAGATGCAGTTGCCACCTTGCGTGCTCTTAATATAATCAATGGGCATCCATTAGGACAGTCCGAGCTCTTGGGATTGGCTGAAAAGTTAGGTTCAGACTGCCCTTTTTTTTTATTGAATGGTTTAGGGCATGCAAGAGCAAGGGGAGAGCAAGTAACTAATCTCTCCGGTCCAAGAAAAAAAGAATTGGACGGTCAGAGAATATTTTTGTTTCAACCTCCATTGGGTTTCTCCACTTCTTTACTTTATGAAGAGTTTGCAAAAGAATCATCTTATTGTGATTCAATTTGGGCAGAGGAAAGTGTCGAGCAATGGAAAAGTGGAATTCTCCCTGCATGTAAATTATTTTATAACGATTTTGAAAAAGTTATTTTGAAGAAATACTTGTTTTTAAAGCCTCTTTTTCAGGAACTAGAAAAATGTTTTGGTCTTCAATTTCATGTTTCTGGAAGTGGATCGTGCTGCTTTAGTTTTGCTCCTCCAGAACAAAGTGCAAACCAAGTGATGAATGTAATAAAAAAGTCATTGGGAGAGAATAGTCATTTTTGGGTTTCTCGAATTTGCTTTGGATAACCAAGGTTTTTGTTTTCAATACCTCTAAATTTAGGTCATAGTTAAGAAAATTTTCATTGTTGCATACTTAAGTTTTTATGTCTGAAGAAAAGGAAGAGATTATACTTTATGGAATTCCTGGGTCTCCCGGAGTCTCCCATGGTGCCGTGTTTCGATTCTTGCATGGAGATATTGAGGTTCCCCATTATCAAATTAGTGAATCGGAGCAAGCCTCAGAGCTTGAGCGCTTTAAAGATGCAGTTGAAATTACCAGAGATCAAATTGCCGAAATCAGAAAGGCAGTTTCTAAAAATTTAGGTGAAAAGGAAGCCGGGATTTTTGATGCCCATTTGTTAGTACTTGAAGATAAAGCTCTTTTTGACGATGTCGAAAAGGATATTAAGCAAACGGGAGATAATATCGAGCAATGTGTTTATCGAGTAACTCAGCGTTACCATGATTATTTTAATCAGTTAGAAGATGAATACTTACGAGAGAGAGCATCAGACTTAAAAGATATTTCCAAGCGATTATTGGGAAATCTTGTTGGAGTGACGGCTTCTGGTACTGCTTTTCTTGGGGAACCAAGAATTTTGGTTTCAGAAGATTTGAGCCCATCTGATACTGCATCTTTGGATCGTTCCAAAATTCTTGGAATTGCCACAGATACTGGTGGGCGAACAAGCCATGCAGTAATTATGGCCCGTGCTAGTGGAGTGCCTGCTGTAGTCGGGCTAAGAGGACTGACGGAAAAATTATCCGAAGGGGATTCCATTCTCGTTGATGGCTTTGAAGGATTGGCAATCATCAATCCTTGCGAAACAACCCTTTTTCGATATGGGAAAGTTGGTATACGAAGAAAGAGAATTAAGGATTTACTCAATGAGGAATCTACTTTTCCCGCACAAACCAACGATGGAACCAAGATTAATTTCTTCGCAAATGCAGATTCGCCGGAAGAGGTTAGAAGTGGAATTGAGAATGGTTGCGAAGGAGTTGGTCTTTTTAGGACAGAGTCGATTTTTCTTAGAAAAAATCAAATACCAAGTGAAGATCGACAATTTGAGGATTACCGTGAAATTATTTCTGCTGCCGGAGGAAAGGCTGTAACTATTCGAACGCTTGATCTCGGGGGCGATAAGATTCTTGATTCTATTGGGCGTGAGAAAGAAGAAAATCCATTTATGGGATTTAGGGCAATTCGGTATTGTCTTAGAAACCCCTCAATATTTTTAGATCAATTACGTGCTATTTTAAGAGTAAGCTCATTAGGAAAAGTAAAAATAATGTTTCCCATGATAAGCGGAGTTGGGGAAATTGTCCGTGCTAAGGAATTTTTATTTACTGCAAAAAGGCAACTGACGGAAAGAGGAATCGATTTCGATAACGAAATTGAAGTCGGTTGTATGATAGAAACGCCATCTGCTGTTACAATATGTGATATGCTTGCTGATGAGGTAGACTTTTTCAGCGTAGGTACAAATGACCTTGTACAATATTTATTAGCAGTTGATCGAATTAATAGTCAGATTGCATACCTTTATGAGCCACATCATCCAGCGGTTATTCGAACTTTGTCTCATATATTTAAAGTTTCTAAACAAAAAGATGTGGAGGTCACATTATGTGGGGAAATCGCAGGTGACCCTCATTTTTTACCTCTTTTAATTGGCTTGGGCTTAGATACTTTTAGTGCTACTGGAACCTTATTACCGGAAATGAAGTTTTTTGGACGTCGATTTAGTATCGAGGAAGCCAAGGAATTAAAGGATCGGGTTATAAAGATGAGAAGATCCTCCGAAGTAAAAACTTGTTTAAAAGCTTTCTACGATGATCGTGTTTCTGAATTGATGAAATAAAGACGGAAAGTTTATTCGTCTTGAAATTTCGAACTGAATAGCTCGCTCATTTCTTTTTGAAACTCATCATTTTTAGAAGAGTTTACATAAAATGTTAAGATGGTGCCCTTAGACGCAGCGAGCATCATAATACCCATGATGCTTTTTGCATTTACTCTTTCACCTTCTTTTTCAACCCAAATATCTCCTTCAAATCGAGACGCAATTCTTACAATCATTGCGGCTGGGCGTGCATGGATACCCATTTTATTTGATACTTCAAGTGTAAAAGAAATGTCTTTTTCTATACTGTTTTCTCCTGATTCACTCATCTATAAGTAAATTAGAAGAGCAAAATATCAAAAAGACAAAGAAAAAGTTTTCAATAGATAGAGAAGGCAGGCGGATACGAGGGCAGCTGCCAAGTCATCAATCATAACTCCGAGCCCGTTTGGTAATGATTGGAGTTTTTGTATTCCTATTGGTTTTGCGATGTCAAAAATTCGAAAAAGAATAAACCCTACACATAGAAAAAGTAAGGATCTATTGAGGGATTCGAGGTTTAAATCTTCGAGGCAAAATATAAATACTATTGGAATGGCAGTAAATTCATCCCAAATTACTTCAGGAGGATCTGATTTGTTTAGCAGAATTTCTGCACGGGTGCACAGAGGAATACCTAAAACAAAAAGAATTATGAAAATTCCTACAATAAAAATGGGAGGGAGGGAGGTGAACCAAATAAGGCAAGAAAATACCAATATACCAGCGATTGAACCAAATGTGCCTGGAGCAGGTAATTTACTACCTAGAGGGCCCAGAGTAGATAAGGATTTGATTAAAAAATCCATTATTCATTTTCCTCGATAAAAAACCTCCAATACTTAGCAAGGTATAAAACTCCGGATAAGACAGTTATAATGGTTGCAGCGATTAAGGTAATTCGTCCTCCTAGAAGTAAAAGCTGGGTTAAGTTATCTTGGATTTCTGGAGAGAAAATTCCAGTAAAGTCGTTCTCCACCGCCATTTTTCCCAGAAAGAGGCATATGCATGTTAGTTGGATGACCGTTTTTAATTTTCCGACTTTTTCGGCTGCAAGAGTTTTCCCTCGACCCGCAGCTACCAGTCTTAATCCAGTAATTAGAAATTCACGCGATAAAATGAGCAAAATTGGGAAAAGTGCCCAACGAGCAATTTCGTCCAAAACGAGAAGGCTGATGAACATGCCTAAGGTTAAAACTTTATCTGATAAGGCGTCCATGAATTTACCAAACTCAGAAACTTGTCCAAATTTTCTTGCTAACCATCCATCCAACCAATCTGTAAGTGCAGCAAAAAGAAATATAACAAGCGCACAAGTTCTTAACCAAGGCAGTGAAGTTTCAGGAGGTGGGTATAAGAAGGCAATGACCACCAACATTAACGGAATTCTAGAGAGTGTGAGTAGATTAGGTAAATTCATCCAAGAGAAATTCATAAGATACATGCTTAAATCGCTTTTGCAATAACAAGGCATCCTTGGTTGTGGACTTGTTCTTATTCTTAGCTATTGTATGGTGTTTAATTTCATGACCATCGCGATTTATCCAGGCACATTTGATCCAGTAACTTACGGACACCTCGATGTTTTAGAACGAGCTTCTAAAATTTTCGATCAGGTAATTGTTGCCGTTTCTGCAGACAATTCTGATAAAAGAACCGCCTTTGATTGCGATACTCGATTGAATCTTTTGGTTGAAAATATTTCGGATTTTGTAAATGTATCAGTGGCACCTTTCAGTGGATTACTTGTCGATTACGCAAAGCAAAATGGTGCAAGTGTTGTGGTAAGAGGATTGCGAGCGGTTTCAGATTTTGAGTATGAATTCCAAATGGCCCAGATGAACCGTCATTTAGACTCTGGTTTAGAAACTATTTTTTTAATGCCAAATGAAAAGTATTTTTATACGAGTTCGAGTTTGATCAAGCAGGTCCACTTATTTGGCAATCGGGAAACTGAATTGGTTCCTGGCAATGTTTCCTTAGCTTTGCGCAATCTTTCCATTGAGAAGAATAATAATAATGGAGGAAATTTATGAGCGAAACTGAAAAAGAAATGGCTAAAAGAAAACGGGCCACTTTTGGAGTTGTCTTTCTTACCATTTTTCTGGATATGGTTGGATTTTCGGTTATTTTCCCCCTTTTTCCTGCGATGCTTGATCATTACCTGAATCGAGAAACTTTGCTTGGAGGAGGGCTTTTAACCGATTTTGTAATGTTAATTCAAGGATTTGCATTTGAGGGGAACAGTCAAAATTCAAGCTTTCGTTTTGAAACCGTTATTTTTGGTGGTGCGCTTGGTTCTCTCTACGCAATTTTGCAATTCTTTTTTGCTCCGATTTGGGGTCGTTTATCTGACAGGATAGGACGACGTCCGGTTCTAATGTTCACTCTTGGAGGAACTTGCTTAGGCTATGCGTTGTGGATTTTTGCGGGTGATTTTTGGATTTTGGTAATTTCTCGGATTCTTGGTGGAGTTGCGAGTGGGAATCTATCCGTAGCAACGGCTTCAATTGCAGATGTGACATCCCGTGAATCCCGATCTAAAGGAATGGCATTTGTTGGGGTAGCCTTTGGGCTTGGTTTTATAATAGGGCCCGCACTGGGAGGTTTTGCTTCCCAATGGTCATGGGGAAGTGACAGCAACTCCATTTTGGGTTTGAATCCTTTTTCCCTCGCGGCATTAATAAGTTTTTCATTGGCAGTTGTAAACTGGGCTTGGTTAACGCGTTCTTTTAAAGAAACTTTGCCGGAAGAAAAAAGAGGGCAGGGAGAACAACCCAAGCCAGTAGTTTTTCAACTTGGCAGAATCAAGGATAGTGCTGTGAGTAACACCTGCTTAGCATACCTATTTTATATGATTTCTTTTTCAGGTATGGAATTTACTTTAACATTCCTAGCGGTGGAGAGATTTTCATACGCTCCCCTGGATATAGCGAAAATGTTTTTACTTATTGGAGTAACCTTAATTTTTGCTCAAGGATTTTTTGTAAGAAGATTTGTGGGGACAATCGGAGAGAAACGAATGGCTTTGCTTGGCGTATTTATTGGTCTTCTGGCCTTTATTTTGCTTTCTATTAGTAAAAATGAGAACTGGTTTTATTTTGCATTGTTTTTGATGTCCACTGGGGTGGCTTTTATAAGCCCAACACTGACATCGCTTACATCTTTGTATTCCAGCGAGCAGGATCAGGGGTTTCATTTAGGTGTGTTTCGTTCATCCGGTTCGATGGCACGTGCAATAGGTCCCTTAATTGCGGGAACTGTATATTTTAAATATGGATCATCCACTGCATATTTGGCCGGTGCATTCTTTTTACTCGTGCCTGCATATTTTTTGTTTCGTGTTCATCAACCCAAAGCTCACGAGGAATAAAAAATCATTCCAGTTTAAGCACCTTTTCGCTCGCTATTTTTAATGTTTATCTTATGATAGAAGTTTTTCTTATCTCTTAACAATTCCCAAGTTACATCTTACCCGCCGAACCTGAATGAATGTTGAAAATATCGATCAGTTGATCGAAAAAGATCCTTCTCTTGAATCTTCACGCCCAGCCTTAGAGGCAATGACTGAAGGTGCCTCATGCATCCATCGGAGTTGGGGCCTAGGCAAAATAACCGGTTTTGATGCAGATCGCGGCATGTTACTTATCGATTTTGAAGAAGGAGAACGAAAAAGCCATGCAATGGACCCCGTTTTTTGTCTTGGTAAAATTGAAATTCTTGAAGATGACCATATCATTTCTCGCCATCGTTCAAATCCTGAAGAAATAGATCTAATGGCCAAAAAAAATCCCGTAGATTTAGTCATTGAGATTTTATCTAAATTTGAGGATGGATGTGCTGCCAATCGTGATTTTGAACGAATTCTTGGTTTTCTTTTTGGACCAGCAAAAGGTAAGAAATGGTGGACTGCTACTAAAAAACTTTTAATTAAGGACCCCCGGGTTGCAGTTCCTAATAAAAAAACTGAACCTTATGTTCTCAGGGATGAACCGGTAAAACCCGAACAGGAAATCCTTCAAGACTTTTTTGATGAGAAAAGATCGAAGGAAAAGATCGCCTTGGCTGAAAAGCTTTACGACTTAGCATCAGAAAAAGAGGACCTTCAAGCCGATTTACCTCAAGTTCTCGAAGACCTAACAAATGCGATTTTGGAAGCTCGTAACTTAAGCGAAGCCGATCGTTTATATGGAATTTGGGTGCGAAACAATTTGGCCAGAGATGTCGAAGAGGATGTTGAGAAATTAGAGCCTACATCCGCCTCTATTTTGCAAGAATGCGAAGGTGATCTACCTCGCTTGGCTGATCTATTGCCAACAAAGTTTCATAGTCGTTTTCTTGATCTTGTGACTCGGGTTTACCCAGATAATTGGAAAGCTATAATTGTTAATCTGCTTCAGAATACCTCGGTTAAATTTTCTGGAGAATGTGCCCATTTTCTTATTGATCGGGAAGAGTCAAAACTTCTCATCAAATCCTTATCTCTTTGGCTAGATGAACAAACATTAAAGGCACCCGTTTTATTATGGATGTTAAAATTTCGCGAGTTAGCTAAATTCAAAGATTTGCTGAAAGATTTAATCAACCCAAGGCTTTTAACTGCAGTATTTTCCGCAATTGATTATGAGTCCTTGCAAAATGCAACCACTCGTCGGATTCCACTGGCAGAAATCTTGTCAGACGATAAAGAATTACTACCCGATATTTTGAGTAAAGGTACAGCCGAAAACGCTCAAGACTTGGCACAAGCTCTTCTTCTAAATCCTGGTTTTGAAGATCTAAGTAAACGATCTTTGTTAGCCCGATTTATTAAAAGGTATCCTGAAATACAAGATTTATTGGATGGTGGTTCAAGCAGTTCGTCCAGTAGTTCAGTTGTTACAGATGATTCATTAATTGTCTCCAAGTCTAGCTACGATCGGAAAATTGAGGATTTGGACGAATTGACCAAGGTGAAAATTCCTGAGAATTCACTTGCGATTGAAGCTGCTCGTGAGCATGGAGATTTACGGGAAAATGCAGAGTATCATATGGCCAAAGATGAACAGAAAGTTCTTCTTGCGAGACAATCTGAATTGCAGACTGAAATTATGAGGGCAAAGCCAACAGATTTTTCAGACGCCCCTGTTGACTCAATAGGTATAGGCTCAATCGTTGAGTTAGTAGACCAATCCAACTCTGATAGTCAAACTTACACAGTGCTAGGAGCATGGGATAGTGATCCTGATAACAATGTCCTCTCTTATCTAACTCCATTAGGGCAAATGCTTCTTGGGAAAAAAATAGAAGATATTGTTGAAACTGATGTGGCAGGTAACATTCAAACCTGGAAAGTTAAAGGATTATCCCGTTGGGTAGATAAGAATTAAGAAGAATTCTGAAATGTGGTTTTGAAATAAATTAAGCTACGTTTCAAAAAGAGATTTGCCAAAGATCACTTCTTTAGGAAATCCTAGGAAGTATGACAATAAAAGTAACTGAAGTTCTGCAGGTATTATCGGACAGCACCAGGTTACGAATGCTCAGACTACTAGACCAAGAAGAATTATCTGTAGCGGAACTTCAAGAAATTCTTGAAATGGGACAGTCCCGGATTTCGAGTCATCTTGCGTTATTAAGAAGGCACAACATGGTGGCAGATCGTAAAGAGGGAAAGAAAACATTTTATATTTTATCTCTAGGTGCATCGAAGCATTTTGAGATTGTTCGCTTTGCTTTAGACACTGAATCAGATGAGGAATTCTGGATAACCGATCAATCATCACTGCAGAGAATTATTGAAAGAAGAAGACGTGCAAGCGAACAATATTTTGATGAGGTTGCAGAAAGACTTGGCAAAAACTATGTTCCTGGTCGCTCATGGGATGCGATTGGCCATTTTCTTTTCCGTCTCGTTCCTGAAATAACCATAGCAGATCTTGGGGCAGGAGAGGGTACAATTTCGCAGTTGCTAGCTGAGCGTGCAAAAAAAGTATATTGCATTGATCGATCCAAGAGTATGGTTCGTGTAGGGACTGAACAGGCAATAAAAAATGGCCTTTCCAATTTGGTTTATAAACTTGGGGATCTTGAAAAAGTACCTCTTAATGATTGTTCTGTTGATTTGGCTTTGTTGAGTCAGTCTTTACACCATGCTGAAAGACCTGAAGTAGCATTATTAGAGGCCAATCGTATTTTGAAACCTGGAGGGCAATTAATTATCATTGATTTAAAGCAACACCAATTTGAGAAGGCTCGGCAGTTGTATAATGATCGCTGGTTAGGCTTTGCTGAAAATGAACTTTTCAAAACGATAAAAGATGCAGGCTTCGAAAAAGTAAAAGTTGAGATTGTGGCTAAAGAAAGTACTGAGCCATTTTTTGAAACACTCTTAGCATCAGGATTTAAATCTGATTGAGGTTATCTTCTG
Source organism: Opitutales bacterium (assembly GCA_028101545.1). Lineage (GTDB taxonomy): Bacteria > Verrucomicrobiota > Verrucomicrobiia > Opitutales > Seribacteraceae > Seribacter. Next base: position 10,195 of record JAOHKZ010000025.1, on the reverse strand, counting down.
CGGGAAGGTTTGATTTTGTAGTATTAATCGAACCTATTCCAATCCACCTTAGGCTTTTTCTAAAGGTTTGAATCATATCTTCTAAAATGAGGTATAGGCATGGAACCATTATTAAAGTAATAAAGGTGGCAAATAAAACGCCAAAACCAATTGCTATCGCCATTGGCTTAAGAAATTGAGCCTGCAAACTACGTTCGAATAAAATTGGAAGAAGTCCCACAAAAGTGGTAAGAGAGGTTAGAAGGATAGGACGAAATCTAGCCATCCCAGCATCCCTGGCTGCTTGAATTAAAGATGAATTCTTACTCTTTTGATTCACATAGTGAACCAGCACCAAGCTGTCGTTAATGACAACACCCGTTAAGGCAACAATACCAAACATTGATAGTTGGCTGAGTGGAATTGAAAAAAGTAAGTGTCCCAGTACGGCTCCAATTAAACCGAAGGGAATAACTGACATAACTAAAAGTGGTTGAAAATAGGAACGGAATGGAATTGCTAACAATGCATAAATAATAAAAAGCGCTATCCAACCTGACTGAGCCAGGCTGGAGTCACTTTCATTTTGTTCTTTGCGTTCTCCGACAAAAGAGAATCGCAAATCAGGAAATGCTTTTCTTATTGATGGCAGGAAAGATTGATCTAAATCTCTCTCAATACTTGGTATATCAGCAATTAATTTATCTGCAGAGGATTGAACATTGATAATTCTCGCACGATCAGACCTTTTGATTGTTGGATAGCCCTGTCCATATCCAGTTTCTGCAATTTCTTCCAAGGGCACTTCAATTCCATTTGGTGTTCGTATCCTTAGGTTTTCCAATGAACTTAGGCTTTTTCTGTCCTTAAGCGGGTAGCGAAGCATAACTTTTATTTCCTCGCGGTCACGTTGAAGCCTTTGGATTTCTTCGCCATAATAAGCTTGTCGAACTTGTCTGCCTAAATCAGCCTGAGTCAGACCCAAGGCACGACCTGCTGAATTAAGATTCAATTTTAATTCTCTCTTTCCCCCCGAGTATGTATCTGAAATATCAAAAAGTCCCTGGTATTTTTTGAGCTGTTCTTTTAATTGATATGCCGCCTTTGTCATAGATTCTAGGCTTTGCCCGGCGATCTCAATATCAAGTGCGGTCTTGCTACCCCCAGCGGCAACATCTCCAAAATAAAGCTGTTTGACTCCTGGTAATGGGCCAATCCTTTCCCGCCAAAGGGCAGAGATTTGCGGAGCACTGCGGGTGCGGTCTTCAGATTTTATCAGTTCGACACTTATCTCTCCCATATTGGATCCAGTCACGATATTAGAGGAACTTTTGGGACCGCCTGAAAATGGTTGTGCACCCATAGTTTTCATATCGTATCTGAATGGATTTGGTTCTCCTATTGATTCCAGATGTTTGATCACTTCAATCCTTGCTTTCTCAACTAACCCAATGGACTTTTCCGTAGTCGCTGCCGGCACGCCATCCTGCATCGTAATTTTGACCGATATATAGTCCGATGGAACAGGGGGAACCCCTCGAACGGACTTAACATGACCACCCATTATAAGAGCGAATGTGATAATGAGAAATCCTAGGAATACGGCAACTACAGGCCAACGTAATCGTAGGCAACGACTTAAAAAAGGGGAATAAACTTTCACAATGAAGCGTTCAAGTCCGTCAGCAATCGACTCCTGTATTCGAGAAAACCAATTTTTTCTGCCTTTATAGAACCGACAGAATGTTAAGTGATAGGGTAAAATAAACTTTGATTCAACCAGTGAAAATAATAGAGCTGGAATAACCACAAGAGGAATATCCTTCATTAATTTACCGAGCCAACCAGGAAGGAACAAAAGGGGAACAAATGCAACAACGCTAGTGAGGATTGCAAAGGTGACAGGCATTGCAACTAGTTGAGTTCCTCTGATCGATGCTTCTATTGGACTATGTCCCTTTTTACCCAATGTATATACAGATTCTCCGACAACAATTGCATCGTCTACGAGAATTCCCAATACAACAATGAATGCAAAAAGTGATACAAGGTTAATAGATGCTCCAATTACCCCCATGGTTGCGAATGCCCCCATAAAAGATATAGGCAAACCAAGAGCCACAAAAAATGCTAGAGATGGGCGAAGAAAAAAGGATAGAACCAAGAAAACAAGGATTAATCCATGCTGAGCATTCCTTATCATCATATCCAACCGACCTTGTAGATAATAGGAACTGTCTTGCCAAATGGTCATTTTAATATTTCCCGGAAGGCTGGAGCTTCTGTTCTCCACATATTTGGATACCTTTTTCGAGATATCGAGTGGGCTTTGCTTGCCAACGCGAAATATTCTTAGTGTAACTGCAGGTTGCCCTTTGAAAGTTGTGTATAATACCTTGTCTTCAAAAGCATCTTTAACTAGTGCAATATCTTCCAGCTTAACGGAAGAACCATTTGGAGAGGAAACAATTTCAATTTGATCAAATTCTTTGCCTTCCCGAGCTTTACTTGTTGTCCTAATCAAGGTTTCACCCGCAGTTGTCCGAGCAACTCCTCCGGGCACATCAACCGAATTTTGAGATAGAGATCGCGAAACCGTGTCAAAGCTTAGTCCATGTTCTCTCATTGCTTGCTCGGAGAGTTCAATACCAATCTCGGGTCTTCTAATACCGGAAATTTCAACCTGGGTTATTCCTGGGATATGAGTCAAATCATCCTGCGTTTTTTCTGCAAGGTTACGAAGTGATTTTAGATCACAATTTCCATGAATTGCTAATGCGAGAACCCTTCTTTTAGCAGTCATAACCTCTACAATGGGTTTTTCCGCTTCTTCTGGGAAATTATTGATTGCATCAACTCTCACCTTGATCTCATCCGCAAGTAGTTTGGCATCTTTTCCTTTTTCTACTTGAATGCTAACGACTCCGGTATTTTCTCGGGCAAAAGAAGTCATCTCTTTAATACCAGTAAGATCCCAAATTTTTTCTTCAATTTGTTTACAAATGCCATCTTCAACTTCTAAGGGGGCAGCACCGGGGTAAATTACAGAGACGGTTACAATGTCGAGGTCGAAATCTGGAAAGAGTTCCATTTTCAGGCTTCGGATGGAAATTATTCCAGCAAGTAGTATAAATCCAGCAAGTAGATTTGCAGCTACTCCGTTTTTGGCAAACCAGGCAATCATGGACGACTTTTGTTTTGATCCAATGATGACGATGAAACTTTAACTTTCATACCCTCTGCGATAATGTCCAATGGGGTGATACAAATTTTCTCACCCTCTTTAATTCCTTTGCTGACCCAGGCTTCCAGTCCATCTTTTTTTACCGTTTCCACCTTTCTGAATGTTAGGCTGTTCTCTTGATCAAGAACAAGAATGATATCTTGTTCCCTGAAAGCAGAAATTGGGACGATAAATACATTAATTTCGGGTCCGATTAAATTGAGCTTAACAAACTGGCCAATACTCAATGGATGTTTGATTTGGTGTTTTTTTTCGTATGGATCAGTAAAACAGTTTTCAAAGCTTGCCACCACATTATGTAATCGTGTTTTTGGATCAATGATTCCCTGAGAGCGATCGATTACACCATTATGAAGAATTTTTCCATTATCGTTAATAATTTGGGCAACAGTTTGGTTTTTTCCCTGAGGTGAACCTTCATCAAAATTTAAAAAGGAAATTTCTCTACTACTAAGGGACAAGTGCACATCACCTGTCTTGATCGAATATATTTTAGCTAGAGATGAAGGAGCACCAGCACCTACTTGTTGTCCCACATCGGCTAATATATCTAAAATTCTACCTCGAAAGGGAGCTCGTACATTTGCCTTGGTTACATTTTTTTTGGCTTGAGCATGAAGTGCCTCTGCTGCTTTGGCCTCTGCTTCCGCTTTTAGAATTTGGGGTACCCTTTTAACTAATTCAGAAGCCAATTTCCAGTCCCGGTTTCCCCATTCAGTTTTAGCCTGATCAGCCAATGCACGTTCCTGGGCCAATTGATATTCGTTTCGCTTGAGGTTGGCGAAGGTTTCTGCTTCCCTTGCCACCAAGTCCGTGTCTTCGATTTTTACCAATAAATCTCCTTTTTCAAAAAAACCTCCGGCACGAAAGGACGATATATCATTATCAGAATTTTCACCGAAAGGAGCAACCCCCTCAATCAAACCGGGAACTTCAGCTATTAAATTGGTAAGTGTACGTGCTTGAACTGTTCCATAAGCCTCAATTGTGGCTTTTTGCGATATACGATTAGCCACAATGATATCAACAAAGGGAAGGGAAGCCACAATTTCTTTGGGTTCCGCTACAGGCTTACTGTCGACGAGAATTTTTCCAATGAAGACGGCTATTCCAATGATGAGTCCACATAGACCTATTATGGCAATTTTTTTCATAGTTCAGGTGCAACCGCATCCATGCCAATTGCAATGTAGAGATTAATTCGATTTAAGATTCGTTCCTTTTGGGTAGATAAAAACCGACTTTCCGCGTCGAAGGCACGCCTCCGTGTTTCAAGGGTATTAAAAATTCCTTCCAATCCGCTTTGATATCGATCCCAACTAAGATCGGCAGCTTTTGCTAAGGCTATGTAAGCCTCTTCCAGTTTTTTTTCCTCTAAGGCAAAATGTTTGTCAGCGGAAAGAGTATTTTCAACTTCATAAAAAGAGCGTAAAGCAATTGATTTGAAATTAAGTAAAGCTGCATTTTGTAAAGCCTCAGCTTTTCTTATACCTGCATGTAATCTGCCGCCTTGAAAGAGAGGTTGGCTTATACCACCTGAAATATCCCAGACACGAAATTTTTTATCGATTAAGTCTTCAAAATTGTCTGATCTACTACCAGGACTTCCGGTTAGGGTAAAAGAGGGAAGCAGGTTTTTTTTCGCTACTTTTAAATCCAATCCTGAAGCAACAATTTGAAGCTTCGCAGATAATAAGTCATGGCGAGCATTAACAACTTCAGACGGGGTCGGTGGAAGGGGAGGCGTGTTCAGTTTTGGTAGAGAAGCTGGTGTGTTAATGGTAAAACTTTTGTTTGGCTTTGACCCTGTTAACTCTTGAAGAGTTTGAGTAAGATTATTTTCAAATCTTCTCATTTGAGCCAATTTGGCTTGAGAAGATTTAAAGCTTGCTTCAGCCAGTTTTTGTTCGAGGGCGGTAGCCAAACCTTTTTCGTATCGATTATTAATGAAAGATAAATTTTGAGAATATGTATCAATTGTCTTAGTAATAAGTTGAATCTGATGAGAATTTTCTAAGAGGTTGAACCATGCTTTGGCAACCTGCCCATTTAGGGACAATTTGGCTGCTTCATAGTCAAGCAGGCTTGCTTCAAATCTTTTTGTAGTTGATTTTTTATGATCTTTAATTTTGCCCCAAAGGTCTAATTCCCAACTTATATTTATGCCCGAACTAAAGCTATTTGAGGTAAAGGATGTTTCACTATTGGGAAAATTAAATCCAATTAAATTCCGTTTCGTTTTTGAACCGGATACATTTGCATTGGCATTAGGTAATAACATGGCACCAGCCATGGTTGCATCCTCGCCCCGAGCCACAACTCTTTGGTACATCGAATTAAGCTCTGGGTTATTTTTATTACATAGTTTTATAAGGTCTGTAAGATCGGTAGCATTAAATTCATTTGCCCAATAATTTTTTATATCTTTTTGAATGAAGCCCGTTAAATCTGCATTCCATTCATCAGGAACGATATCATTTTCAACGGATGAGGAATCTTTTATTGTTGAGCGACATGAAAGAAAGATAAAAGCGGGAAGAATGACTAAAAAAGTATAGTTTTTCATTTGTTTTTCTTAATGCCAGCTTCAAAACCCTGGGATACAAAAATAATTAGTCTTTCAATCATTTCCTGAATTGCATTTCCATTACATCTGCCTAATGAAAAGTCCCTTATTCGTCTATGTTGAGCAAGTGCTCCAAGCATGGAAGAAACAGCAAAATGATAATTCCAATATAAATCTTCTTCTTTGGCGTATGGATGAGCGATTTTGAGTTCATTCATAAAAACTTGTGACAATTCACCAAAAAACCTCTTGTGAATCTTCTCCAGGAAACTTGCCGGTTCAGTAAAGCTGCGGGAAATAATTTCTAGAATTCCAATTTGGTTTTTTAACTCTTTTTCAACCTGTTCTCCAACTGGACGAATCAGAGCCCTAAATATTTCGTTTGTGCTTAATGGTCTTCCCGGATGTTTTAGTTTTGCCTCAGCAAGACTTTTTCTTCTTTTAGCATTGATCGGTTCAATCTTAGACTTGATCATTTCTAAGACCATTGCCTCTTTGGATCCAAAATGGTAATTAACAGAAGCAAGATTAGTTTTTGCCTGTTGTGAAATACCCCTCATGGTGACACCGGCAACACCTTTAGATGCAAACAATTTTTCGGTTGTTCGCAGGAGGCGGGCTTTTGTCTTTTGCCCATTAGATCTTGTCAATACGGGTGAAATTGGCATGAGGGATATATTTAAACGATCGTTTGAAAAAAGACAAGATTGCTTTGTTGGCTTTCCTTGAGTAGGAATATACTTACTGCGTTCTGACACCCTTGGTATTGGGGCTTTTTCATTGACAAAATGTAAGAAATAATCTTTCCTTTTCACTTTTTCCTTAATTTCGTACCCTTCAATTAATTAGTAGATTATGATCAAGATTCGTTTGCAAAGACACGGAGCTCGCCATGCCCCTTTTTACCGCATGGTTGTTACTCCTGCAACAACCCGTCGAGACGGAAAATTTATTGAAGTTTTAGGAACTTACAATCCTCAGGCTCATTCCCGTACAGAGGAGTTGAAGCTTAAAATGGAGCGAATTGATCACTGGCTCGGAGTTGGTGCTCAACCTACCGATACGGCAAAGAGTCTGATCCGCCAAGGCAGACTTACTCCCGAAGAATGGTTGCAGAAATCTGAGCGTGAAGCTTCAAAGCGTCTTGCACGGGCCCAAAAAGGCAAATCTGCTCCTGAAGCCAAAAGTGAAGAAGTAGAAGCACCAAAGGAAGAGGCTAAAAAAGAAGAAGCACCTGCTGCTGAACCCGAAGCTAAAGCTGAGGAGAAAGCTCCTGAGGTTGAAGCTAAAAGTGAAGAAGCAGACGCACCAAAGGAAGAGGCTAAAAAAGAAGAAGCACCTGCTGCTGAACCCGAAGCTAAAGCTGAGGAGAAAGCTCCTAAGGTTGAAGCTAAAAGTGAAGAAGCAGAAGCACCAAAGGAAGAGGCTAAAAAAGAAGAAGCACCTGCTGCTGAACCCGAAGCCAAAGCTGAGGAGAAAGCTCCTAAGGCTGAAGCTAAAAGTGAAGAAGAGAAGAAAGAAGGCTAAAGTATTCTTTGCCCCTCGTTCTCTAATATGCCTTTAAAATTTGGTGATGATTCGCAAAATGGAGCCAATTCTGCGTTTCGATGTGTTATCTCTTTTTCCTAAAACTTTAGATGGTTTTGTTGGAGAAAGCATTATCGCCCGAGCAATCGATACCGGGCTTGTAGAAATTAATTCTTTTGACCTTCGCCGCTGGGCAAAAGGCAAGCATAGGGAAACCGATGATAGACCCTTTGGTGGTGGTGCTGGAATGGTCATGAAACCAGAACCTTTATTTTCTGCTGTTGAGGATATTTCTAATGAAGCAACAACAGTTATTTACATGGCTCCTGATGGCGAGAAGTTGGATACTCCCATGTGTAAGGAACTTGCACTAGAGAAACATATTTTAATCATTAGTGGACACTACGAGGGGGTTGATCAGCGTGTTCGTGATCAACTCGTTACAAGAGAGGTAAGTGTTGGGGATTATGTTTTGACAAACGGCACCCTAGGTGCATCAGTTCTGATTGATGCTGTGAGTCGCCATATTCCGGGTGTTCTTGGGGATGAAGATTCTCTCAAGGATGAAAGTTTTGAGGATCAATTATTAGCATTTCCACAGTATACTAGACCTGCTGAATTTCGAGGAATGAAGGTTCCTGATGTCCTTCTTTCCGGTAATCATTCACAAATTTCAAAATGGCGAGAGACAAAGAGATTAGAAAAAACCCAGCAACTGCGCCCTGATTTATTAAAAAATTAACCTGAGAGTAATAAGTATTATGAATAATCAACTACTAGAAGAAGTAACAAACGAATATTTAAAAGAAGATCGCGACCAGTTTAAAGTTGGAGACGGTGTAAAAGTTCATGTCCGAGTCAGAGAAGGAGGAAAAGAAAGAATTCAGATTTTTGGTGGTATTATTATTGCACGCAAGGGTTCAGGTATTCATGAAACCTTCACCGTTCGCCGGATTGCTTCTGGAGTTGGTGTTGAACGCGTTTTTCCTGTTCACTCTCCGCTTATCGACAAAGTCGAAATCGATCGTGAGAGTATTACAATGAGAGCACGCATGTATTATCTCAGGGACAGAATCGGCAAAGAAGCAAACAAGGTTAAAGAAAAAAGATTATTTGAGGCTAAGCGTAAAAGTCGATAGAGTTCAATTTTAGAACCGCTTTCAGATCCGGTTTTAAAATAAATATTTACTCTGTTGTTGTATAGCTGATCTACATTTTTTTTACTAGTTAGATGAGGGGGATTTGTAACCTCAACCCTATTCTCATTTCTTTGGTTTTACATTTCCTTTATTTTTTCCCATCCTCGATATAAAGGGAATTTTGAATTTTAAAATCATAGTGCCGCTTACATGAAAAAGTCCTTCTGGGCTTTTGTTTCACTTATGTTAACCATTGCATTGGTTGATTTAGTAGTTTTTGAGTGGTGGTTGCCTAAACGATTTACAACATTCCTTGAAAGTAAATTCGACGATGGGCAATTAACTTTCGAGGATATTCAATTAAATTGGTGGGACGGTTCAGTAATTGGTGGGGAATGGAAAAGTTCAGAATGGAGTTTGGCATTGGGAGATGGAAGCTTTTCATATTCATCCATTGATTGGCTTTTAGGAAATAACTTACAGATCAAGCATCTCGAATTAAGAGATCTTAAAGTAAGGGCATTAGATAGCATAGATTCAAATGGGAGTGTTTTGAATCTTCTTAACCAACTAAGATTAAATCCCTTAAATTTGGGTTGTGATTCAATTGATGTGAACGGCAACTTTGAAATGGGCACACTTTCAGTTCCCTTTTCTTTTTTCGGTACCCAGCCCAAATCAAAAAAAGAAATTAAATCTGCCATTGAATTTAGAATGGATAAAGGATCTCCATTATTAGGAGGTTTTGCTTCAAGTGATTCACCACTTTTTCTAAAAGCATTTGTTAATAAAGAGGTAGAGGAAGGGAGAGAAATTTTAAGAGTTTCTGTATTAGCGGAAGACTTTTTCAAATTTGATTTTGTGAACGACGGTGAATCTGAATCAATGAAATTGATTACTGAGTCTAATATAAAAGATGTTCCTCTTGGACGAATTCAGATGGATCGAAAAAGAGGGCATGGGAAATTTACAGGTGATTGGAACGGAACAATCTCTTCCTCTGATTTAGTCCGGTATTTCCCGACCCTTTCTCTTCTTAATGCTAAGATCAAAGGCGGGGGTAAAATCTCATTTGATTCCATCAGGAAACAACTTGATCTGGAGCTTCTCGCTGGGTTTACAGTCTCCTCTATTTTTTTCCCAAAGGAAGGTATCGTTAAAGGCGATATTTACAGTCGAATCGAGTTCATTGACAAAAAAACCAGAATAGAAGAATTAAATATCCATTTTGATAATAAGGATGGAGAGCAGGTGGTCGTGCATATAGATGAACCCATTGATAGTTCCAAAAACATGATCGAATTTAATTTGGCTTTTACCGACTTTAAACTGGGCCGGTTTGATCAACATTTTTCAACAGATGCCAAGTTAAATGGAATTTTTAAAACAAGAATAACTCCCGATTTTATACTTCTGGATTCTAATGATTCCTCCTTTAAAGAAAAGCTAGTTGAACAACAGAATATTTCTATGGCTTTAAAGTTACCTTTAAATATGAGTTCTAAAAAGGGAGCAGGTATAAATTTTGATTTTAGGATTTCACCTACCGTTAAGATATTTCCCAATTTACTTCCTCGTATTATTAATCAACAAAAACAATTTTCTTATCAGAACTTCAGGGCAGTTGGACGCATTACAAGTTCAGGTTGGATCGTTGAAAATAGTTCTTTGGAATTGTTCAAAAATGTTGGGCGAGTGGGCGAGATTAAATCAGGCAATTTATTTATAAATCATCTGGGT